>CALQEM020000019.1:0-26737 GCA_943329595.2 Bifidobacterium breve
AGCACCTCGCCCATGAGCGCATCGTCATTGCTGGCTCCGACCCACAGGTCGGGCCCGAAGCCCGCGGCGTCGGTGAGGGTGCCCACGTCGATGATGCCGCTGACGCCTTGCAGACGCAGGTACGCGATGCCGTCGGCCAGGATCACGCGGCCTTCGCAGTCGGTGTCGAGCACCTCGGTGGTCATGCCGCCCGGGTGCACCGCGACGTCGCCGGGCCGGGTGGCGGTGCCGCTCACCATGTTCTCCGTAAGCGGCAGGATGGCGCGGACACCGGCCGGCAACCCAAGCCGGGCGGCTACCGACACCGCGCCTGCCACGGCGGCCGCCGAAGCCATGTCGGACTTCATCCAGTGCACCTCGCTGAGCGGCTTCTTGAGGTTGATACCGCCCGCGTCGAAGGTGATTCCCTTGCCGGTGATGCCCAGCGGCGCGGTCTGGTCGCCGAGGGACAGCTCGACCACCTGCGGTAGCTCGGCGCTGCCCTTGGCCACCGCCAGCAGCCCGCCGAAGCCGCGCGCACGGATCTGCCGCTGCGTCCACACGCGCACTGTGACTCCGGCCTCGCGCGCGTCGCGGGCGATCTCATCGGCCAGCATGGTCGGGGTGAGGTGCCCGGCAGGGGTGTCGGTGAGCGTGCGCACCCAGGTGAGCCGCTCGCCCACGATCTGTCCGCGCTTCAGGGCTTCACGCACCCGTCGGTCGCGCGCATCGGCCGCCGGCAGCACCACCGCTACCGACGTCGGAAGCGACTCGTGTGCCGGCGTAGCCGGACCCTCGGGGCGCGGGCGCTGGAAACAGCCGAAGTGCGTGCCCTCCACCGCGGCGCGCACCGACTCAGGGCGATCGGCTCCGCTCTGGCCGAGCGTGGTGGCGATACTGCGCTGCCCGCGCACCACCGATATGGCGCGCATCGAGGCGGTGCGAATGGTGTCGGGTGAAACGGTGGCGCGCGAGCCGAGCCCGGCGACGATGACCGTGGGTCGGCCGGAGGCGGTGGGGGGGATCACGAGCGGGGAGTCGTCGACGCTGCCGCGGAACCCCGGCGACCCAGCAACGGCGGCCTGAAGGTCGACGCCCGAGCCCTGAGCTCCCTCGACGGCGCCCGCAGCTGGACGTCGGTCGTCATGGAACCCGACGACGATAACGTCGGCGGAGGGTCGGCTGGTGAGTGTGGCTCGCATGATCTCCTCAGTACCTAATCCAGGTTGTCTTGAGCCCGGTGAACTTGTCGAGCGCGTGCAGTGACAGGTCGCGGCCGAAGCCCGATTGCTTGAACCCGCCAAAGGGAGTGGTCACGCCGAGGGCGTCGACGGTGTTGACCGACACCGTGCCCGCATGTAGTCGCTCGGCCACCCGGTGGGCGCGCGACAGGCTGCCAGTCCAGACTGACGCCGCGAGGCCGTAGGGGGTGTCGTGGGCGATGCGCAGGGCATCGTCCTCGGTATCGAAGGGGATCACCGCGAGCACCGGCCCGAAAATCTCCTCGGCCACCGGCGAACTGTCCATGGGCAGGCCGGTGATAACCGTGGGCTCCACATAGCAGTCCGAGCCCTCCACGGTGAGGCGTGAACCGCCGGCGACTACTCGGCCAAGCCGGGCTCCCTCGCCGAGGTAGCGCTCGACCCGGTCGGCGTGCGCGCGGTCGACGAGCGGGCCCATCGTCGAGGCTGGGTCGAACGGGTGACCCACGCGAATGGCCCGCGCCCGCGCCGCGACCGCCGCGGTGAAGTCGTCGGCGATCTCGCGCTGCACCAGCAGCCGAGAGTTGGCCGAGCACACCTCGCCCTGATTGAAGAAGATCGCGCGGGCCGCGAACTCGGCGGCCTCGTCGAGGTCGTCGGCGTCGGCGAAGACGAGGTTCGCGCTCTTACCTCCGCACTCGAGCCACACCTGCTTCATGTTCGATTCGCCGGCGTAGCTCAGGAAGTACTTGCCCACCTCGGTGGACCCGGTGAAGGTGAGCACGTCGATGTCGGGGTGACGGCCGATCGCCTGGCCCACCGTCTCGCCGCGGCCGGGCACCACGTTGAGCACGCCGTCGGGCAGGCCAGCCTCGGCGGCGAGCTCAGCGAGGCGCAGCGCCGACAGCGGCGACTGCTCGGCCGGCTTGAGCACCACGCTGTTGCCGGCGGCGAGCGCGGGCGCGAGCTTCCAGATGGCCATCTCCATCGGGTAGTTCCATGGGATGACCGCCCCGACGACGCCGAGCGGCACGCGCTCAACAATCGCGAGGTTGCCTGGAGGCGTGACCGGAACCTCGCCCGACACCTTGTCGATTGCCTCGGCGTACCAGCGCAGGATCATCGCGCTGCCGGGAACGTCGATGGTGTGCGCGTCGGTGACGAGCTTGCCCATGTCGAGAGTCTCAGTAACGGCGAGCTGGTCGAGGTTGGCGAGGATCAGGTCGGAGAGCCGGGTGAGGGTGGCCTGCCGCTCGCCCGCCGACGCGCGCGACCAACTGCCCGACTCGAACACCCCGCGGGCAGCTCGCACCGCGTCGTCGACGTCGACTGCGTCGCATTCGGCGACGTCGGCCAGCGACGCACCCGTGACCGGGCTCATGGCCGGGGTGGTCAGGCCACTGCGGGCGTCGCGAAATGATCCGCCGATAAAGGCCTGGGTGCGGGGGCTGAGTGCGTCGGCCACTGCCTGCCACTCGTCGCGGTTACGGCCCATGCTCACTGCCTTCCAATCGTGGTGGAATGCGCCTGCTTGAGCATCATGGTGTCGCGCCCGAGATCAGTCGTTCGCGGGTCACCGGGTCGGCCGCCGCGTCGGCCAGGGTGAGCGCCAGCCCTAGTGCGGCGTCGAGCGTGGCGCGGTCGGCCGCGGGGGAGATGGAGGCGTCTGCGAACGCGCGCTGGTGATTGAGTGCCGGGGCCGACTCGATGCCGATGTAGGGATGGATGCAGGGGAGGAGCTGCGACACGTTGCCCATGTCGGTGCTCGCCCGGCTCATGCGCCCGAGGCCCTCGCTGCCGTCGTGGAAGCGGCGGCCGAGCCCCTCGGCGTTGCGCACGTACAGGTCGAGCAGCGCGAAGTCGGTGCGGAACTCCTGATAGGGCGGGCTGTGATCGTGGAAGTCGAGCTCGCAGCCGGTGGCGATGGCCCCGGCCTCGAAGCAGCGCTCCACTCGCTCGCGCGCGGCAAGCATGTCGTCGGTGGTGGTGCCGCGCACGTACCAAACGCCCTGCGTCAACTCGGGGATGGCGTTGGGAGCCTCGCCTCCGCGCGTGATGATGCCGTGCACGCGCGTGTCGGGTGTGAGGTGCTGGCGCAGCAGGCCGACCGCCACCTGCGCCACCGTGAAGGCGTCGGCAGCGTTGAGGCCCTGCTCGGGGAAGGCGGCCGCGTGGGCGGCTCGCCCGCGGTACGACACGTCGATATGCGCCACCGCGTAGGGCCGGGCCTCGGCGACGTCGACCGGGCCGGGGTGTGCCATCGCCGCAGCGTGGACGCCCTCGAAGGCGCCGCGCTCGAGCATCACGATCTTGCCGCCGGACCCCTCCTCGGCGGGGGTGCCGAACAGCGTGACCGTGAGGCCAAGGTCGTCGACCAGTGCGCCGAGAGCGATGGCGGCCCCCACTGACGACGCGGCGATGATGTTGTGGCCGCAGGCGTGGCCGAGTCCCGGAAGGGCGTCGTACTCGGCGAATAGGGCCAGGTGCAGGGGACCGCTGCCGAGGGTGGCCCGCACCGCCGTGTCGAGGCCGAGGTAGGTCGACTCGGTATCGAAGCCAGCGGCGGCCATCGCCTCGCCCACCCATGCCGACGAGCGGTGCTCCTCCCAGGCCGTCTCGGGGTGGGCATGGATGCGGTGGCTGAGGCCGACGATGCCCTCGGCGTCGCGCTGCACTGACGCGGTGATGGCGTTGCGGGCTGACGTGGCGCTCATCGGTCGTCTCCGGGAACCCCGTAGCCGGGCGCACTCGCCGGGTCGAGCGCCCGGGTGACGTAGTCATCGCGCTGCGGCAGCCACAGCTCCCACAGGGCGCGAAGGTCGCCGATGGGGTGGTCACTCCAGTCGACACGCAGGTTGGTGGTGGGCCACTCGACATCCTGCGCGACGAGCATGCCGGCCGAGTGCAGCGGGCCGGCCTCACCGCCCTGCCGAAGTCCGGCCTCGAGTGCGCCGACGAGCCGTTCCCCGAGGTCGGCCGCGGGGTCGGCCTCGAAGGCCACTGCCACGGCGTGGAGCACGTCGGGCGAGGCGAGCAGATTACCCGCGATCACGCAGTCGGCGCCGACGACGTCGCCGTTCACGCCGAGGGACAGGCTTCCGCTGAACACCGCGGTACCGCCGTGCGCGTCAACCGCGGTCAGCTGGCGGTACTCAGCCGCCGAGGCCCGACTGCTGATCTCGGCAATAGCCTCCTGCGCGGTCGCGCCGAGCGCGAGAGCGTCGAGCAGGGCGGGCCCGAGCCGCGGGTCGGTAACGTTCTGCGTAGCGACGGCGCCCACGCCCGGTCGCACGTAGGCGCAGCGCGAGGCGACCGCTGGGCTAGAACTGGTGATGGCAACTCCGACGGCCCCGGTGCGCGCACAGCGTCCGACGATGCTGAAGGTCATGGGCGATCCGGAGGGATCACGGCGGTGGCGTCGATCTCGACTAGCCACTCGGGCCGCGCTAGCGCAGACACCACAATGCCGGTCGACACCGGGAACACGCCCTTGAGCCAGCGGCCCACGACTCGGTAGACAGGCTCGCGATACCGGATATCAGTGAGGTAGATGGTCACCTTCACGATGTCGCCGAGCTCAGATCCTGCCTCCTCGAGCAGCATCGCGATGTTCGCCATCGCCTTCTCAGCCTGCGCCTCGACATCGCCGATGCCCACGCTCTCGCGGCTGTCGAGGTCCTGCCCGATCTGCCCGCGCAGGTAGACGGTGTTGCCGGCGACCACCGCCTGGCACAGGTCATTATCGAGCTTCTGCTCAGGGTACGTGTCGCGTGTATTGAAGGGACGGATCCGGCGGTGCGTCACAACGGATACCTTAGGCCCAAACACGGGCGCGGTATGGGGATGCGAGCCGGTTGAGTGGTGCAGGCCCGGCCTCGGGTCGAGGAGCAGGCGATGGGAGGGGTGCGATGTCCACCGAGACGGTGGAGGTAGTCGTCGTAGGTGCCGGTCAGGCAGGCATCGCCATGAGCGAGCACCTCGGGGCACTGGGCATCGAGCATGTGGTGCTTGAGCGCAGCCGTGTGGCCGAGCGCTGGCGCTCTGAGCGCTGGGACTCATTGGTGGCCAACGGTCCTGCGTGGCACGATCGCTTTCCTGGTATGGAGTTCGCGGGTCTGGCGCCCGACGACTTCGCGCCACGCGACCAGGTGGTCGACTACCTCGTGAAGTACGCCGAGCACGTCTCCGCGCCGATTCGCTGTGGTGTGGAGGTCACGTCGGTGCGCCCTCACGAGGCACGTGCAGGTTTTTTGGTTGAGACGTCGGCCGGTGACTTTGACGCGCTCTTCGTGGTGTCAGCCACCGGCGCCTTTCAGGTTCCGGCCATCCCTCCCGTGGTGCCCGAGGGCGCGAGCGTGCTGCAGATTCATTCCAGCGACTACCGCAATCCCGACCAGCTGCCGGCGGGAGCTGTGCTCGTCGTGGGGTCAGGCTCGTCGGGCGTTCAGATCGCCGATGAACTGCAGTCGTCGGGGCGCACGACCTACCTGAGCGTGGGCCCGCATGAGCGCCCGCCACGTCGGTACCGAGGTCGCGACAACGTGTGGTGGCTGGGCGTGCTGGGTATCTGGGACGCCCAGACCCCGCCGGCGGGAGCCGAGCACGTCACCATCGCCGTCAGCGGCGCTCACGGCGGCCGCACAGTTGACCTGCGCGACCTCGCCTCACGCGGCGTGACGCTCCTCGGCCTCACTGCTGGGTACGTCGACGGGGTGGTGCGGTTCGCTCCCAACCTCGCCGACCTCATTGCCGCGGGCGACGACTCGTACCTAGCGCTGCTGCGCGAGGCCGACGCCTACGTCTCGAGTACCGGCATCGACCTCCCGGCGGAGCCCGAAGCCCATGTTCTGGGTCCCATGCCGGCTCGCGCCACCAACCCTCTACTCGAACTCAACCTGGCGGCCGCGGGTGTGACGTCGATCGTGTGGGCGACCGGCTACACGTCCGACTACCGATGGCTGCAGGTCGACGCGTTCGACGAGAATGGCCGGCCAAGCCACCGCCGCGGAGTGTCGGCTGAGCCGGGCGTGTACTTCCTCGGGCTCCCGTGGCTGTCACGCCGCGGGTCAAGCTTCATCTGGGGGGTGTGGCACGACGCGCGCTTCCTCGCCGACCACATCGCCACGCAGCGGGGGTATCTCGCCTACCCAAACTCAAGGGTCGACCGCTCAGGTGACCTCCCGTGATACCTGTCGCCCCCGGTCACGGGATGATGTGCCCATGAGCAACCAGCCCTTCGTGCCCCGTGGTGGCATCGACCTCGCTGCCCTTGCCGCCCAGCGGGAGGCGGCCGAGCGATCGGCCGCAACCCGGGCCACGGCTCCCGAGGGGGTCATCGTCGAGGCCACCGAGGCCAACTTCCAGACGGAGGTCATTGAGCGATCGATGACCGTGCCCGTCATCGTCGACTTCCGCGGCGCGTGGTCGACCCCGGGCCTGCAGTTGTCACCCGTGATCGAGAAGGTGGTGGCCGAGTCGGGCGGTCGCCTCGTTCTCGCCAGCGTCGACGTCGACGCCCACCCGCGCATCGGGCAGGCGTTCCGGGTTCAGGCGCTCCCCGCTGTATTCGCGGTCATCGGCGGCCAACCTCTGCCTCTCCCGTTCGAGGGCCCGGTACCCGAATCGCAGGTGCAGATGCTCTTCGCGGAGGTGCTCAAGGCCGCCGAGCAGGCGGGCGTCACCGGGCGGGTGGGAGGCGTGCCCGAGGCTGCTGAGGAGGTCGCGGAGGTTGACGACGTTGACCCGCTCTTCGACGTGGCGGCCGACGCAATCGACCGTGGCGACTGGGCCGCCGCCATCGCGGCCTACGACACGATTCTGGCCGCTTCGCCGACCGACGAGTACGCCCTGGCGGCGCGCTCGCAGGTGCGGCTGATGGAGCGCACCGAGGGCGTCGACCTCGAGGCCGCGCTTGCGGCTGTGGCCGCCGACCCTGCTGACGTCGCTGCGGCCTGCCTTGCGGCCGATGCTGCCGTGATGGCCGGTGACCTTGCCGCCGCCTTCGCGCTCCTCGTCGAGGCGGTGCGGCTCAACTCCGGCGAAGAGCGCGGCGAGGCGCGCACCCATCTGCTCGACCTGTTCGAGATCGTCGGTCTCGATAACCCGGCGATCGGTCCCGCGCGGCTTGCGCTCTCGAACGCGCTGTTCTAGACCGCCCCGGTCGTCGAGGGGTGCCGCGGTACATTTGAAGAAGGCGTCTGGACCCGCACCGCTACATTCATGAAATGTCTGGTGACGTGGGTCGGAACGTCGCATGCCTGCGATGATTTTCGCCCCTGACCTCCGTCAGGTATCGCCCGACTGGCACGTTCGTGCGATCGTCATGGGGGTCGCATCCCTCGCTGGGCTCGACCTCAGCATGACCGCCTTTGCGGCGATCGCCGCGCCGGACGACCTCCCCGTGCTGGCCCTGGGGATGGTGTGGCTCGTGGTCGCCACCACCGTTCCCATGGCGTTGCTTCTTTTGCCCTGGCTCTTGCGCGCCGAGCGCACGGGCAGGCGCCGTTCGATCGTGCAGGGGCTTCGAGGCTTTCTCGTGGGAGCGGTGCTGGCTGCTCTGGTGCCCGGGGTGTGGCTGACCGGCGCCCGACTCCTGCAGTCGACTCTTGGGCTTGCCCTCGCTGGTTCGCTGGCCCTGTGTAACTCCGGAACTGACGGAGTAGCGCGCACGCGTCGATTCGTGTCGCTGGGCGCCGCGTGGTGCATGGGACTGTGTCTGGGCCCCGTGCTCGGGCACCTGCTGCTGCAGTTCGCCCCGTGGCGCGTTCTGTTCGTTGTCGAGGCAGCGGTGGCTGCCGTGCTCCTCGTACTGGCGCCTCGCGTGCTGGTCGAGAGCCGCGCCACTGAGCGGCCAGCACGTGGTGACCTGCGCACAGCCCTCCTCTCCGCCACCGCTGTGCTGCTGCTGTGCCTCGGCGGCGAGTCCCTGGTCACCGACGACGTCACGCTGGGGGAGGTGACGGCGGTCACGCTCGGCCTCGTTTGCGCGGGAGTGGCAGCCCTTCGCTTCCAGCGTCGCCAGCGACGCCTGCGACGGCTGCCACGTGGTCTCGGCTCGTGGGCGCCCGGCACGAAGAGTGTCTCGCTGCTGGCAGCTGCTGGGTCGGGAGTGGCCATCGGGTCGACAATGCTGGCTGCCCTCTGGTCGGGCGCGTGGATCGCTGGGGCCCTCATGGTGTCGGTGGTCGTCGTGGGCCTGTTGGCGGTGCGGGCGCCCATCACCCGGCCGCTGGGTCGGATGTGGGTGGGCGGCCTCCTCTGGTTTGTCGCTGCTGCGGCGTGCTGGTCGGGTGAACCTGTCACCTCCGTCGAGGCCGCACTCCTCGTGGTGCAGGGCGTGGGCCTCGGCATCGCCGTGCCCGCCCTCGACATCCTGGTGACGGGGTCGGGCGACGACCCGCGAGGATTCGTGCTGCGCGGCACGGGCGTGACGGCTACGAGACTGCTCGGGGCGGCCGCCGGGGTGCTGGTAGGGCTCGCCATGGTCGATGCCATCGCAGTGGGCCGCGTTGAGTCTCTGCTGACCATGGCTGGGTTGCTGATGATGCTGGGGTTCGCCGCTCGCCGCCGCCAAGATGCCCCCGTCACTCTCGAGGTGAGTGACGAGCGTGTTGAGGAGGCCGCGCACGCGGGCGGCCGCGAACGAGGGACGATCGGTACGAGGGCGCCTGCTGCGCTGCTCGAATTCATGCGCCAGAGAGAAATCGACCCGCTGTCATCGCTGCCGATGTTCAGCGGCCTATCGGCGGAACAGATTCAGCTGGTGCGAGCAGGCATGGACAGGGTTGAGGTGCAGTCTGGAGCCACCCTGTACACCAGGGGCGAGACCTCGGACGCGGTCTACCTGGTGAGTCGAGGGCGCTTCGCGGTGGTGGTCGATGAGGTTCGTGTTCGCGACGTCCGTCGTGGCGAGGCGCTAGGAGTCTCCGATGTGCTCACCGGAGTGATGCGTTCAGAGACCGTAGTGGCCGCGCGCGACAGTGTCGTGCAGTGCATTCCGCGCTCCCATCTCGACCACATCGCTGATGCCACGTTCATGCGAGCGCTGTCGGTCAGCCTCGCAGAGCAGTTGCGAGAGGCCACCGCGCGTCTGGCCATGTTCGAGCACCGTGAGGTAGCGCGCGACGTGGTGATCGCCGTGGTCGGCGTAACACCGGACTGCCCGGTCGATGAGGTTTTGACTGCGCTCAGTGACCTGTTGCGGAAGCGCGGCGACCGCGTGATCACCCCGGGCCTCGTCAGCGACATGGGCCTTGAGCGGGCTGAGGAGGTGGCTGACCGCGTGGTGATCGGCGCGAGAGCCGATGACGACGAGCAGTGGCGGGAGTTCTGCCTGCGCTCCTCAGACCGGCTGGTTCTGGTCACCACTCGCCCCACGCCCGACGGCTTGCCCGAGCAATCTCGCGGCAGTGACATCGTGATCGTCGATGCGCAGCCCTCGGTCTCCGACTGGCAAAGCTGGGACCAAGACGTCGCTCCGAACTCTCGAACCAGGATCGAGGGCGGTGCCTTCGCCTCGGCGCTGGCCCCGCTGGCCGATCGGATTCTCGGACGCTCGCTCGGCATCGCTTTCAGCGGGGGAGGTGCCCGCGCGCTGGCGCACATCGGCGTGATCGAGGTGCTTGAGGAGCACGGGGTGCGCATCGACAGGGTTGCCGGTACCAGCCTCGGGGCCGTCATGGGGGCCTTCTTGGCAACCGGTCGCAGCGCCGCTGAACTCGACGCCACCGCCTACAAATTCATGGTCAAGAAGTCCATCATGGGCGACTACACCCTTCCCCGCACCAGCCTGCTGCGCGGGGCGCGCATCGACGACTCCCTGGCTGAGATCTTCGGCGATCTCGCCATCGAGGCGCTGGCGCTTCCCTTCGCCTGCGTGAGCGTTGACCTCGTCTCGCGCCAGCAGGTGGTGCACCGGCGGGGCAACCTCGTGCAGGCGCTCGCCGCGTCCAGTCGGCTGCCGGGCATCCTGCCGCCCTACCGCCATGGCGACGGCGGCGTGCACGTCGACGGCGGGCTGGTGAACAACCTGCCTGTCGACCTGATCACAGGGCCGCTCGGCCCGGTGATCGCGGTGCAGGTGGGAGGTCTAGCTGGACTCAACGCGGAGGACGTACGGGTGCGATCGGGGAGCCTCGGGATACCTGAGACGATCATGCGATCGATGATGATGGCCAGTGACAACGCGAACGAGGCCGCCATCGCGCGCGCCTCGGTGTTGATCCGACCCGACACCTCGAGCGCAAATCTGACCGAGTTTTTCCAGATCGACGCCCTTCGCGAGGCCGGCCGTGCCGCCACGCTGGCAGTCCTTCCGGAGATACTCGCGCTCGCGCGCCGGGCCTAGTCGTCGACGAAGATCGACTCGAGTTGCTGTCGCTCTGACCAGTGCCTGCCACCGCGGTTGTAAGAGTTGCTTCGGTTGTCGATCAGGACGCCCCAGAGGTGGGATCGCCATGGTCAGTCTTCGTGGCGCAGCCACACTGCACTGAGCGGGGCAATCGTGACACTGGCCGACACCGGCCGGTGGTGGTGGGGCACGTCGTCGGTGTGAACCCCGCCGAGGTTGCCCATGCCTGAGCCGCCGTATTCGGCGGCGTCGGTGTTCACCACCTCGCGCCAGTACCCCCCGCGCGGAAGTCCGAGCTGGTAGTCGAGGTGCGGCACTGACGAGAAGTTGGACAGGCACGCCATCACTGAACCGTCGGAGCCCCAGCGTAGCCAGCTAAAGACGTTGCCCGCGGCATCGTTGGCGTCGATCCACTCGAAGCCCGCGGGCGAGGCGTCCTGGCTCCAGAGGGCTGGCGAGTCTCGGTAGGTGCGGTTGAGGTGTGCCACGCACGACAGCACCCCTCGGTGCTCATCATGATCGAGTAGCCACCAGGGCAGGCTCTCGCCGTCGTTCCACTCGCTGCTCTGGGCAAACTCGGAGCCCATGAACAGCAGCTGCTTGCCTGGGTGGGCCCACATGTACGCGTAATACGCGCGAAGGGTGGCAAGCTGCTGCCAGCGGTTGCCCGACGCGCGCGCGACCAGCGAGCCCTTGCCGTGCACGACCTCGTCGTGAGAGACCGGAAGCACGAAGTTCTCGCTCCACGCGTACATCATCGCGAAGGTCATCTCGTTGTGATGCCACTGGCGGTGCACGGGCTCGCGCGAGAGGTAGTCGAGCGAGTCGTGCATCCAGCCCATATTCCACTTGAGCCCGAAGCCGAGCCCCCCGACGTGCGTGGGCCGAGTCACGCCGGGCCATGAGGTCGACTCCTCGGCGATGGTGAGGGCGCCGGGCACACGTCGGTACACGGTGGCGTTCATTTCCTGAAGGAACGCCACGGCCTCGAGGTTCTCGCGACCGCCGAACTGGTTCGGGCTCCACTGGCCGTCGTCGCGCGAGTAGTCGAGGTACAGCATCGAGGCCACGGCGTCGACCCGCAGGCCATCGACGTGGAATTCCTCGAGCCAGTACACCGCGTTCGACACCAGGAAGTTGCGCACCTCGGGTCGGCCGAAGTTGAACACGTAGGTTCCCCAGTCGGGGTGTTCGCCGCGCTGTGGGTCGGGGTGTTCGTAGAGCGGGGTTCCGTCGAATCGGGCGAGCGCCCACTCGTCCTTGGGAAAGTGTGCGGGCACCCAGTCGATCAGCACGCCGATTCCGGCCTGGTGCAGCCGGTCGATGAGGAAGCGCAGGTCGTCGGGGGAGCCAAACCTCGAGGTGGGCGCGAAGTACGACGTCACCTGGTAGCCCCACGACGGGCCGTAGGGGTGCTCGGCAACCGGCAGAAATTCGACGTGCGTGAACCCCTGGTCACTCACGTACGCGGTGAGCTCGTCGGCCAGTTGCCGGTACGACAGGCCGGCCCGCCACGAGCCAAGGTGCACCTCATAGATGCTCATCGGGGAGGCGAGGGGGTCGGAGCCCGCCCGGCGCGCCATCCACTCGTGGTCGGCCCACTCGTGGGCAGGGGTGAACACGACTGATCCGGTGAGCGGCGGCACCTCGGTGGCATGGGCCATCGGGTCGGCCTTATCGCGCCACTCGCCGTCGGCGCCGAGCACGCGAAACTTGTAGGTGGTCCCGTCGCCGATGTTGGGTAGGTAGAGCTCCCACACGCCGCTGGCTCCGAGCGAGCGCATCGGGCTGGCGGCGCCGTCCCAGCCGTTAAAGTCACCCACCACCTGCACGCCGCGGGCGTTGGGCGCCCACACGGCAAACGACGTGCCGGTCACGTCGCCCATGGGCGAGTCGAATCGGCGGGTGTGAGCACCGAGAACCTGCCAGAGCTGCTCGTGCCTGCCCTCGCCGATGAGGTGCTGGTCGACCTCGCCGAGCGTGGGAAGGAAGCGGTAGGGATCGTCGGTGGGGATGGCCTCGCCGCCGGGGTAGGTCACGTCGAGGCGGTAGTCGGGCACGTCGGGCCGGTTGAGCACGCCCACCCACACGCCGCGGTGCTCGTGCTCGAGCGAGGTGCGCTGTGCGTCGTGGTCGACCACCTCGACCCGCTCGGCCTTCGGCCGCAGCACCCGCACGGTGACCCGGCCGGCGTGAACGTGCGGGCCCAGGATCGAGTGAGGGTCGTGGTGGCATCCGTCGACGAGCTGGTCAAGCGAGTCGGCGTCGACCGGCTGCGGCCCCATGTCAGCGCGGGACTCGCGGGGCACCCGCAATTCCTGGGCGGCGGCTTTGGCGTCCTTCTTCTTCCCCATGGGGTGACCTCTCGGACTAGGGAACGCGTCGGACGGAGACGATGTGGGCCACATGCTCTGCGGGTGCGAGTCGCACATATTGGTGTGCAGACCAGCGCCACGCGGTGTCGGTGACGAGGTCGTGGGCCGAGAAAATGTCGTCGGGGCCGAGGCCAAGGGCCGCCAAATCGAGGTGCACCATGGTTTCGCGGGGGCGGTGCGGGTCGAGGGTGACCACCACCACCACGCAGTCGGCGTCGGGGCTGTCGCCATCGCGCTTGGAGAAGACGATGACCGAGTCGTCGTCGGAGTGATGGAAGTGGAGGCCGCGCAGGGTCTGCAGGGCTGGATGCGCTGCGCGCAGGGCATTGAGCTGCGTGATCCAGGGTGCCAGGGTGGCCCCTGAGGCCTCGGCCGCGGCCCACTCGCGCGGCCGGTACTGGTACTTCTCGGAGTCGAGGTACTCTTCGCTGCCAGCGCGCACCGCCTCGTGCTCGAACAGCTCGAACCCGGCGTATACGCCCCATGTGGGCGAGAGCGTGGCGGCAAGAGCGGCGCGAATCGCAAAGGCCGCGGGCCCGCCGTACTGGAGGTACTCGCTGAGGATGTCGGGAGTGTTCACGAAGAAGTTGGGCCGCATGTAGGCAGCGGCGGGACCGGCGAGCTCGTTGAGGTACTCCTCGAGCTCCCGTCTGCTGTTGCGCCACGTGAAGTACGTGTACGACTGCTGGAAGCCGACCTCGCCGAGCACGCGCATCATGGGCGGACTAGTGAAGGCCTCGGCGAGGAAGAGCACGTCGGGGTCGGTGGCGCCGATCGCCGAGGTGAGTCGCTGCCACACCCACACCGGCTTGGTGTGCGGGTTATCGACCCGAAAAATGCGCACGCCGTGCGACATCCAGAAGCGCACGAGGCGCTCAACCTCGGCGTAGAGGCCCTCGGGGTCATGGTCGAAATTGATCGGGTAGACGTCCTGATACCTCTTCGGAGGGTTCTCGGCGTAGGCGATGGTGCCGTCGGCCCGGTGCCGGAACCACAGTGGGTGCTCGGTGACCCAGGGGTGGTCGGGTGAGGCCTGCAGGGCGAGGTCGAGGGCGATGTCGAGGCCGAGCGAGGTGGCCTTGGCCACGAAGGCGTCGAAGTCGTCAAGGGTTCCGAGGTCGGGGTGCACCGCGTCGTGGCCGCCGTCGGCCGACCCGATCGCCCACGGCGAGCCGGGATCGTCGGGCCCGGGGTCGAGACTGTTGTTCGGGCCCTTGCGGTGCGAGGTGCCAATGGGGTGTATGGGCGGCAGGTACAGCACGTCGAATCCCATGGCGGCCACGGCGGGCAGTCGCTCAGCGGCGGTCGCGAACGTGCCCGATCGAGGGGGGTTGAGGGTCGCTCCCTCGGACCGCGGGAAAAACTCGTACCACGCACCCACCAGGGCGCGGCGGCGTTCGACCAGCAGGGGAAACTCCTGCGACGGCGACACGAGCTCGCGCAGCGGGCGGCTCCACACCAGGTCGAGCAGGGCGGTGCTGGTCGCGATCGCGAGCCGGTCGCCGGCGGGGCGGGAGGGGTCGGTGAGGGCGTCGACGGCGGCCTTCACCGCACTCCGCACGTTGCCGCGGGGCAGCGACGCCATAAATCGAGTGAGCACTGCGGCTCCCTCAGCCAACTCGAGATCGACGTCGAGACCGGCGGGAACCTTGACGCTGGCCCGGTGCAGCCAGGTAGCGACCGGATCGCTCCATGCCTCGACCCGCACGGTCCAGAGTCCCTCGGCGTCGGGCCGCACTGATGCACCCCAACCCTCGAGGCCGTCGTTCAGCGGCTTCATACGGGCGCTGATTTCGCGCCCGTCGGGCGAGGTAATCACGGCGGTCACGCCGAGCGCGTCGTGCCCATCGCGCACCACGGTCGCGCGCACGGGAACTGGCTCGCCCACCACGGCCTTCGCGGGAAGTGTGCCGGCCGCGACCACAGGACTGACGTCGAGGATCGGGAAGCGGGGCACGGTCACCCCGCTGATGTCGGGAGCCACGGGAGGGAGCTCGGAAGTGAGGGGTTGCCGAGCGGCCCGGCGACGAGGCGTCGTGGGGGGTGTAGGGGTGCTCGGCTGGGTCGGCATTACTCCAAGCGTACCGGCTCGACCGGGTGGGGCGGTGAGGTCGTGAAGCGTTTACTTGGCCGATACCCGGGCACGGTACCGTCGATACCCATGAAGGCCATCCGTCGATTCACCGTGCGCACTGTCCTGCCCGAAGCCCTCGCACCCCTCGAGGAACTCGCCACCAACCTTCGGTGGTCGTGGCATCCCGAGACCCGCACCCTCTTCGAGACCATCGACGCCGCCCTGTGGCGCTCGACCGGCTACGACCCGGTGCGACTGCTCGGCGAGATTAGCCCCGAGCGGCTCGACGAGCTCGCGGCCGACCACGGTTTCGTCGACTGGGCTCACCGCTGCCTCGGCGACCTTCACCACTATCTCGAGAAGCCCCGCTGGTACCAATCGCACGAGGGCGAACGTCCGGCGAGCATCGGCTACTTCTCGCCCGAGTTCGGAATCGCCGCGGCGCTGCCGCAGTACTCGGGTGGCCTGGGTATCCTCGCGGGCGACCACCTCAAGGCCGCCAGTGACCTCGGCGTACCCATCGTGGGTGTCGGCCTGTTCTATCGCTCGGGATACTTCCGCCAGACGCTCTCGCGCGATGGCTGGCAGCTCGAGCAGTACCCGGTGCTTGACCCCGACGGCATGCCGCTGTCGCTGCTACGCGAGGCAGATGGCACCCCCTCGATGGTGGTCATCTCGCTCCCCGGCGCCGGCCACCTGCACGCTCACATCTGGCGCGCGCAGGTGGGTCGGGTGCCGCTGCTGCTGCTCGACAGCGATATTGAGCAGAACGGTCCGGTCGAACGAGCCGTCACTGACCGCCTGTACGGAGGCGGCCGTGACCAGCGCTTCCTGCAGGAGGTGCTCCTCGGAATCGGCGGCGTGCGCGCCCTGCGCATTCACAGCAGGCTCACCGGAAGTCCGGCGCCGGAGGTGTTCCATAGCAACGAGGGACACGCGGGATTCCTCGGAATCGAGCGGATCCGCGAGCTGGTCGAGGGCGAGGGACTCGACTTCGACAGCGCACTGCGCGCTGTGCGCGCCGGAACGGTGTTCACCACCCACACCCCTGTGCCCGCCGGCATCGACCGCTTTCCGCGCAGCATCGTCGAGAGGTTCTTCTCCGGCGACAACAGTGCAGCGGGCGTTCCGGCCGAGCGGGTGCTGCAGCTCGGAGCTGAGGACTACGAGGGTGGCGACCCCGCGGTGTTCAACATGGCGGTCATGGGTCTGCGGCTGGCACAGCGGGCCAACGGAGTCAGTCGGCTGCACGGCAGCGTGAGCCGCGGCATGTTCGGTGGCCTGTGGGAGGGATTCGACGCCGACGACGTACCCATCACCTCCATCACCAACGGCGTTCACGCGCCCACATGGGTGGCCCCCGAAATGCTGGGTCTGGGCATCGAGCAGGTGGGCCTCGAAGGCATGGACGAGCCACATGGCTGGGAGGCGCTCGCAGGGGTCGACGACCAGCGACTGTGGGCCGTCAAGCGAGGTCTGCGTGAACGGCTGGTGCTGAACGCCCGCCGTCGCGTTCGTGAGTCGTGGCACGACCGGGGGGCCTCCGACGCCGAGCTGGGCTGGACCGACTCGATGCTCGACCCCGATGTGCTCACCATCGGTTTCGCCCGTCGGGTGCCGTCGTACAAGCGGCTCACGCTCATGCTGCGCGACCCCGTTCGGCTCAAGGCCCTGCTGCTGCACCCCGAGCGGCCGATCCAGCTAGTTATCGCAGGCAAGTCGCACCCGGCCGACGATGGTGGCAAGCGGCTCATTCAGGACCTCGTACACTTCGCCGACGCCGAGGATGTGCGCCACCGCATCGTGTTCCTGCCCAACTACGAGATCAGCATGGCCTCGGTCATGTACCCCGGCTGCGACGTGTGGCTCAACAACCCGCTGCGGCCGCTCGAGGCCTGCGGCACCTCGGGCATGAAGGCGGCGCTCAACGGCGCCCTCAACCTGTCGATCCTCGACGGCTGGTGGGATGAGTGGTTCGACGGCGAGAACGGCTGGGCGATTCCGAGTGCCGACGGCGTCGAGTCGACCGACCGTCGCGACGACCTTGAGGCGGCGGCCCTCTACGACCTGCTTGAGAAGTCGGTGACGCCCACCTTCTACAACCGTGACGAGCGCGGCATCCCCTGGCGCTGGCTGCAGATGATGAAGCACACGCTGGCCACCCTCGGCCCCAAGGTGCTCGCCACCCGCATGGTGCGCGACTACGTGGGCGAGCTCTATACGCCGGCGGCGCTCTCGGCCCGCGAGTTCCGAGGCGCCGAGGGCGGGGCACGGGCGCGCGCGGCGGCAGCCTGGTTCGCGCGGATAACTGAGGCGTGGTCCGACGTTCGAGTCGAGCACGTCGAGACGTCGGGAGTCGACGACTCACCCCAACTCGGCAACGAGCTCATGGTGCGCGCCTACGTGTCCCTCGGCGCACTCTCGCCGGCCGACGTCGAGGTGCAGGTGGTGCACGGGCGGGTCGACGCCAGCGACCGCATCGTGGCCGCGGCGGCGGCGCCTCTGGTGGCCGTGGAGCAGTACGAGGGCAACCGGTGGCGCTTCGAGACCGTGGTGCCGCTCACACGCACGGGGCCGTTCGGGTACACGGTGCGGGTGCGGCCCACGGGCGAGTTCACCCTGAGCCCTGCCGAGCTCGGCCTGCAGGCGTTGCCGGTCGACCCCACCCCCTTCGGTGGGCCCGGTGGGCCCGACGAGACCGAGACCGAGCGTCACGGCAGCCCGGTCTGACCGAGGTCAGTGGGGGGTCAGTGGGGGGTCAGTGGGGGGTCAGCCGAGCGCCTAGGCGGCATCTCCTGCATACTCCAGACATGGAGTAGAATGGCAGCAGAATCGGAGGAAGCTCATGTCTGTCGAGACACTTGTTACCCCGGCCAGCCGGTATGAGACCCCCGAGCTGGTGGAGTTCGCCGACTCGGTGGTCCGGACCGAGCTCACCCGGGCGGCCGTCCCAGCACTGGTGCGCCTCGCCGAGGGCTGGCAGCTGGGGGCCGAGCGCATGTGCGGCCTGCTGGGCGGCATCTCGCAGAGCACCTGGTACGCCTGGAAGCAGGGCGCGCCGAACGAGCTCAGCGTCGACCAACTCACCCGGGCGTCGTACCTGCTGGGCCTCTACTCCGCGCTGCACGCGCTGTTCCGCGAGCCACTGGCCGACCAGTGGGTCACCCGCCCCAACACCAACCCGCTGTTCGGCGGCCGGCCCCCGATCGAGCTGATGGCCTGGGGCGGCATCGTGGCCCTCTCGCAGGTGAGGGAGATGCTCGACGGTGCGCGCGGTGGGCTGTGAGCCCGACCGCAGCGGTGTGGCCTGACCTCGTAAGCCTGACCTGGGACGACACTCACCGGCTTATCCCCGAGACTCAAACAGCCCACACCGAGCCATTCGTCTCGGCGCTCGCCGGCACGCCCGATGATGTCGGCGCCCTGGCCCGGCTCGTGGCGGCCACCAGCGGACGAACTCTCGCCCAGCACGGGCGGCTGCCCGGCGGTCCTACCCCGCACGACCTGGTGTTCGACGTTCCGTATTCGAAGATCATCAACGGTGCCTTCTCCTACCCGGGCAACCGCGGGGCTCGCTTCAGCCTGCCGCTCTGGGGCGCCTGGTACGCGGGTCGAAACCTCGCAACGGCGCAGGCCGAGGTGACCTTCCATCGAAGCGTGCTGCTCACTGAGACTGCGGCGATCGACGATGAGATGACCTTCGTCGACTTCGTGGCCGACATCCACGGGGCACTGTTCGCCGAGTTGCGTGATGGCTCGAGTTCCTCGCAGGCCTGCCTCGACCCCACGTCGTACGCCCATGGCCAACTGCTGGCCGAGACCCTCCTCGCCGACACGCGGGCCGGAGTCGTATACCCGTCAGTGCGCCACCCGGGGGGCGAGTGCGTTGCCTGCCTGCGCCCGAGCCTCGTCTCCAACGTTCGCATCGGAGGCTGGTTCAGCCTCGTCTGGTCAACCGGGACGATGACCGTGACGTCGCTGGCGTAGGACGGGTGGCGGTCAGCCCGAAACTCGCAGCACCAGCGCGCTGTGGGCCGCCAGCGTGAGGGTGTCGCCTGCGGCGCCCTGCCCGGCAGCATCTGGGGTGCCCTCGGCCGAGTCGAGCACGGCCTCGTAGCTGCCCCCCCAGGGGGCGGCGGGCAGCACCACGTCGGCGGGTTCGAAGCTCGCGTTGAGATAGATGAGATACGACTCGTCGTCGATCGGATGGCCGTCGGGCGTGCGCTCGCGTCGGTAGCCGCTGAGGTACATGCCGACGGTGCGCAGGTTGGGGTCGTGCCACTCGCGCTCGTTGTACTCGTCGCCGGTGGCGTCGATCCAGCCGAGGTCCTTGGGGCCACCCTCGAACACGGGCTTCCCACGGAAGAAGTGGCGCTGCCGGAACACGCGGTGGCCGCGCCGCAGGTTCACTAGCCGCCGGCTGAAGTCGAGCAGTGACTGCTGCCACTCGGAGAGGTCCCAGTCAACCCAGCTGAGGGGGCTGTCCTGGCAGTAGGCGTTGTTGTTGCCCTCCTGGGTGCGGCCGAACTCGTCGCCCGCCACCAGCATCGGAACCCCGGTCGACAGCATCAGCGTGGTGAGCTGGTTGCGAATCATGCGGTGGCGCAGCGTGGTGACCGCTGGGTCGTCGGTGTCGCCCTCGGCCCCGCAGTTCCACGATCGGTTGTTGTCGGTGCCGTCGCGGTTGTCTTCGCCGTTGGCCTCGTTGTGCTTGCCGTTATACGAGTAGAGGTCGCGCAGCGTGAAGCCATCGTGCGCGGTGACGAAGTTGATCGATGCGTAGGGGCGCCGGCCCTCTGAGGAGTAGAGGTCGGCCGAACCCGACAGTCGCCAGCCCAGGTCGCTGATTCCCACCTCGGCGCCGCGCCAGTAGTCGCGCAGGGTGTCGCGGTACCTGTCGTTCCACTCGGTCCACAGCGGGGGAAACTCGCCCACCTGGTAGCCGCCCGACCCGACGTCCCACGGTTCGGCGATGAGCTTCACCCGGCGCAGGATCGGGTCCTGCTGCAGGGTCTGCATGAAGGGGCCGAGCATGTCGACGTCGAGGAACGAGCGGGCAAGCGCCGACGCAAGGTCGAAGCGAAAGCCGTCGACGTGCATCTCGGTGACCCAGTAGCGCAGCGAGTCGGTAACCATCTGCAGCACGTGCGGGTGCGAGACGTCGAGGGTGTTGCCGCAGCCGGTGTAGTCGGCGTAGCGACGGCGCTCGTCGGCGAGGTGGTAGTAGGCCTGATTGTCGAGTCCGCGAAAGTTGAGGGTGGGCCCGATCTCGTTGGCCTCCGCCGTGTGGTTGTACACGACGTCGAGGATCACCTCGAGGCCTGCGGCGTGAAAGCGCTTGACCATCGACTTGAATTCGACCACCTGCTCGCCCCGGGTGCCCGTCGACGAATAGCCGTTGTGCGGCGCGAAGTAGTTAAGCGAGTTGTAGCCCCAGTAGTTGGTGAGTCCACGCTGCATGAGGTGCACCTCACTGACCGATTGGTGCACCGGCAGCAGTTCAACCGAGGTGACGCCGAGGGCCAGAAGATGCTCGATCACCGCGTCGTGTGCGAGTCCGGCGTAAGTGCCCCTCTGGTGCTCGGGAACCGCGGGGTGGCGGGCGGTCATGCCCTTCACGTGGGTCTCGTACACCACCGTGTCGCCCCAGGCCACGCGCGGCGAGGTGTCACCTTCCCAGTCGAAGGCGTCGTCGACCACGACCGAGCGGGGCACGTACGGGGCTGAGTCACGGGTGTCGATGACGGTGTCGTCGTCACCCTCGTACACGTGCCCGAAAATCGCGGGGTTGAGTGTGAGGCCGCCGTCGATCGCCTTGGCATAGGGGTCGACCAGCAGTTTGGCGGGGTTCCAGCGGGCGCCGCGGGCGGGGTCCCAGGGGCCGTGCACCCTGAACCCGTAGCGCTGACCAGCGCCGATGCCGGGCACATGTGCCGTGAACACGTGGAAGGTCGATTCCTTGACCTCGATGCGCGTCTCGTTGTCGTCGTCGTCGAATAGGCAGAGGTCGACCTGCTCGGCGCCCTTGGCCCACACCGCCACGTTGACACCGTCGCCCTCGGGCACCACGCCGATGGGGTCGACCGCTCCGGGCCGCACGTGGGGCCAGCCGGGTGAGCCATCAGCGAACATCGGATGATCCTCTGGATGCGGGACGGTGGGCGTTCACACCGTGACCCTAGCCGCCCCAGCGGCGAGGCGACCCCAAGTGTGTGGCGATAGTCTCGGCTCACCAACCTAGGAGGAGGCCACCGTGGCGGAGTTCGTTCGGCTCGATGTCGAGGCTGGGGTGGGCACAATCCGCCTCGAGCGACCCCCGATGAACGCCCTGTCGAGGCAGGTGCAGGAGGAGATTCGCGAGGCTGCCCTCGAGGCCGCTGCGCGTGTCGACGTGCGCGCTGTCGTCGTGTATGGGGGGCCGAAGGTGTTCGCGGCCGGCGCCGACATCAAGGAGATGGCCGAGATGTCGTACCAGGACATGCTCGTTGCCTCAGGACCCCTGCAGTCGGCGTTCACCGCGGTCGCGCAGATTCCGAAGCCGGTGGTCGCAGCCGTAACCGGGTATGCGCTCGGAGGTGGCTGTGAGCTGGCCCTCTGCTGCGACCTGAGGGTCATCGGCGATAACGCCAAGATGGGCCAGCCCGAGATTTTGCTGGGCATCATTCCCGGAGCGGGTGGCACGCAGCGACTACCCCGCCTGATCGGTCCCTCGCGCGCCAAGGAGCTCATCTTCACCGGCCGCTTTGTGGGGGCCGAGGAGGCACTGCGCATTGGGCTCGCCGACCGCGTGGTGGCTCCCGACGACGTCTACACCGAGGCGCTAGCGCTCGCGCAGCAGCTCGCGGCCGGTCCTCAGCTGGCACTGCGGGCGGCGAAGCTGGCGATCGACGCCGGGCTCGGGTCAGACCTCGATACGGGGCTCGAGCTCGAGCGGCTCAACTTCGCCGGTCTGTTCGCCACCGACGACCGCACCGTCGGAATGGTCTCGTTCATCGAGAGCGGGCCCGGCAAGGCCCAGTTCACGGGCCGGTGACACAGGTGACCGAGGCCTCGACGGTCACGGCGGAGCAGATCGAGGCGGCCCGTACCGACCCCAAGCTGGCGAACGTGCTCTACCACGACTGGGAGTCAGGCAGCTACGACGAGAAGTGGTCGATCTCCTACGACCAGCGCTGCATCGACTACGCCCGCGACCGCTTCGAAAACCTCGCGGGCGGCCAGTCGTGGCCGTACCCCACAGCGCTTGAGCTCGGCTGCGGCACCGGGTTCTTCCTGCTCAACCTCAAGCAGGCCGGAGTGCTCGACCAGGGGCACGTCACCGACATCTCACCCGGCATGGTGAAGGTGGCCCAGCGCAACGCCGAGGGCCTCGGCTTCGCGGTCGAGGGCCGGGTGGCCGACGCCGAGTCGATCCCCTACGACAACGACTCCTTCGACCTCGTGGTGGGCCACGCGGTGCTGCACCACATCCCCGACGTCGAGTTGGCCATGCGCGAGGTGCTGAGGGTGCTGCGCCCCGGCGGCCGATTCGTCTTCTGCGGCGAGCCCACGCGGCACGGCGACGCCATCGCCCGCCGCCTGTCGCGGCTCACCTGGTGGGCGGCCTCGAACGTGACCCAGTGGCCGGGGTTGCGCGAGAACTGGGCCCGACCGGCCGCTGAGCTTGCCGAGTCGTCGCGCGCGGCCGCGCTTGAGTCGCTGGTCGACCTGCACACCTTCGACCCCGACCGGCTCGCCGCGCTGTGCATGCGCGCCGGAGCCATCGACGTACGCACCGAAACCGAAGAACTCACGGCATCGTGGTTCGGCTGGCCGGTGCGCACCTTCGAGGCGGCGGTGCGACCCGGCGCGCTGGGCTGGAACTGGGCCATGTTCGCGTTCCGCGGATGGAAGTCGCTGAGCTGGCTCGACCAGAATGTGATGTCGAGGTTCGTGCCTGACGAGTTCTTTTACAACGTGGGCGTCACGGGCTTCAAGCCCGGCGCGGCGGCCCAGGCGTAGGGGCGTCGATGGCGCGCGACCCACGACAGGCCCGGTTCGTCACCCTCGACTCGCTGCGCTGGGTGGTGCGCAATCGGGCGTGGTCGTGGTGGTACCTGGTGCGCTACTGGCGCTTCCTCTGGTTCCGACTGCGCAACCGGCACATCGTGACCGAGGGCTTCGTGTTCATCGGCAAGAGGGTTGAGATCCATGCTCGCAAGGGGTACGGGCGCCTCATTCTTGGCCGGTGGGTGCACCTCGGCGACGAGAACAGGCTGCGCGTCTACGAGGGCACGATGCGCGTGGGCGACAAGTGCGTGTTCGGGCGTGACAACACCATTAACTGCTACCTCGACGTGGAGTTCGGCGAGGGCACGATCGTGGCCGACTGGGTGTACGTGTGCGACTTCGACCACGTGTACGACGACGTGACTATTCCGATCAAGGACCAGGGCATCGTCAAGTCGCCGGTGCGCATCGGGGCCGATGTGTGGGTGGGCGTCAAGGTCACGGTGCTGCGCGGCTCCACCGTGGGGCGCGGTTCGGTGCTGGCGGCACACACGGTGGTGCGGGGTGAGATTCCGGAGATGTCGGTGGTGGGTGGCATTCCGGGTCGGGTGCTCAAGGACCGTCGCGAGGTGGCGGCGGCCAAGGAGGCCACGCGCGTCGCGCTGGCCGACATTGCGCGCAAGACCCAGGCCGCTGCGACTCAGGCGGCGCGGGGGTCGTAAGCGACTCGCGCGGCGGCGGCCGATGATCGGCAATGGGTGACGCTTTGTAACATTAGAAACACGGAGAGTGGGAATTTACTGGCGCCGAGGCACTGTCTGACCTACCATTGAGCCATGCCTCCAGTTGCTGCCAGTCACCGATCCGCCCGTCTCGCGGGAGCTCTCACGCTCGTCCTGCTGCTGGCGGGCGGAGCCGCTGGAGTCGCGAGCGGAGCCGCCCAGCCGATGGCTGTCGCGCCGATCGTGCCTGCTGTCGCGCCCCTCACCGTCGCAGTCGTGGGCGACTACGGGGTTGACACCACCTCCGAGGGCCAGGTGGCCACGATGGTGGCCGGTTGGTCACCGGATCTGGTGGTCACCACCGGCGACAACTTCTACTCGCAGGGAACCGATACCGGCACCGCCCGGTACGACCGGGTCACCGGCAAGTACTACTGCGCGTTCATCAAGGGCGCGGCAGCGGGCACCAACTGTCCCTCCGGCGGCACGGCGACCGTCAACCGCTTCTTTCCCTCCACCGGCAACCACGACTGGACCGACGGCGCCATCGCCAATTACAAGGCCTACTTCAACCTCCCCGGCGCCGGGGTGACCAGCCAGAGCCCCACCGGGTCCGAGCTCTACTACGACGTACGCAACGGGCCCCTTCACCTGTTCTTCATCGACAGTCAGGCGGCGATGGCCTCCTCCACCGAGATGACGGCGCAGAAGGCGTGGCTGCAGGCAGCCCTTGCGGCCAGCGACGCGGCGTGGAAGGCCGTGGTGTTCCACCACCCGCCGTTCTCCTCGGGCTCCGCGCACGGGTCCAGCACTGCGATGCGCTGGCCGTTCGCGTCGTGGGGTGCGGACCTCGTGCTCAATGGCCACGACCACACGTACGAGCGGGTCGAGAACGGTGGTCTCACGTACATTGTCGACGGCCTCGGCGGTGCGGGTCGCTACGGCTTTGCGAGCTCACCGGTGACCGGCAGCCTCGTGCGCTACAACGCAAACTGGGGCGCTCTCAAGCTGACGATCGACGACACGAGCCTCACCGGTGACTTCATCTCGCTCGGCGGCACCACTCAGGACCACTTCTCCCTCGCCAACGACACCACCTCGGCCACTCTGCAAGACGGCGTGTCGCCCGCTGCCTACGCGGGCACGCGCGACACCACGCTCAGCCAGGCGGCGCCCACCACTGCGTTCGGAACGACCACCACGCTGCTGGTTGACGGCGACGATCCGCCTGGCTCAGGCAGTGACCTTGCCACACTGATCCGCTTCGACACGTCGTCGATCCCGTCGAATGCCACGATCGTCAGTGCCTCGCTGCGCTTCAAGGCGGTTGACCCGTCTACCAACAGCTATTCGGCGTACCCAGTGCTGCAGTCGTGGGATGAGGCAACAGCCACGTGGACGAACTCTTCGACGGGTGTGGCGTGGGCGACGGCTGGCGCAGCTGGTGCTGCCGACCGGGGCAGCACGGCCGTGGGAACGCTGTCAGCGGCCAGCGTGGGTCCGGTAGCCATCGACCTCAATTCGACCGGCGTCGCGCTGGTGCAGGGATGGGTGGCCAGCACCACCGCCAACAACGGCCTCATCGTGGCGGGTAGCTCGCAAACCGACGGCATCGACCTGTCATCGCGGCAGGTGACGACGGCAGCCGACCGCCCGGCGTTGGTGGTCACCTACCGTCTCACCACGCCTACTGTGCTCACGGTCACCACGTCGTCGCTCGCGGGCGGCACGTTGGGCGCGGCCTACTCGGCCAACCTCACGGCCGCGGGCGGCACGACGCCGTACTCGTGGGCGGTCACCTCCGGCGAAACGCCGCCCGGTGTCTCCCTATCCGCAGGCGGTGCGCTGACCGGCACGCCCACCACGGCTGGCACCTACTCTTTTACGGCCGAGGTGACCGACGGCGCATCGTCGAAGGCGAGCGCTCCGCTGTCGATCGTCGTGGCGGCCGCCCCGCCGCCGGGGGCGTTCGCCAAGAGCAGCCCGTCGAACAACAAGACCGGTGTGCGATCGCCGGTGTCGCTGAGCTGGGGTGCCTCATCGGGGGCCGCACGCTATGAGGTGTGCCTCGACCGCGATATCAACTTGGTGTGCGACTCAGGCTGGGTGTCGGTGGGCACCAGCCGGTCGACGTCGCGCAC
The DNA here is from genome assembly GCA_943329595.2 of Bifidobacterium breve. Taxonomy (GTDB): domain Bacteria; phylum Actinomycetota; class Actinomycetes; order S36-B12; family CAIYMF01; genus CAIYMF01. The sequence continues at coordinate 25,832 of CALQEM020000019.1, forward strand.
CCTCACCTCGAAGGCCGTCTACTCGTGGCAGGTACGTGCTGTGAACGCTGCGAGCGCGTCAACCCTCGCCAACGGCGGCACCTGGTGGAAGTTCACCGCGAGGTAGGGGGCGGCAGTCGGGGCCGCGCAGCGATTCCCGCGTCCGCTTGCTCGGTGTCTGAGTACTAGCTGCTCACCAACGCGGCCGAGTCTGACCAGTTTCAGGGCTGTGGGGTGCGCTGAACACGGTGCGCTGCCTGACTACTGTGCTTGCCCGGTAGTCAGCCGTTGCCCAGTGCCGCATTGATCATCACGTAGGGCGCCTCACGCTCCGGGTGACACGAGACTAGGCAGGCCAAGGGAGATCGATGATGTCCACAACCGAATTGACCCCGCAGGAACGACGCTTTGAGTCTGAGCGCATTCATGCATCGCCGACGGTGCTGATCCTCGCCGCGATCGGGCTGGCACTCTGGGGCGTCGGAAAACTGTTGGGACCCACCGCTGGCCCTGCATTACAGAAGAAGCTCAGCACCGACCGCTGACCGGAGCGGCTCAACCGTGGCCCCACAAGCCCGCTAATCCGAACGAATGCATCACACCCGGGGGCCGGAGTGACGCTTTCCTTTGGATGAGCGAGTCAGGGTGGGCATGTGCGGTCGATTCGGGGAGTCCGCTCGAAGACTGAGCGACTCCAGCCCGCCACGACGACTGCGTGATCCCGACGATGGCCTGCGCGGCGATCCCAGCGGCTTCCCTCTCGGTGTTTCCGAGGCCACCGGTGTGAGCCGGTTCTGGGCCCTGGGACCAGATGCGACGTGACAGCGGCGAACATGCTCGCGGTGAGGGAATGGGCTCTCGCGACCTCAGGTGGTAGCGCGCCCGTCGAGCCAATGCTGGACCCGTGCTGTCGCGCTGGGGGAGCGG
>CALQEM020000020.1:0-26544 GCA_943329595.2 Bifidobacterium breve
CGGCCGGGGGAGTGGAGCGGCCGTGTCGTGCTGAGGGTAGTCCCCATGGCGCCTCGGGCGGGGGCTTCATGGCCGTGTCCGTGTCCGTGTCATGTGAGGTGAGATTCCCGGGTGGCATACGATAAAGCAGTGCCCTCCCAATTTGATCGGCTCGCCGACTCGGAGTCCCACCGTCAGGTGGGTGCCACCGTGGGTCGCGCGGCGTCGTCGCTCACCGGGGGCAGGCGCAGGCGAAGGCGCAGGCGCACGGTATTCGCGGGGGCGGCGCTCGTTGTGGCAGTAGGAGCTGTGTTCGCGTTCGCGGTGCCCGCGGCCCTCGCCGGAAGCCCTGACCGTCAGGGCACCCTGACCTCAACCAAGCCCACCGAGAAGGCCAAGCCGGTGTCGAAGGCGACGAAGGACTCGGCGCCGACCACCACGGCGAAGCCCACCGCGAAGCCGAAGCCCACCGCGAAGCCGACGCCCACCGCGAAGCCGACGCCCACCTCGAAGCCGACGCCCACCTCCACCGCGAAGACCGTGCTCGAGCCCGTCCCCGCGACCGAGTCGAGCTATGCCGAGAACATCCCTGCCTATCCGCCCGACGGCCGTCAGGGCCGCCGCATCGTGTACTCCAAGGCGCTCATGCACGTCTGGCTCGTGAACTCCGACGACGAGGTGGTGCGCCACTATCCCGTTACCGGTCGGTGGGACCGTCCGGCCAAGGGCACCTACAACGTCTACTCGATGTCGAGCGACACCATGAACGAGCACTCCAGGGTGACCTTCCAATGGATGGTGCGCTTCGCATGGGGCACCAACGACACGTCTGCCTCCATCGGTTTCCACTCGATTCCTATCTACTACAAGGACAATCCCGAGCGCGGCGCCAAAAAGGGCGACCGTATGACGGGTACGTCAGAGCTCGGACTGCCGGTGGCCTCAGGCGGGTGTGTGCGCCAATCCGATGAGGATGCCGCCTTCCTCTACCGCTGGGCCGAGATCGGCGACCTTGTTGTGGTGCTTCCCACCGCCGACTAGTCGCGCGGTGTCACAGCCGCTCAGTACCGTGGCCCCATGAGGCTGCTGCACACGTCCGACCTGCACCTGGGGCGCTCGCTCAACGGGCACGACCTGTCAGTCGCGCAGGGGGCCTTCCTCGACCGCATCGTCGAGACTGCCGTCGAGCGGTCCGTCGATGTGGTGCTGGTAGCCGGAGACGTCTACGACCGCACCCTTCCCCCGGTTGAGTCAGTCGCGGCGTTTGAGTCGTTTCTCGTGCGGCTCCATGCGCTCGGCATTGCGGTGGTCGTCATCTCGGGCAATCACGACCAGGCGGTGCGACTCGGCTATGGCTCGGCCCTGTTCCAGCACGGAGTGCACCTGCTCACCGACCCTGCGCGAGTCCAGGTGCCGGTCGAGTTCGCCGACGAGCACGGTCCGGTGCTTGTCTACGGCCTCCCCTACCTCCAGCCCGAACTCACCCGCCGCATCCTGACCGACCCTGACGGGCCCGATCTTCCGGCCACTCACGAGGCCGTCGTCGGTGCGGCCATGACGCGAGTGCGCGCCGACCTCGAGGCGCGCGGTGGCTCCCCGCGGGTCGTGGTCGTCGCTCACGCGTTCGTGGTGGGTGGCGAGGAGGGGCCTGTGGTGAGCACCTCCGAGCGCGACGTGTCTGTCGGGGGGCTGCAGACGGTGCCCTCAGCAGTATTTGCCGGTGCGCACTATGTGGCACTGGGCCATCTGCACGGGCCGCAGCAGCCGCGCGCGGTCGGCACCGGCGCGCTGCTGCGCTACTGCGGATCGCCGCTGCGTTACTCAATCTCCGAGCGCGACCACCGCAAGTCGCTCACCATCGTCGACCTCGGTCCCACCGGCGAGGTGCTCGTCGATGAGGTCGTGCTGCCCCAGCCGCGGCCAATGGCTGACCTGCGCGGAACCCTCGGCGAGCTGCTGTCCGACGCGTTCGCCGAGCACCGGCAGTCGTGGGTCCGGCTCACTATCACCGACTCTCAGCGTCCCGACGACCTGATGCGCCAACTGCGCGATGCCTTTCCCCACCGCGTCGACGTCGTGTTCGATCCGGCGCGGGGGCCTCGGGCAGTCTCGTCTGTGGCTGTCGACCACTCCTCCGATCCCCTCGACGTCGCGGCCGAGTTCATCAGCGTGGTGCGCGACAGTCCGATCACCGACGAAGAACGCCTCATCCTGGACGAGGTACTGGCCGAGCTGCACCTGGTGGGGAGGGCACGATGAGAATTCATCACCTCAGATTCGGAGCCCTTGGCCCCTTTCTCGGCGAGGCCGACATCGACTTCGAGGCGCTGTCCGAGCACGGGCTCTTCCTGATCGAGGGTCCCACCGGTTCGGGTAAGTCCACCATCATCGACGCGATCGCTTTTGCGCTCTACGGCGAAACCGCGGGTTCCGCTACCAGCAGCAGCAGCGATCGGCTCGTGTCTGACTTCCGCCCCACCGACTCCAGCGCCGTGCCGTACGCGGAGCTCACCTTCGAGACCGCGGGGCGTTTCTGGCGGGTGCGGCGCGCGCCCCGGCACCTGCGCGCTAAGCAGCGTGGTGGGGGCACCACTCCGCAGCCAGCTCAGGCGTTCCTCTATGAACTCACGCGTGCGCAGGTTCATCAGCAGACCGATGGCCTGCCGCTGGCGCCGGTCAGCGCCTCACCGCAGGAGACGGGCCCCCTGGTGCAGGACCTCATCGGCCTCACCGCTCGACAGTTCGCCCAAACCGTGGTGCTGCCTCAGGGTGAGTTCGCCACATTCCTCCGGGCCAAGACTGTTGATCGCCAAGTCCTGCTCGAGAAGCTGTTCGCGACCAGCCTCTACTCCGACATCGGCAAGGTGCTCGGCCAACGCGCCACGGCGGTGCAGGACTCCCTCGCCGCTGCCGATGCCGAGGTTGGCGGCGGAGTCCGCAGGTTCGTCGAGGCAGCGGGGCTGAGTGAGGCCGAGGAAGAAGTGTTGCTCGCGCTGGCACAACGCGCCACCGACCTCATTGCTGCTCTCGAGTTACATCGCGATGAACTGCTCATCCGCGCTGACACGCTGCACAGTGCTCAGGTCGAGGCCGCCTCCCGACTCGTGAATGCGAGGGCTGAGCACGAGCAGGTCCGAGAACTCCATCGTCGGGTGGGGCTCCGACGCGAGGCTGATCAGCGGCAGGCGTCACTCGAGCAGGCGAGCGCCGCCATTGACCAAGCGCGCGTTACCGTGGCCGACCTCGCGCGCGCCGCAGTTCCGGGTGAGCGGCTGCGGGCACTGCGCGAGAGTGAAGTTCAGTTTCAGTCGGCTGCGCAGGGGCTCGAAAGCGCGCTCTCTGAGGCGTCCGAGTTGCGCGCACTCACCGCCGACCAGTGTGATGAGCAGCGAACCGCCCTCGAGCGCCGTCTGGTCGAACTAGGTCCCCTCGCAGAGTCCGAGCGTGAACTTCCACGGCGCCAGCTGGAGTTAGCAGACGCGAAGGAGCGTCACATCGAGCTTCTGCGCTCGCTGGCGGCGACCAACGAGGCGCTGGAGGCAATCCCGCCCCGCCGCACGGAGCTCAACAACGAGCGGCAGGTGCTGGCGGCGAGGGCCGAGTCCGCCCCCCTTCTCGCCGAGCAGTACGACAACCTGAGGGCGCGCCTCGAGGCGGCCGTCGAGGCGGAGGCGGTGGCCGCCACGGTGCACACCGCCGAGACGGCGGTTGCCACCGCCGATCGCGAGTGCCGCGAGGCCGAGGTCGACGAGACCCGGCTGGCCCGGCTTCATCGGGCGTCGGCAGCGGTGATGCTGTCCTCGCTTCTGGTTGAGGGTGAGCCCTGCCAGGTGTGCGGAAGCATCGAGCATCCGGCGGTCGCCGTGGCCGACGGTGAGCTCACGGTTGACCTCGACATGGTGGAGGCCGCCACCGCGACCACCGCGGCCGCGCGTGCCCGTCACGCGGCTGCGGTCACTGAACTCAGTCGAGTCGAGCAGCAACGGGCACTCGCTGTGGCCAGGGCCAACGGTGACGCTGAGATGCTGCGCGCCCAGACAGCAACTGCGAAAAGCGCCCTCGACGGCGCGCGCACCGCAGGGGAGCAGGTCGCTCATGTCACAGCACAGCTTGCCGCACTAGAGGTTGAGCGGGCCGCGCTCGACCTCGCTCGATCAGAACTGCAGCACGCTGATGCCGAAGCTAAAGCGGGCATCGCGGCCTCTGAGGGTCTCATCGAGCACGAGCGTCGCGACATCGCCGTGGCTCGGGGTGAACGTGAGTCGATCGCGTCGGTAGTGCTGGCCTTGGGCCAAACAATCGCGCACCTCACGAGTGTCGCAACCGCGCAGCGAGACTCTGCCCGGGCCCACGCAGCGGTGACTCGATGCACCACTGCCCTGAGTGAGGCCCTGAATCAGTATCGATTCGCCGATGCCGCAGCTGTTGAACTCGCACTTTCCTGGGTCGATGAGCGCACTCGTCTTGAGTCGGAAATCGAGGCGCACCACGAGGCCACTGTGAGGGTGCGTCACACTCTGGACGAACTCCACGACGTCGATCCGACCACCGATGTCGTGCTCGAGCCAACCGACCTCCGGCTCGCTGAGGCTGAGCGTCAGCACGTGGCCTCGGTTGCCGCCCACGGACTGGCGCGCAACGCCGCTGATTCGGCGACGTCGCACTGTGCCACCGTCAGCCACCGGCTCGACTCCATCGCGCGGCAGCGCGACGAGGCGCGCACTCTGCTTAACCTCGCGCAGCTGGTCAACGGTGGGGTGCAGAACATTTCGCTGTCACTCTTCGCGGTCTCGCGTCGATTCCACGACGTCGTGGAGGTGGCCAACCAGAGGCTCGCCCCCATGCTGGGTGGCCGACTTACCCTCGAGGCCCACGACGACCAACTCGACGGCCGCAGCAGGTTTGGCCTCGGACTTCGAGTCATCGACAACTTCTCTGGCACAGCCCGCCAGACCACGACACTGTCGGGCGGTGAGTCGTTCTGCTGCGCGCTCGCGCTCGCGCTGGGTCTCGCCGAGGTGGTGATGCAGGCCAGTGGGGCGCTGACCATCGACACGCTCTTTATCGACGAGGGCTTCGGCAGCCTCGATCCCACGACCCTCGACGATGTCACCGTTGAGCTCGATCGCCTCCGCGAAGGGGGTCGTATGGTGGGCCTCGTGAGTCATGTGACCGAGATGAAGAGCCAGATTCATCGGCAGATCAGGGTGACCCGAATTGAGGGAAGCCACAGCAACCTCGAAGTGCTGCTGCCATGACCCTGCGCGATCTCCTGCGTACCTCGGCCGGGCCCGACGGCTCGAGCGTGTGGGAGTGCCCGCCCGGCTATCGGCAGGGCCGTGGGGCGTGGGGCGGCCTGGTGGTGGGGGCCTTCCTCGACGCCGCGATCACGCTCGCTGCCGACCCTGTTCTGGTGCCCCGTTCGCTCACCGCACACCTGCTCGGGCCAGTCGCACACGGCCCCGCACGCATCGACCTCACGGTGCTGCGGCGCGGGTCAACCACCCTGACCGTCAGCGCCGCCCTCACCGCACGTGAGGGCGACTCCGATGGGCTTCCCACGGGTGAACCCGTCCTCGTCGCGAGCTCAGTGATGGTGTTCGGCGCCGACCGTGCCGGCGACCTCGACTTCGACCAGCCACGCTGGAATCACATTGACCCCCCCGCGGCGCTCGCAGCGGGGTGGCAGTCGCTCGAACCGGTGGAGATTCCTTTCGGGCTTGCCCCGGAGTTCCTCGAGCGACTGGTGCTGCGGCCGGTGGTGGGCTTCCCCTACTCCGACGGCCGCGACTCCGAGACGCTCGGGTGGCTCTGCCCCGTCGAGCCACTCATTCCTGACGCTGTCACCCTCGCCGCCCTCGCCGACGCCTGGTGGCTGGCCACCATGCCAGCCCTGTCTGCACCCCGGCCCGCGGCGACACTGGCGTTCAGCCTCGACCTCGTCGACCTGCCGCGCACTGACGAGCCCATCTTGCACCGCGGTCGCGTGCTGTCTGGTCGCAACGGCTACGTCGCTGAGTCGCGCGAGCTGTGGTCGGCCGATGGTCGCCTGTTGGCGCACAACCAGCAGACCGTGGTGATCATTCGCTGAGGTCCGTCGAGGGGTGGTTGTTGAGCCACAGGTGGTAACCCTCCACCGCGGTGGGCAACGTCGGAAAGACGAGGCTCGTCCCGATTGAGTCGAGCAGCCCGGCTCGGTTGAGGTCCTCGCGCAGTTCGAGCTTCACCCTCGCAAGAGCTAGCACCACCCCCCGCTCGGCGAGCGTGGTCCGCAGGTCGTCGAGTGCGTCGGCAGCGGTGATGTCGAGTTCGACGTTGGCCTCGCAGTTGAGCAGGAACCATCGCGGCCGGAGCGTACCTGCCGCCTCGGCTACGCCGGTCTGGGAGTCGAGGGCGGCGAGGGCACGACGTCGGAAGTCGTCGGCATTGGCGAAGAACAGCGGCGAGTCGTAGCGGAACACCACCAGTCCCGGCACGGTCTGAGTGCCGGCGAAGTCGTCGATGTCGTGCATGCCGGCCACTCCGGGGGCGAAGCCCAGCACCGCCGCATGGGGGCGTGCCACCTTCCAGAGCATGAGGGCCACCGACAGGGCGACGGCAATGAGCACCCCGTACAGAATGTCGAACAGCAGCACGCCCAGGGTGGCGGTCAGGGCGATGGCGCACTCGCGGCGGCTGAACCGGAACAGCCGCCGAAACTCGGTCCACTCGATCAGCTTCAGAGCGGCGTAGACGACGATCGCTCCGAGGGCAGCCTGGGGAAAATTGGCAAGCATCGGGCGAAAGAACAGGAGTACGAGGAGCACTCCGAGCGCCGTGACCAGTGAGTGCATCTGGGTTCGTGATCCCGACTGCTCGCCGATGACCGTGCGTGACGCTGACGATGACACGGGGAACGCCTGCATCAGGCCTGAGCCGATGTTGGCGGCTCCCAGAGCCAGGAACTCCTGGTTCGGGTCGATCGCGTGGCCCGCCCGGCGCGAGAACGACCTCGCGGTCAGCACATTGTCGGTGTAGGCCACAATCGCAAGCCCGACGGCGGGCAGCAGCAGCATCTGCAGCGTCGCGACGTCGAGCGAGGGAACTGCGAGGCTGGGAAGACCTGCCGGAATGTCACCGATCACGGCCACCCCGTGAGAGCGGAGGCCCAGAGCGGCCACGGCGACTCCCGACAGCAGTACGGCCAGCAGCGTCACTGGAACCTTCGGCCAGCGACGGCCCGCCACCATCAGGAAGATGAGCACCGAAGCGCCGAGTCCCAGGGTGGCCCACGAGACTCCTGCGCGACCCTGCCACAGCCCGCGCAGCTCGTCGAGGAATGTGGTGCCAGCGGTGGCGATTCCCGTGAGTGTGTCGAGTTGGCTGAGCATCATGATGACCGCCACCCCGGCGAGGTAGCCCACCAGCACCGGGCGGCTGAGGAGGTCGGCGAGAAACCCGAGGCGCAACGCCCAGGCTCCGAGGCAGAGCACGCCGACGATCAACGCCAGTGCGGCGGCCAGAGCCGCGTACCGTGACGGGTCGCCCAGCGCCAGTGGAGCGATCACCGACGCTGCGAGCAAAGCGGTTGTCGACTCGGGGCCCACCGACAACTGGCGGGAGGAGCCAAGCAGGGCATACAGCGGGAGGGTGATCAACACAGCCCAGAGGCCGGTCACCGGCGGCAGGCCGGCGATTTGCGCGTAGGCCATGACCTGGGGCACCAGGTAGGCGGTGACCGTCAGGCCCGCGATGATGTCGCCGCGCCACCAGGTGCGTCGGTAGCCTCGCACCATGGCCACTCCGGGCAGGAGTGTCGTGAGCCTGCTCACCTGGAGGCGGTGACCGTCACCGTATAGGGATCCGCGGGTGCGGGGGTCCCCGAGATCGCGATGATGAAGCCGGTGGGCGAGCCGCTGATGAGGCTCGGGTCGGTGGCGGGGAGGTGCTGGTCGGCCGGTCCCGTGGCCAGGGCCTCAGGACGGATGAACTCGCCGTCGAGGGCGTACACGCTGACAGTTTGGCCCTCGGAGGTTCCGGTGAGGTACACCTCGAACGGTGCCGTCACCGGACTTGCTGAGGTTCCGAACCGGAACCAGTCGGCGTCGGATGATGAGCGGATGGCGCCCGATTCAGTGCCGTCGAGCTCGAGAGGAATTGCGGTGGCGACGGTACCGCCTGCGTCGGGCCCGTGCCAGAAGGTGGTGGTAGCCGGCAGCCCGGCAGCGACCGTGACCTTCGCCACGGCGGTGACACGAACAGTCACCAGAGTTCCAGGCTCGACCCCGGAGAACGTGGTCGAGCAGGCACTGACGACACAGGTGTTGTCGGCGAAGGGGAGTGACCGGTCGGCTGACCAGGACACGCCGCCATCGAGACTGTAAGCCACGCGCCACGCACGAATGCCGTAAGCGCCGGTGGAGGTCGCTCGGCCCCAGCGAGGGGTGATCGTGTTGGCCGCTGAATCGCCGCGGCCGCTGACCCATCGGGCGCTCCCTGGCACACCGCGCATGACCGTGAGCGGCTGTACGAGCCCGTATCCGTAGAGAGGGTCTCGTCCGGCGGCGCCGAGGTCGCGCGCGGTGCGCTCCAACTCACTGGTGATTCGGCTGGCCGACCAGCGAGGGAATCGTGACTTGAGCAGGGCTGCGGTGGCCGCCACGAAGGGCGCGGCCATGGACGTTCCACTGAGGTACTCGTACGTGTGGGTCGGCTGCTGGCTCGAGGAGTTGCTGGGGCACACGTCGTCGCGCCAGCCGACGGCGTCGAGCCGGCACGACGTCGACAGGATTCTCACCCCCGGGGCTACGACGTCGACCTGGCTGCCGATGCTTGAGAACGAGGCAAGGGTGGTGCGTTGCCCGATGGCACCAACACCGAGGACGTTCGGATAGCTGGCAGGGTAGCTGGGTCGGGGCACGTTGTCGTGCACGCCGTCGCCGTAGGGTCGGGGGGCGAGGTCCCCTTCGTTGCCCGCCGCCGCAACCACCAGTACCCCACGCTCCACAGCGAAGGCAACGGAGGTGCGCAGCACCGGAGTTGAGATGTCGCCACCGAGCGACAGATTGATAATCGAGACGCCGGGCTGCTGCGCGGCCCAGATGATTCCGGCCGCCACGGTGGCGTCGTTGGCTCCGCTGCCGTCGAAGACGTCGACTGGAAGGATCGTGACGCTCGGGCTCAGCCCCGAGCCGCCGATGCCATTGCCCACCCGCGCGCCAATAATGCCGGCCACATGGGTGCCGTGGGCGCCGGCGTCGACCGGTTGGTTGGGCTCGGCCATATTGCGCCCCGTGAGGAGCGCGCCCCGCAGGTCGGGATGAGTGATGTCGACTCCGTCGTCGACCACGGCCACCACAACTCTGGCTCCGCGGGTGAAGCGCCAATCGTCGACGTAGGCCAGCGACTGAAGGCCCCACTGACGCGCGAGGAGGGGGTCGACGGCCGTGGTGAGGCTGGAGGCAGAGTCGAGTAGGTGCATGGGCTCGGTGACGTTGGCCGCCGTGACTCCGGGGGAGCGGTCGAGCGATAGCAGCAGCGCGGTCGCCTCGTCGTGACTGCCTGCGGCCAGAGTGCCGACCGCGAGGCCGCCGTGAGCCGAGCGGTAGGTGTAGCCGATCGTCACAGGTGTAGACGCTGGTGATTCCGAGGGGGGCCCTTGGGTTGCTGGAGACACCGTCTCTGCGACCGCAGTACCGGTCGTGAGGGTAGCCGCCAGCGCGACCGTCAGCATCAGCGCTGCCGCTGATCGCCGAGCATCCCTCGTCACGCCCATGTCATCACCCTCTCAGTGTTCCTATCGGCCGCGGGTGGGGGTTCCTGTAGCCGTGGGACGTGGATCGGGTGGCGCGAGGGGTGGCGGGGCCAGAGTGGGGATGGGCTGGTCGAGGATCTGGGGGCGCACCGGCGGGCAGGGGTTGCTGAACGTGAGGGACGGGCTGGGTAAGGGGACGGGGGTCGTCGTGGGGTCGGGGGTCGTCGTGGGGGAGGGGGTGGTCGTCGGGCCGGGGCTCGAGGTGGGCTGCGACGTGCTGGCCGAGGACGTGCTGGCTGGGGGCGTGCTGGTCGAAGTCGTGGCCTGCGCACACAAGAGCAGTGCCGCTTCGTAGTCGCGGGAAGCAGCGAGCTGGGCGCCCACGAAGGTGGTGCGGCTGGCGACGAGCTGCTGCCACAGGGCCAGTGCGGTGGCGTACTGGTCGCGCGCGAGCTGGAGCTCAGCCCAGCTGGTGCGCGCCTTCTCAACCTGGGCCGCGTAGATGCGGAAGGGTCCAATCGCTCGGTCGTAGGCGCTCGCGGCCGTCCAGTAGGCCACCACGTCGACGGCCCAGCGCTTCTGCGCCGCGAGCAGGTCGGCGGTGACGGTGGCGATCTGTGCCGACGCCTGCTGCTGCGCGATTTCCTCGTTGAAGGCGGGTGCAAGCTGCTGGGTGAAGGCCCAGCCGCAGCCGGGCCCCACGTCGTCGCGCTGGGGCACCGCGGCCACGGCCGCTGTGGGCTGTGCGCTCACGGGGCTGGGCAACACCGGCGTCGGAGGCGCTGTGGGGAGGGGAGGCCACAGTGGCTCGGTGGGCGTCGACGTTGGCAGCGAGATTGCGGGTGGAGGCTCGAGCGCGACGGTGGAATCGCGGCGTGTGACTCCCTGAGGGGCGGCGGGTTCAGGGATCGGGGGCACCGACACATCACGCCCCACCACGAGGCCCGTGTACCCATCGCGCGACACGTAGGGCGAGCGGGCGCCCTCGTCGACCGCTGAGCCGAGTGCCGGGCACACCGGCTGGAGTGCTGCCGTGGCGGTCGAGTCGATAGTGCTGGCCAACACGAGCAAGGCGGAGGCACCCAGCGTGGCCGAATGCACCTCGAGGATGACATCGCCCTCGCGCCAGGCCACACTCGACACGGCAGTGGGAAAGCCTTCGAGTCGTACCCGGCCGGTGAGTGCTGCAGCGCCGTTGACGGCCGACGGTGCGATGGTGATGGTCGACTCGCGGTTGGGGCACTGCTCGAGTCTGCGAGCGAACTCGGCGTACGCGCTGGCCCCGGCGCCTGCGCCGTAGGCGTACAGCGACACCGTGGCTGTACGCGGGCCTGTCGTGAACGTCCGCTGCACCGACACCACGGCTCGCGGACCCGTGCTGGCCCCGAGGTCGCAGGCGTAGTCGTAGGGCGTTCCGACAGCCCAGTCGGCCGGGCTCACGGGAAGCCAGCCGGGCGCCGGGCTGCTGGACAGTAGGGCCGCGAGGGTCGTGGTCGCGGGCGAGTCACCCAGCACGACGAGGGGTGCCTTCGCGGCCGCGGCCGCGACCTCAGAGGTACGTGACGGGCCCCCCGGCAGTATCGGGATGCCGGCCGCCTGAAGCACGACCGCCAGAGCTAGGGGGATGCTCAGCGCCAACACAGCCACCACGATCAAGGTCGGGCCTGATCGTGGCCCGCGTGATGTCGTCACCGGTCGTCGCCTCCTTCCGCCTCATCGGGGAACCTCGGGAACCGCATCGCGGACCCCTATCTCCCAGTCTGGCCCACCCGGGCTACGACTCTGTGCAGCGCGGCACGGAACGGCCCGGTCTTTCGTCCCTTCTCTAGAAGACGACTCGGCCACACCGAGAGTGCCCGACACAGTCAAGGTCGTGGCGAAGTCGGGCTCACGGCAGCAAGGAATGGAGAATAGGCAGATGGCAGCCCTCGACGACTGGTTTCCGGGCGCAGCGCGCTCGGTTCCTCGTCGGCGTCGGCGGCTGCTTGCCCTCGTGGGGCTCGTGGCAGGCTCGCTGCTGGTGGCCCCGATCGTGTCGATGCTGGGCGTGCCTGCCGTGGGCGGTGTCGGAATCGGGGCCCGCGAGGCCGTCACGTGGTGGCGTTCCCTGCCCACCGATCTTCCCCTGGACGCGCCGCTTCCCCAGCGCTCGGTGATCTATGCCGCCGATGGCAGCATCATCGCCCGGTATTTTGCCGAGAACCGCATCCCCGTGCCGCTCGACAAGATCCCCGCAAACATGGTCAACGCTGTCATCTCGATCGAGGACGACCGCTACTACGAGCACGGGCCCCTCGATGTCCGAGGCACCACGAGGGCGCTGATCAACAACCTCGGCGGCGGGTCACGCCAGGGCGGAAGCAGCATCACCCAGCAGTACGTCAAGAACCTGCTGCTGACCGAGGCCCGTACCGACGCCGAGCGTGAGGAGATCACGGCGACCTCACTGAGTCGCAAGCTGCGCGAGGCCAGGCTCGCCGTCGAGGCGGAGAGCAAGCTGGGCAAGGACGGCGTGCTCACCGCCTACCTGAACACCGTCTACTTCGGTCGGGGGGCTTACGGTGTGGCCGCGGCCGCCGAGCGCTACTTCGGAGTGCGGCTGGCCAAGATCACCCTGCCCCAGGCGGCCACGCTGGCGGGCATGCTGAAGGGGCCGTCGACCTACGACCCGATCTCCAACCCGAGGCTGTCGACCCTGAGGCGCAATGTGGTCCTCAAGCGCATGGAGGATACGGGGCGTATCACTCATGCCCAGGCCGTTGCTGCGTCGAGAACGCGGCTGGGCACCAAGCTCACCTCGGCGTCCAACGGCTGCGGCGTCTCTCGCTGGCCCTACTACTGCCAGTTGGTGCTCGAGTCGATGCTCAAGAACCCGGTGTTCGGCGCCACCGAGGAGGCGCGTGCCGACCTGCTGTTCCGGGGCGGGCTGAGCATCCGAACGGCGATGCAACCGCGAGCCATGGACATCGCGCAGCAGGCGGTCAATCGAGCCCTGTCGCCACGCAACCGGGTTACCACCGCGATCGCCGTGGTCGAGCCCGGCACCGGGAAGGTGCTGGCCATCGCCACGAGCAAGCGCTGGGGAAGCGAGTCGGCCAAGGGCCAGACAGAAATCATTGTGCCGGTGGTGCCTCGCTTCCAGCCGGGCTCGACGTTCAAGCCGATTACTCTGGCCACCGCGCTCGAACAGGGCTTCTCGCCCTACACACGCCTCGATACACCCAGCGGCTACGTGCCCGCCCAGCTGAACAGCCCCGACGGCGGGTTCCACAACGACGATGACTCCGGCCACGGGCTGCTGAACGCTTTCGAGGCAACCGCGCAGTCGGTGAACACCTACTCCGTGCAGGTCATCGAGCGTGCGGGTGTGCTCGCGGTTGCCGACATGGCCGGCCGACTCGGCATGACCTCCCTGCCGAGGAGCGGGAAAAAGGCCGTGGGCTCCCGCGACGCCGCGCTGACCCTCGGCGCCTTTGAGACCTCCCCCCTTCAGATGGCGACCGTGTACGCCACGCTCGCCGCACACGGGCTCGCCTGCAGTCCCGTGGTGATTGAGTCGGTCACTCGCCTCGACGGCAGCCCGGTGCCCAGTCCCACACCGTCATGTCGCCAGGTGGTGTCGCCGGCGGTTGCCGACATGGTCACCTCGGTGCTGCAGGGCGTCTTGGGTCCCGGTGGCACGGGGGCTGGCCTCGAACTGCCCGGTCGTCCGGCCGCGGGCAAGACCGGCACCACGAACAATTCCGGTGCGACCTGGTTTGCCGGGTATACCCCTCAGTACGCGGCCGCCGTGTGGGTCGGCGACCTGAGGGGCCCCACGTTCGCACTCAGAAATATTGAGGCCTACGGGCAGACCTTCGACAAGGTGTTTGGCAGATCCATCGCTGGGCCGATCTGGCAGGAAACTCTCACGGGCCTGTCGCAGGGCACCCCGGTCGAGTTATTCACTCCGGCAGATCCCGCAGCGCTCGTGGGTGCGGCCCCGAGCCTGCCCGACGTGCGGGGCCTTGGTCGCGACGCGGCCATCTCGACCCTGCTCCGCGCTGGCTATCGGGTGCGGCTGGCCGCGGGCACCGCCGAGCCTGACTCTGCACTGGCCCCCGGAATCGTCGTGGGTCAGGTGCCGGCACCGGGGCTGCCCGTGGCGATGGACTCGCAGATCACGCTCGTACTATCGGCTGGTTCGGACACTGCGGTGCGCATCCCTCCTCGGGCCACGACATAGGCTCAGAGCACGGCAATCTAGTACCGCGTTTCGGGAGGTTCCATCGTGTCGGTCGCCCCTGCTGCAGCCTCGATCGCGAGTCGGCTTGTCGAGCACCTCGTCAATCGTGACGTCTCCGAACGCACCGCCGTGCTGGTGGCCACCATGGGTGTCGGCCGCTCATTCGGCCCCGGACTGCTGCCGCGTTCGACCGTCGATCAGGCGGCGCTCACGGGCATGACTGCCGCGCTTACCTACGGCATCGTTGCAACGACCCAAAGCCTCTTTCAGGGCGTGGCCGGGCACCTCATCCCCGCCCCCGACGAGCGCGGAACCATGGGTCGGCACCTTGCCCAGGGAGGGGCCAACGCGCTGATGGGGGCGGTCGGGGTGGCTCTGGTCAAGGGACTCCCGGCGCGCCGGGGCGAGCCGACCAAGCGGGCCGTCGCCCGTGCTAGCGGTCAGGTGCTGCAGCAGGTCGGAGTTGGCGGACTCGCCATTACCGGGGTCCTCGCCGCCACCGACCTAGTCGCCCGGCAGTGGCCGCAGACGCTGCGACTCGCCGCGCTTCCTACGGGGCTGCTGGTTGGGTCGGCGATTGCGGTGAGGCAGATCGCGCGCTACCGGGCTGAGGGTGCATCGGGGCTCGACGTTCTGCCTCCCGCGCGTGACCCCCTGCCGCTTCCGGAGCTGGCCGAGCAGGAGCAGGCCACTGCCGCAAAAAAGTTGTCGGGCCGCTTGGCGTGGCCACCGCCCGCGGGCACGTCGATCCTCATGGGCACCGGTATCTCTGCGGCACTCTTCACACTGGCGGGGGTTGAGACGCTGTTCGCGCGCCTGGTCGCAGACGGTACGAGGCGGGCGATTCCTGGGCTCTCGCCTCTGGCGCCGGCGGTGGGCCACGCGGTCGCCCTCGGCGTCATTGGATCCGGCGTGGTGACCGGCATGGAGTATCTCTACCGCTCGCAGGAGCAGGGCGGGGCGGCGATCGAGGCAGCCTACGACAGCGAGCCCACCTCGGAGTTCGTCAGCGGGGGCCCCGCGTCGGTGATCGACTGGCCCACGCTCACGCGCGAGGGTGCCCGATTCGTCAACATGGCGCTGCGGCCCGATGAGATTGAAACGGTCATGGGGCGGCCCGCCGCTACTTCGCCCATTCGCGTCTTCGGAGGGCTCGATATGGCCGAGACGGTCGACCAGCGGGTCGACATCACGATGGCCGACCTCGAGCGCCTCGGCGCCTTCGAGCGATCGGTGATCTGTGTGGCGTCGCCCACCGGCTCCGGCTACATCAACTACGTCGCGGCCGAAACCCTCGAGTTCCTCACGCTGGGCGACTGCGCGATGGTGACAATGCAGTACTCGCTGCGCCCCTCGTTCACCTCGCTTGACCGCGTGTCGATGGGGCGCGAGCAGAATCGTGCGCTGCTGCACGCGCTGACCTGGCGTCTGCGCGCGATACCCGAGGAGGCTAGGCCGCGGCTCGTCGGATTCGGGGAGTCATTGGGGGCCCACACGTTCCAAGACGCCTTCCTGCACGAGGGCACGGCCGGCTTCCACCGCGTGGGGCTCGACCGCGCGCTGTTCCTGGGCAGCCCGGGAGGTAGCGAGTGGGCCACGACGTGGCGGGTTGACCCCGACCGCTCCGACCCCGACCACGAGGTGGTCGAGGTGGCGACGTTCGAGGAGTGGAGGGCGCTGCCCGCCGTCGAGCGCGACTCCGCGCGGTACGTGCTGCTGTCTCATCACGAGGACCCCATCGTGAAGTTCGGCCCGGAACTCGCGGTGCAGCACCCCGACTGGCTCGGGCCCGAGGGCACGCGCGTGGGTATCCCGCCCGACATGACCTGGCGGGTGCTCAGCACCTTCCTGACCGTGCTGATCGACGTGAAGAACGCCATGGACGTCAAGCCCGGAATCTTCGTGTCGCGGGGTCACGACTATCGGGCTGATCTCGCCCGCTTCGTCGCACTGGCGTACGACCTTCCGATGGCCGACGACGAGCGCCTGCGCATTGAGGAGGCGCTGCGTCGCCGCGAGCTGTTCTGGGCTCAGGACCGACTCATCTCCGAGCAGCTCAATCAGGCGCGTGAGGCCGTGCAGCGTCAGTTGAAGTCGTGGGGTGTCTCGCCGGTAGCGGCCGGCTCCGTGCAGGTCGGCTGAACGCACCCCATGCTCTTCATTCCCGTCGCCGGCGTGCTTGGCGTGCTGGTGCTGCTCAACCTCATGAACAACAGGTGGCGCGAGCACTGGTACGTGCGCACCTGCGTGCTCGGGGCACTCATTCTGCTGGGCATCGGGCTGCTCGACCACCAGACCTGGGACACCATGGGCCTCGGGCTCGGCACCTACCTCACCGGGTTGCTGTGGGGTGCGGGCTGCGTGGTCGCTGTCATGCTCGTGTATGTGGTGGGCGCCGCGGTGCCGTTCACCCGCACGTTCTTCCACGACGAGCGGGGTGGCGAGCAGGGCGGCCTTGAGCTCATGCGCAACGCGCTCGTCGTGGTGCCATTCGGCACGGTGCTGCTCGAGGAGGTCGCCTTTCGCGGAGTGCTGCTCGCGATGGTGTCGTCTCGCTACGGGCTGGTGTGGGGGGTGGCCGTGTCGTCGGTGGCGTTCGGGCTGTGGCACATCCTGCCGTCGCTGGTGATGCACGAGTCGAATGCGGGCGTCGCGGCCACGATTGGAACAGGAACGCGCGCGCGGGCGGTGTCAGTGGTGCTGTCGGTGGTGGGCACCGCCATCGCGGGAGTGCTGTTCTGCGTGCTGCGCATTGGCAGCGGAAGCCTGCTGGCTCCGATGGGGCTGCATTGGGCTACCAACGGATTAGGCTTCGTTTTCTCCTACGGTCTGCTGCGGCGGCGCCGCAGGTCGAGTCCTTTCACGCCCCTCGCGGGCGCTGAGCAAGGGGAGTGACCTTGTGTGCCGTGCGGAACAAACCGGTGGTCTAGCCCCACGGCCTGTACTCTGGTGCGATCGCCCGGCGACGAGGTGCCCGGGTCAGTCGAGAGTGTGGAGTGCGCCATGGTCGTGGGTCCCGTTGAGTACCTGGTGGTTGAGTTTCCGGAGAACCGCTTCTCCGGGGCAATTGCGCCGGAAATCAAGCGGCTCGTAGACAACGGCACCATCCGTGTCATCGACCTCGTGTTCATCTCCAAGGACTCCGAGGGTGGCGTCACCTTCGTCGAGATCGAGGAGCTCGACGACGAGCACTTAGCGCAGTACCTTGCGGTCGGATCGTCGATCGAGAGTCTGGTGAGTGAGGACGACATCGCGCTGGTGGCCGAGGGCCTCGAGCCGAACTCGTCGGTGGGGCTGCTCGTGTGGGAGAACGTGTGGGCAGGCCGTTTCGCCGCAGCGGTGCACGAGGCTGGTGGCCGCGTGCTCGATCGAAGTCACGTGCCGTATGAGGTCGTCCTTGCAGCGGTCGAGGCTGCAGCCACATCGTGATTTCAAGCAGCGCCAGTATCGCCAGCATCACCAGCATCGTGAAACACCCCCACTACTCAAGGAGACTCACATGAGACGTCGAGGACCTGGCCTCATCGGAATTGCCGCACGCACCGCCGTCATTGCGGGAACCGCAACAGCGGTGTCGGGCAGCGTGCACAACAAGCAGGAGAAGAAGGCCATGGAGCAGCAGGCGCAGGCCCAGCAGGCCGCTGCCGCCCAGCAGGCCGCCGCTGCTCCGGCCCCGGCCCCGGCTCCTGCGCCGGTTGCTGCTGAGAGCGAGATGGTCACCAAGCTCAAGGAGCTCGCCTCGCTGCGTGACGCGGGCATCCTCACCGAGGAGGAGTTCTCCGCCCAGAAGGCCAAGATCCTCGGCTAGGGCCGGGACACCGGAGGGGTTGTCGCGATTGAATGAAGCCCTGCTAACCCTGAGGAGCTCCCTATGTTCGTCCCTCTGACCATCAACGACTTCCTCGAGCGTGCGCGAACGGTCTACCCGCAGCGGGTCGCGGTGGTTGACGAGCCCGACCAACCGGCCCGGTCGTGGGGGTCGCTCACGTACTCGGAGCTGGCGGCGCGGGCGGCGTCGCAGGCTGCCGGGCTCGACGAGCTCGGTGTTCCCGTGGGAGCGCGGGTGGCGATCCTGTCACATAACTCGGCGCGGCTGCTCACTAGCTTCTTCGGGGTGAGTGGTAGCGGGCGCATCATGGTGCCGATCAACTTCAGGCTTGCGCCCACGGAGGTCGAGTACATCATTGGGCACAGCGGTTCCGAGGTACTGCTGGTTGACCCCGAGCTGGCCGACTCGGTGGCGCATGTGCCGGTGAAGCACCGCTTCATCCTCGGCGAGAGCGACGACGTGATCTTCCCCGCAGGGCAGGTCGGTGTCCGCTGGGAGGGAGACGAGTCCGCTACAGCGACCATCAACTACACCTCGGGCACCACAGCGCGACCCAAGGGCGTGCAGCTCACCCATCGCAACCTGTGGCTCAACGCGACCACGATGGGCTGGCACACCACGGTCACCGATCGTGACGTGCTCCTGCACACCCTGCCCATGTTCCACGCGAACGGCTGGGGCATGCCCTACACGGTCACGGGCATGGGCGGTCGCCACATCGTGCTGCGCAAGGTCGACGGCGCCGAGATCCTGCGGCGCGTGCGTGACCACGGGGTCACGTTGATGTGTGGTGCGCCCGCGGTGCTGGCCATGGTGCTCGAGGCCGCGGCCACCTGGGAGGGGGAGATCCCCGGTCGTGATCGGGTCAGGGTCGTGGTCGCCGGTGCGCCGCCGCCCACGCGCACGATTGAGCGAATCGAGACTGAGCTCGGCTGGGAGTTCATCCAGCTGTACGGGCTCACTGAGACCTCGCCGTTCCTCACCATGAACCGACGCCGCGAAGAGTGGGATGGCCTCGACCCGGCGTCCCGGGCGCGGGAGCTGGGCCGGGCGGGTGCGCCCGCCATCGGTGTCACGATTCGGGTCGATGACGAAGGTGAGATCCTCGCTCGATCCAGCGTGGTGCTCGAGTCGTACTGGGAGCAGCCGGACGAGACAGCCGCGGCCCTTCATGAGGGGTGGTTCCACACCGGCGATGGCGGCGCGATTATCGACGGCTATGTCACCATCAGCGATCGCAAAAAAGACGTGATCATCACCGGTGGTGAAAACGTGTCATCGATCGCCGTTGAGGACGCGCTGATGAGTCACCCGGCGGTGCGTGAGGCGGCCGTCGTGGGCACCCCCGACGAGAAGTGGGGCGAGGCTGTCACAGCCCTCGTCGTGACCGATGGAACTCCGCTCACCGCCGAGGAGGTCATCGCCCATTGTCGGACGATCCTGGCGGGGTACGAGTGCCCCAAGCGGGTTGAGTTTCGCTCCGAGCTGCCGCGTACGGCCACGGGCAAGCTGCAGAAGTTCAAGCTGCGCGAGGCCTTCTGGGTCGACGAGGGTGGCTCGATCAAGGGCTGAGTCCTCGGTCGGAGTGTGCGGTGTCAGAGCGCCCCACGTGGAGGCGACGGGGGAGACCATCTCATTTAGTCGTGACGGATTTTCTGATTTTCTGAATGTCAGTAATTCAGAAAATCTGACGTGACTCGCGCGGAACGGTCGCTTCTAGCCAATAACGACGATCTGGTCGTCGTCGGCGAACGAGGCATGTAGCGATTTGGGCGGATTGATGAACACCCCTCCTCCGAGGTCGCGCTCGTGTCCGAGGAGCGACGCACATCGCCACCCAATGGCTGACTCGCCCTGAGCTCGTGCTGCGGCCACCACGGTGGCGAAGTCGGCGTTGGCGTCATAGCCGTACTCGCTCCACGTGCGCATGCGCACCGACACGTCGACGCTGTCGAGGAGGTCGTTGAACACCATCGCCAGTGATGGATTCTCACTGAGCTGGGTCATGACCAGGCTCATGAGGCGCTCGCTCACCACAAAGTCGTCGGGCCTGCCGGCGGCGGCGGATTCGGCTGCCTCCACGTTAAGAAGCTCAGTGACGACGTTGTTTGAGTCGCTCCCAAACCACTGGCGCACTGCCATCAAGGTGAGGAGCGAGCGCGCGTCGGCGTCCTCGGGGGAGAGAAGGTCGCGGTAGCAGACGATCAGAATGTGGTCGTACGTCTCAGCCCGCGCGACCACCTCGAGCCTGGCCAGGTCGAGTGAGTCGACCTCGACGACGCTGAGCTCCTGGTTCACCAGTTTCATTGAGGCGAGGTCGGGAGTAGGCGCTAGTGCCGGGTCGAGCACGAGGGTAAGCCGCGATCCAGCGCTCACGTAGAGGTCGACCTCGTTGGCGATGGTGGGCACGTAGTGGCTCCAGCCGATGATGAGCGTGCTCTCAACGTTGGAGGCCTCGGCCCTAGTGCGGGGCGCCCAGACGCCGTCCCAATCGAGGTTGTGACCGGGTGCGCCGATCTTGTCGTCGTCCTCGGCGATCAGCACGAGGTCCTCGTCGGCGAGGAGCGTTCGATCGGGTGAGGGGTTGAGCAGCACGGTTCCGTCGCTTGCGCGCAGGCCGATCACGGAGGAGGTCGGGTAGGCGAGCAGCGCGGCGCCGTAGTTATGACCGGCGACGGAGCCTGCAGGCGTCATGTAGATCTCGTCGCCACTGAAGTCGAGCAGCTCCTGATAGACCGCGCTGAGGCCTGAGCTGCGGGTGACCTGGGCCGTCAGGCGACCCACAATGTCGGAAGAGACCACCACGATGGCTCGCCCACCCGTCGCCACCTTGATGGCCTCAGAGATGGCCCGGTCTTGAACCTCGACCACGATGGGGGTGGCCGCCTGCTCGGTGAGGCGAAGTACCGCGAGCACCGTCTTGACCGTAAGCGCGTCGCTGGTGGCACCGTCTGGGGTAAGCACCACTACCGAGCGTGCGCCTGCCGGGTTCACGGTGGCGAGGTCGTGCACGTTCGCTGGGTCCCCGGTGCGCAGCACCAGCCTGCTAGTCCGCAAGTTGCGCACCTCGGCGCGAATGCTGCGCTCGAGTTCGTCGGTCGGCTCGCGCGTGAGGATCACGATGGCGGCGTCGCGCATGCTGGCGTTCGCCTCGACGAGCTCTGACACCATCGCCGGAATCTTGAGCGACGAGCCGAGGATGAGGGTGTGGTTGTTCTCGACCACCAGGGACCGGCCCTGCTTCAGCGAGGAGAGTCGAGACTCGAGCCCCGTGGTCACCAGACCGATGATGATGGCCATGGCCACCACGCCGAGAAGGGTGATCGCGACCCCGATGGTGCGAAAGTGTGTCCCCTCGTCGCCGCTGAACGTTCCGGGGTCGAGTGACCTCACGAACGAAAGCCAGAAGCCCTCAAGGAAGGAGATCTTCTCGTCGGCCGGCCCCCACGAGAACAGGGTCTGAATCAGCGCGGCGATGACAAAGACCACGATGAGCGCCAGCACCAGCAGCAGCAGCACTGGCATAGCCCCACGCGCAAACACATTGTCAAAGCGGTACCGAAGTCGTTGCCGTAGCGTGAAGGTGGTCGCCATGTCTGAGTTCCCTTCTCTCAAGGTGGATGAAGGCTATCGATCAAGTGCGCTAGACGCCGTGACAGGGCGGGCGGGAGCCGACGCTCGCTGATGGCTCCCACCCGCCGCACCTCACATCCAGTGGTGCGTTGGTATTCCGGTGGCCGCAACCCGTCGAGCCGCGGCGGCGAGGTGCGAGCTGTAGACCTGCCGTGGTTTCCCGCCACCAGCAACGATGGGTGTGTCCCTGTCAGGAACGGTGTTGACGATAACCACCCAATCGTCGTCGTTGGGGTGGTACGTCAGCAGCAGGTCGTCGAAGTTCAGCTTCCCTCCCCGTTTGAGGGCGTGTTCGCTCAGGCCCCAGATCAGTGCGTCGAGTGAGGCAGAGACCACGGTGCAGTACGGCCCGAATCGGTGCCGTGCAACGAAAATGCCGCTCATGCCACACCGCCCTTACCCAAACGGTCGCTGTAGACGCGCAGGCCCTGGGCCGCGAGGTGGTCGGCGACGATACCTTCGGCGACTAGTGCCATCTCGTTGGTGACGAAGGCCGTGTCGCACGGATTCAGGTCAGGACGCCATTCACCGGCGCTGTGGGTTCCATTGCGGAAGTGGCGAGAAGCGGTGCCCGATCTCGACTGGTGGGTTCGAATGCGCTCGAGCGGCCTCCGCCCCGTGTAGCCCACGTAGAGGTCGAAGGTGGCTGGGTCCGAGCCGTCATGCACGTCCATCACGTAGATGCGGAAGACAGGCTCGTAGTCCGGATGCGCCGTAAGGTCGTCGATCGCGAGCTGGAAAATGCGGGAGGAAACGTCGAGTGACGCAGTCATGATGATCCTTTCGTGGAGGCGGGGCGAACGGTTTGTCCGCTATCTCCATTCATGGAAGAACGAAGTTCTTCCTAAGAACGGTGTGCGCGCGCGCTCGTGTACACGTGAGAGGGCGTGGGCGGCGTCAGCTCTCATATGTCGTACCTCCGCGCTAGCGTCAGAGCTGTGGACGAGACCGCCACAACCAGACCGATTCACATTGTTGCGAATGAGGAGCCTGCATGACCGAGCCGTCAACCAACCTCACGGGCCTGTACTCCGAGGCCGTCGCCTACGCTGCTGCACTGCACGCGGCCCAGCTGCGCAAAGAAACGCAAATTCCGTATATGTCTCATCTGCTCGGTGTGTCGAGCCTGGTGATTGAGGCGGGTGTCACGCAGGAGCAGGCGATCGCGGGGTTGCTCCACGATGCGGTGGAAGATGCTGGCGGAATGCCTCGGTACCACGACATCAAGGCGCGATTCGGTGATGACGTGGCCCGAATCGTGCTGGGTTGCAGCGACTCGACCGACGAAAAATTAAAGGCGTCGATTCCTTACTGGGACCGCAAGACCGTCTACCTGAAGCGCCTCGCCGCGGAGCCGGACGATGTGGTGCTGGTGAGCATGGCCGACAAGGTGCACAACGCCAGGGCAATCGTGACCGACCTTGAGAAGAATGGGGTGGGCGTGCTCGAGAAGTTCAAATCGAGCACCGATGAGATGCTCACCTATTACGCCGCCTGCCTGCACATCGGCACGGCGAAGAAGGTGTCGTCCGCCCTTCTCATTCCACTCTCGCTCGCGGTCACGCGCATGAGGGAATTGGTCGACGGTGCGGCGCCGTTAGACGCGATGGTGACTGATTGGAACCGGGCGCTGAGCGAGGCTGACCTCGAGGAGATTGAGGCTGCGCTCGCGTAGGCGACAAGTCCGTACACCTGCTACTCGCAGACTGTGCCGTCGTGATCGGCGTCGCGATAGTAGGCATACTCGGGATTGACCCCGTTGACGTAGGGCCCGAATCCGGATGCCTTGGCCGCGCGGCAGGTACCGAAGTCGGGGTCGAGCCCACCGCTCACCCCCGACGATGAGGAATCTGACGGCACATCCACCGGGGGAGTGGTGTCTTGTCGTGCGGCCGGTCCCACGGCAAGGGTGGGCTGCGGCCCCGGCACCGGAACCGCCTGGCTGGGGCACGAGCCAAGCACGCGCATCATCGCGTCCTTCTCGGCCGGGGTCACCCACAGGTCATACTTTTTCTTGATGGCTATCTGCTGTGCGACGAATGGGCACCAGTACTGCATGCTGGGTGGCAGCCAGCTGGCCGCATCAGAATCGCTCTTCTGCTGGTTGACGTCACCCAGGGTCGCCTGTAGTTCGAGGGGGTCGTTCGCAAATGCGACACGCTTTGCAAAGGGCCATTTCTGAGCACCCTTTTGCCACGCGTCTGACAGTGCGACGACGTGATCGATCTGAATCGAGTTGCGAATGGACGCGAAATCACCCTGCATCTCGGTATACGGATCGGTGAAGCCCCCCGCGATTACTGTGCAGTCACCTTCGACGACGGCGGCCGTGAGCTCGGCGTTCAAGATGTCATTGCGTGTGTCACATCCATTGGAATCGATGTCGGCCCAGGCCGGACCGAATTCGTCGCGGGCGTATCCGGAGCGAGGTGCGCGGCCCTTGACCCTCAGGGAGTTCAGGTCCGCGATAGCGGGTGCCACGTCGGCAGTCGGCACAACCTCAGCGGGGGCTGACGTCAGCTCAGGGCTGGGAGTGATCTCGTTTGCGAACTCTGATGTAAGCGTGGCGCTGGGCGCCGGGGTCGCCGCCGCGGAGGTGGGTGCTGTGGTATTCGAGTTGCGCGCCATCGGTAGAGCGATACCGATCACTACGAGCAGCGAGAGGAGGCCCACGAGTAAGGGCCATCGAGATTTCAGTCGCTGAATTGTCACAATCCCCCGTAGCCCACGCATCAATTCACCTCTCGCTAATGATTAAGTCTATGCTCGCGCACTCGCCGGGGTCGCGTCGGCGGTTTCTTCAGGAACCCCTTACGGCGCCACTGACAACGCCCATTGGTCGCGCGTGCTCACCACGAGGAGGGCGGGCCCAGCGTTCAGGGGCGTTCTCCCTGCGTAGGGCCCCTTCTCGTCGAACAGCACCTGATCAGGCCGGCCTCTTCGCCGCACCACGAAATCCGCCTCCCCGGGGTAGCTTGCCGACAAAATTCCTACCCCCCCGGCGTAGCGCACCACGTCGTCGCCCCTGCCCGTGATGGTTGAGTCGAATTCGCGCGCCTCGGAGACGTCGCTCACGTTCACGCTCCACTCGCCATCGGCGACGATCGCGACCTGTGTCACGGCGCGGCCCGCTTCGGCAGTGAGCAGAGTGGTCCCGCTATACGCACCGACCGTGCTCACGAGGAGTTGTTGCCGCTGCTGGTCAGAGTCGACTGAGGCTGCGGTGAAGGCCCCCGACCCCTGATGGGTGAGGGTGACGAGCGAGTCCCTGACGACGGCTGCGTCGAGCGTGACGACCTGAGTGCCGGTGCCCCTGACAGCGAAGGGGTCACGTCCGCTGAAGTCATCGGCGGGCAACTCGTCGAGGGCGGAGGGCTGCACCGACGAGACGGGCCCTTCCGTGGTGGTGTCACTGCGTCCTCGCTGCCCCGCCGTGGCGGCAAGCCCGACGATAAGCGCGATGGAAGCCGCGGCGACCCCCACGATGAGAGAGACGCGACCCAGCGCCGCAGAGTTCGCGCCTTGGGGGCGAAAGGGGTCTTCCGCGGGGATGGGCCCCTCTTCCTCCATGCTCTCGAGCGCCGGTTGCAGGCAGGCGAGCATCGCTCTGAGGTCGTCGGCTGTCGCGGGGGCGACGTCAGTATCCTGCGATAGGAGTGCCTCATACACGACTGCTCGCGGCAGGTTGGCGAGGTCGTTACGGTCGAGGATCATCGACCGCGGGCAGTCGGGCAGAGAAAAATCAGCGGGGATCGTCGAGTAGGGAAATGCCACTAGGTGGGCGAGCCGCACCCGCCTGCCCTCCCAGAGGTTCTGGGCGTCGAGGTAGGAGCGCAGCGCATATTTCGCCCGGCGAGCCTGGTCGACCGGCCGGATGATTTTGCTGGTGCCGCCATGCTGCACCCAGTCGGTGCCGTTGTGCGTAACCCGGCCACCCTTGACCTCAATAACGGCAATTCCTGCTCCGGCCAGGCCGAGAATGAGGTCGCTCTCGTGGTCGCCCCGATTGTCGGTAAAGCGTGTATTCGCTAGGAGAACGTCGTCAGGGCCAAGGGACGCCGTCAGCATGTCCCAGACGTCCTGCTCAGCCTGGGTGGTGAAGGCGGGGCTCACGCGGTGTGTTGACGTGCTGAGATCTCATTGCTGTGCCGTGACGAATATCGTGCCTGTGCGTCGATGACGATTCCCCCGAATTCGCAGTTCTGTGTTGGTGATGAAGTTTGTAAAAGCGTACCGCCGATTCGTGCCGGCTAGCAGTAATTCAGCGCGCGTCGCCGAACCTTCAGTCAGGGCGCTGCTGAATCGCTAGCGGAAGTACGGCCGTGGCTCCGGCGCCGCGGAGCAGTGAGCCGGCCAGAGTCATGGTCCACCGCGTACGCACGACATCGTCGAGCAGCAGCACGACGCGCCCCTGCAGGTCGGCCCCGCTGCGGAGCCCGATGCGCGGCTGCAACTGCACCACTCGGTCGGCTGCCGACAGGCCGCGGTCAGGTGCAGGCCCGTGAAGCTCGAGCGCCTCGATCAACTCGAGCCGGCCCACCTGGGCCAGCGCCGCGGCCAAGGAGGAGATGAGCAGGGGCCGTGTCGACGAGGGTATTGCCACCACCGCGGCCGGCCGATCGAGCCAACTGCGTGACCAGCGTGCCAGCACCTCGGTGCAGGCCTCGACCACCCAGCGTGGGCAGGTGGCGTCGGGAGCGCCATCGGCGACCAGTCGCACCGCCTCGGACCACGCGGGGTCGTCGGCGAAGGCCAGCGCTCGACCCTCGGACACTCGGTGAGCAGGGGTGATGGTGCCGCGCAGGCCTTCGAGCCCGCGGGTCCACATTTTGCGCGGCTCGACCACTACGTCGCGGGACCTCAGGAAGGTGGTGGCCTGCAGCACCGCCTCTTCGGACGGCTGCGCCCGAAGCCCGGCTGGCAGCGCGCCGGTGCACACCGAGCAGCGACCGCAGGCGAAGTTGGCGGCGATGTCGTCGTCGAGACTGCGGCGCAGCAGAGCCTCGAGGCACTCGCGCTCCTTCGCGTACGAGCGCATGAGCCCCGCCTCGGCGCGACGCGCCCTGATCAGCTCGTCGTATCGGTCGTGGTCGTACTCCCACGGCCGTCCGGTGCCCTCCCATCCGTCGAGGGTGCGGTCGACCG
>CALQEM020000021.1:0-26418 GCA_943329595.2 Bifidobacterium breve
AGCCCGGCTGCGCTGACCAGTCATGCCGCGGTGGACCCCCCCAGGGGGTGGATCACTGCGTGAGGTGATGTCCAGTGCGGCGGCCGCGCTCGGGGTTCGTGGCTGTCACGACACTCTCAGCGTCGGCCGGGCCGACTCCGTGGTGGTGCTCCTGGTCGACGGGCTTGGCATGCTTCCGCTGCGCGCCGCGCTCGAGGGGGGCGGGCTGCAGCTTCCCCACCTCATGGAGGCCACAGGGGCCGGCCGCGTGATCAGCGCGCCCTTCCCGTCGACCACGCCTTCAGGACTTGCGGCCCTGGGCACGGGGCTCACCACCGGCTGCCACGGCATCGTGGGTGCGTCGTTCCGGCTGCCCGAGACCGGGCACACGCTGTGGCCGCTTGCGTGGCGTGATGAGCCGCATCCCATCGCCGTGCAGCCCGAGGCCACGGTTCTTGAGCGAGCTGCTGCCGGGGGAGTGCGAGTCACCAGCGTGTCGCCACGCGCGTTCGAGTCCAGCGGACTCACGCGGGCGGTGCTCAGAGGGGGCGACTACGCAGGCGCAGATTCCTTGGGTGAGCGAGTGGGGGCCACGGCTCGAGCGCTGGCGGGCGAGGGTCGGTCGCTGGTGTACGTGTACTGGGGGGATCTCGACAAGATCGGCCACGTGCACGGAGTCGATTCCGATGAGTGGCGGGCCGAACTCGAACTGGTCGAGGTGCTCGTCGGGCGGCTCGTCGACCAGTTGCCCACGTCGGGGCGCCTCCTGCTGACGGCCGACCACGGCATGGTCGACACCGACGCTGACGACCGATTCGAGATCGACGACGACCACGAGCTGAGAGATTCAGCGGTGATGCTGGCGGGCGAACCGCGCATGCGCCACGTGTACGTGCGCCCGGGGGCTGAACGAGAAGTGGGGGCGCTATGGGCCGAGCGTCTCGCCGACCGAGCTGTGGTGCTCAGCCGCGAGCAGGCGGTTGCTGAGGGCTGGTTCGGCTCAGTTGACCCCGACATTGCTGACCGGATCGGCGACCTCGTGGTGGTGGCCAGCGGCAGTACGGTGCTGGCCAGTCAGTCTGTTGACGCGCGAACGTCGGCGCTGCGAGGTCAGCACGGGGCAGCGACCGAGGCGGAGATGGCAATTCCGCTGCTGGCCTGGGGCTGATCTGGGGCTGGCGCCCTCGCTAGTCCGAGTCAGAGACTCCGAAGAGGATTTCGTCCCAACTAGGAATGCTGGCGCGCTTGCCGCGCGCAGGTTTCGGACGTGCGGGGGCGGGGGCGGGACGAGCGGCCTCCGGCTCGGGCTCCTCTGCCACGGGTTCAGCTTCGAGGCTCGGGGACTCGATCGACTCGATCGACTCGACTCGCTCGACTCGTTCGACCTGTGCATGGTCGAACACATCGTCGGGGCTCACCGGGGGCGGCACCGACATCAGGCGGGGCCGTTCGGCGGGCTGGGCGGCGTACGTGGCCGGCTCGGCCTCGGGATCGAGCAGCGATCGAGCGACGTCATCCTCAGCAAAGACCGCTCGGGCGACGAGGTCGTACGTGCAGCGCCCCGAGAGTCGGTGATCGTCGGGGCCGAACTCGATGGTCACGGTCCAGAGGCCGTCGTCTCGACGCCACGAATCCCATTCGAGCGTCTGGGGGTCGGCTCCACGCGCTTTCACCGCGGCTTGCACCACGTCGTCGACCGTGCGACCGGGTGCCGAGTGACGAACCTCGGTCGAGCGGGCGCGGTCAGCGATGTGGGCCCGCTCGGCGAGCACCGGCGCCTCGAACCGTTCGACCTTGTCGAGGTCCATCCCTGTGGCAGAGGCGATCTGCGCCGAACTCTGGCCCGCGCGGATGCGCGCCTGGATGTCGCGAGGGCGAAGCCCGTCGTCCATCGGTGCCTCCCGCCATCTCGACTAGGTCTGATCCGCTCGTGTCTGAGGGTCCTACAGTCTCACACCCCACGCATGTTTCGTCGGACCCCGGCAGTTCGTGGGGGGTCGTCGTTCTGGCGCAGCGGCATGGTGGCAGCGTCCAATCCTCCCCCACTTCCGCGCGAGGATCCTTCCGTGCGCCTCCAATTCACCGCTCATCCATACGGAAGCGTCAATCCCGGCGGCTCCTTGTGACGCTTTCGTCTGGATGAGCGACAGGGGGGGTCAGTCGGTGAAGTCGCGGACCGAGGGATCGATTGCGGCGGGGCGGGCTTGCCAGGCCCGCTCGAGTGGGGCGAAGGTGAGCGCGCCCGCGGAGGCAGCCAGCAGGGCGCCCCCGATACACACGAGGTACCCCGCGGATCCTCCGTGCGCGTCGATGACGACTCCGGCGATGCTGGCAGCGATCGCGACCCCGAGCCCGATACCGGCGGAGACCCAGGTAATCGACTCCGTGAGCCTCGACGAGGGCACCAGGTTCTCGACGATGGTGAAGCCGCAGATCAACGACGGGGAAATCACCAAGCCCGCCACAAAGCCGGCCGCGCCGAGTAGCAGGGGCGCATCGATGAAGGGAAGTGGGGCAACCACCACCACCCCCAGGCTCAGCACCACGACGAGCTGCCGAGGGAGATTACGGCCGCCCACCCGGGTGCCAAAGGCCAGGCCGCCGATCATGGAACCCGCGGAGAACACCGCGAGCAACACCCCGCTCGTTACCGCGATGCCACGCTCGGTGGCGAAGGCGACCGTGGCCACCTCGAGGGCTCCGAACACGATGCCGAGGCTGGCGAAAATCAATGCGATGACCGGCACTGCAACGCCCATCTGTTCTCGGTTGGAGCGTGCGTCCGCGCGAGAAGTGTGCGTGGGCTGGGTTGAGGTTTGGGCCGCGAGGCTGAGCCCCCCGATGGTCAGCAGCACCGAGGCCACCACGAGGGCGGCGCCCGGACTGACTCCCAGCGCGAGACCCGTGGCCAGCACCGGACCGACGATGAAAATCACCTCGTCAATGACACTTTCTAGCGCGAAGGCCACGCCCAGCCCGGGGGTGCCCGTGAGCATGGCCGACCACCGGGCCCGCACGAGTGATCCGATATTGGGCTGCAGGGCGCCCCCGACCACAGCCAGGACGACGAGTGTTGGCACCGAGGCTCCCTCGCGCACGGCCACGACAAACCCGATGACGGCCGCGGACTGGGCCAGGGCCAGGACCGACAACACCCTGCGCTGTCCGAGGCGGTCGGTGAGCCGGCTCGACAGGGGGCTGATTGCCGAGGCGCTCACGGCGAAGATGCTCGCCAGCACGCCCGCGAGCGCGTAGGAGCCTTCGGTGATGCTGACGAGCAGCACCACGCCGAGGCCCTCCATGGCGATTGGAATTCGTGCGACTAACCCCGCGACGCTGAAGGCGAGCGCCCCGCGGTTGCGGAGCACACTGGCGTAGGGGGAGAGCACGGTACTGACGCTACCGCCACGCGTGCGGGTGGCCTGCCATCGCGCGTCGGTTCTCGTCGTTCGCGATGGGCCGGGGGAGGGGCTGCTGCCATGATGACTCCATGCAAACCGTCGGCCGCGACCCTTCCCGCGACCCCTTTCACGACGAACTGCTCACCCTCGCCGTGCGCGCTGCCGCCGACGCTGGGGCCCTACTCCTCGAGGGTGCGCGTACCGAGTTGCTGATCGACACCAAGTCGTCGCCAACCGATGTCGTGACCCACATGGACCGTGCCGCTGAGGCGCTGCTGCACCAGCAACTGCTGGGCGCCCGCCCCGACGATGGGATTCTGGGCGAGGAGGGAGCCTCGGTCGAGGGAACGAGCGGAGTTCGCTGGGTGGTAGACCCGATCGATGGCACCGTGAACTACCTGTACGGCATTCCGATGTGGGCGGTGTCAGTGGGAGCCGAGGTCGACGGACGCGCGGTGGCCGGCGTGGTGCACGTTCCCGCGATGGGGGAAACCTTTGTGGCCTCGCTGGGGGGTGGGGCGCGGATGATCGACCTCGAGGGCACCCACTCTCTGCAGGTGCGCGACTGCCCCGATCTCGCGTCGTCACTGGTGGCGACCGGATTCGGCTATCGGCCTGAGCGACGCCGAGCGCAGGCCGCGGTGGTGGCGGCGCTTCTGCCAAGCATTCGCGACATTCGTCGGGCCGGGGCCTGCTCGATCGACCTGTGCTGGGTGGCTGCGGGGCGCGTCGACGCTTACTTTGAACGCGGCGCCCACCCGTGGGACCACTCTGCGGGCGGCCTCATCGCGCGCGAGGCGGGCGCCCGGGTGGAGGGGCTCAGGGGGCTGCCTGCCGGGGAAGACCTACTGATCTGTGCGGTGCCCGGTATCTTCGACGACCTGCATGACGTGCTGCTCGAGGCGCGGGCCGACTTCGACTGACTCTTCTAGCGACCTTCGCGGCCCCGCGGCCCCGACGCCCCGCGGCTCAGTCGAGTCGGCGCAGGTCGGCCCGGTACCGATGGGAGTTTCGCACGTAGATCTCGACTGCGTAGTCGAACTCGCCCTCGGTGACCACTCCCTCTGTGACTCGCGCCGGCACCCCCAGCGCGCGCGAGCGTGGGGGGATGACCATCCGGTTCGGCACCAGTGCCTGGGCACCCACGACCGAGCCTCGGCCCACGACCACGTGGTGCAGAACCACGGAGCCCGACCCGATCAGGCAGTTGTCCTCGATGGTGCAGCCCTCGAGGTGCACGCGGTGACCGATCACGACTCGGTTGCCCACGGTGGTGCTTGCCTCGGACGACACGTGGAGCACGGAACCGTCCTGCACTGAGGTCTGCGATCCGATGGTGATGGGACCGTGGTCGCCGCGCAGCACCGCCGTGGGCCAGATGGTGCTCTCAGCGCCGATCGTGACGTCACCGATGACCACGGCATCGGGGTGCACGAAGGCAGAGGAATCGATAGTGGGCTCGAGTTCGCCGAGCGCGTAGATGGGCATGGGCCTATTCAAGCGGCTCCTGTCGCGGGAGCGGAGGCGGGCTGCTCTACCGCGGCCGAGCGGGTGATCCCCGTCACGTCCAAGGTAAACAGTCTGTACGAAGGGGCGAGTCAGGTTTCCGCGCGACCCGCTATGCTGCACACTCTTGTGCGACGGGCATTATTCCGACGCCGCCGTTGTTCGCCCCAAGGTACGATCCGCCACCCTCACACCAGTTGGAGCACGACCCCATGGCTACCGATTACGACGCACCCCGCAAGACCGACGACGAGCTCGCCGAGGATTCCATCGAGGAACTCAAGGCGCGCCGGGTCGATAAGTCGGCGTCCGCTGTCGATGTCGACGAGGTAGATCTCGCTGAAAACCTTGAATTGCCCGGAGCCGACCTCTCCGACGAGTCCCTCACCGTGCGGGTGCTGCCCCGTCAGGCAGACGAGTTCACCTGCTCGCGCTGCTTCCTGGTGCACCACCGCAGCCAGTTGGCACGCGAGGTCAAGGGCGAGTCAATCTGCCGCGAGTGCGCCTGAGACCCCTCGCCTGACTCAGGCGACTCCTCGAGGTTCAGGCGGTCACTGTGGACGCCTCGCTAGTCGCGGCCCAGCGATCGATGGCCAGTTGAATGAGCGCGTCGGTGACCGCTGTCGCTAGGGCCCACACGATGGCCTGGCGCAGCGGGGTGCTCGGATCGGAAGCCTTGGGCGCCGGGTTTCCCGTGATGGCGCGGTAGCCCGCATTGAGCCCCTTCTTGACGATCCAGGTGCCGCCGATCGCTGCGATCGGCGCGATCACCTTCACCGCTGTGACGTTGGCCATAGTGTCTCCTCGTGCTCGTGGGTCGGCGGGGCGAAATTGCTAGTTGGCTGGTGCGCGACCCTTATTGTGGCGCGTCGGGGTCGCTGTGCACAGCCGCACCCACGTGACCTGTGATCGCGGCTGCAAGCAGGTCGGGGGTGCGAGTCGACACCAGCCAGTAGGGGCACGCAGCGTCGTCAAGGTCGATGCGAACCGCCGGGATCCCGCCCCGGAGCTTGAACACCGAGCGCGCGTCAGCTCCTGGCCCGGCGAGGTGCCGAGCGTCGTCGACGTTGAGCGACTCCGCGCCGCGCAGGCGGGCGGTGGAGACCGAGGCCGAACCCACCGACAGGGTCTCGTCGGTGAGTCTGATGCGCCAGGACCCGATCGCGACCAGCCCAGCGAGCAGCGCCAGGCCGACGAGGGCGATCAGCGCCCCCGCCACAGGCCCCAGCATCGCGCCGTAGGCGATCGCTACCGAGGCGATCACGAAGACGCCGGCCGGCCACCACACCAGCGAGGGTCGCGACCTCTCGAGGTAGAGCAGGATGGCAGGCTCGGTTGGGTCAGCAGCGGGAGGTCGAGTACTCACGAGGCCAGACTCGCACGGTCGCGCGCACATCACCTACTAGGGTCGTCGCATGACTTCGCACCTCGCCCCGCGCTCGGCGAGCGACGCCGGCGGGCGCTCGCCGGCCACCACCCCCCCGGCCCACGCCACGATGCCTGACAGAAGCGAGTCGGCACCGGCGCCCGGCACCGCGCTCGGTGGCCACTACGACATGTGCTTCGGTTGCGGGGCCAAGCACCCGACCGGACTCCACATGGTGGTCACCGCCGGTGAGGGGCTGACGGTGCGCGGGGTCTTCACCGTGTCTCCGAATCATCAGGGGGCACCCGGGCTGGCCCACGGCGGTCTGCTCACGACGGCCTTCGACGATGTGCTCGGTTCACTGAACTGGCTGCTGCTGGTGCCCGCCGTGACCGGACGGCTCGAGGTCGACTTTCGCCGACCGGTGCCCGTCGACTCGGTGCTCTACCTCGACGGCGAGATCGTCGGCCAGGCCGGCCGCAAGGTGTACGTGCGCGGGGTCGGCCGGCTCGGCGCGCCAGACGGGCCTGTCGCGCTCACGGCGGCAGCACTGTTCGTGCAGGTCGACATCGCTCACTTTCGCGATCACGGGCGGCGCGAGGACCTCGAGGCAGCGGTGCGCGACGGTCAGGTCAAGGGAGCGCTCGAGCGGCTCGAGCTCAACCCGTGAGGCGCCCTCCGCACGCGGTTGACGTGCTCGTGCAGCGACTCGATCCCGACCTGCCCCTGCCCACCTACGCCCATCCTGGCGATGCCGGACTCGATCTTCTCAGCACAATCGACGCGGTGTTGGCGCCTGGCGAGCGTCGTGCTCTGCCCACAGGCATCTCCATCGCGCTCCCGGAGGGCTACGCGGCGTTCGTACACCCGCGCTCCGGGATGGCGCTGCGGCACGGGCTCACCGTCGTCAACGCACCCGGAACCATTGACGCCGGGTATCGCGGCGAGATCAGCGTTGCGCTCATCAACCTCGACCCCACCACCCCTGTGTCGGTGGCCAGGGGAGACCGAATCGCCCAACTCGTCGTGAGCCCGGTGTCGTACGCGGTGTTGCACGAGGTTGAGTCGCTGCCCGGATCGCACCGAGGTGGCGGCGGATTCGGCTCCACCGGAGGTTGAGGCTGAGTCAGGTACGGTGGGAGCCGGGGCAGGCGCCCCGAATTCCTTCCATGGCATGGAGTCACAGTGTTCCGACGACGCAAGGACCAGGACCCCGACGAGCTCGAGCCCGATAGTGACGCCGAGTCGGGCACCGAGCCGACTGAGGCTTCCGAGAGCGCGTCCGACGATTCCGATCCTGAGCCGGAGGCCTTGCCCGCCCGGCCCGACGGTCCCTGGGATATCTCCGAGGTCGACGACGATGTCGAGTCAATCGACTTCGGCTCGGTGCGCGTACGTCCGGTCGATGAGATGGAACTCCGACTCGAGGTTGATCAGGCGAGCGGCGCGGTGATGGGTCTCACGTGCGTCACGCCGGTTGGCGCGGTGTCAGTGCAGGCCTTCGCTGCCCCTCGCTCGGAGGGGATCTGGAGCGGAGTCCGCCGCGACCTTCGCAACCAGATCACTGCCTCGGGCGGGCTTGTCGATGAGGTCGAGGGTCCGTGGGGCACCGAGATTCGCACCCAGGTGCCGGCCGACATGCCCGACGGAACTCAGGGCAGTCAGCCTGCGCGCTTCGTGGGAGTCGACGGCCCCCGGTGGTTCCTGCGACTTGTGTTTCTCGGTCCGGCGGCCGTGGAGCCCGAGGCCGCCGCACGACTCGAGTCGATCGCGCGCGGCATCATCGTGGTGCGCGACAGCGAAGCCCGCGCCCCGGGTGACCAACTGCCCATGCGCCTTCCCGACAACGCCCAGCAGCAGGTCGATTCGGAGGTCGATTCGGAGTTCGATTCTGAGTTCGATTCTGAGGCCGGCGCAGGTGAGCCGGCGTGGGTTCGTGACGACATCAGCCCGTTCGAGCGCGGTCCGGAGATCACTGAGATTCGCTAAGGCGGGCCAGTGCCCTGATGGCGGCTTGGCCGAGCACGTCAGGTCGTCTGCCGCCCAGGTCGCGCGGCAGACTTTCGAGCGCTGACGCTGGAATCACGCTGTGCCAGTGTTCGGCGACGGCACGGGGGTGCAGCGCGTCATCGTCGAGGCACACGATGGCGCTGGGCACTCGAATTGAGGCGAGTTCGGCGGAGGTTGGGCCGGGCGATCGCGAGGCGGTCAGCAGCGAGGCGGCCAGCACTGGGTCGCCGTACCGTGGCCACGATGAAGCGACGGCGTCGACGACCCAATCACGCGGTGACTCGCCCTTCAGCCGCTCGATGATGGCAGCGGAGCCCAGGGACAACACGTCGGAAGCAGCGGCCGCTGTGGCGGCCGCGACGAACGTGGGGGACCCGGTCCAGGCGGGCATCACCAGCAGAAGTCCGCTGATCTCGGTATGCGCCCCAGCGCGGGCCGTCCAGGTGGCCACGGCGTGGGCGCCGAGAGAGACACCCGCGAGGAACGTCACCTCGTCGCCGCGCGCCCGAGCGGCCTCGACCTGTCTGGTGATGATGGTGAGCAGCGTGCGCGTCTCGGCGTCGCGATGTTCGATGGCGACGACCTCGTCAACCGCGAGGTCGCCGGCGCGGAAGCATCGGAGCACGAAGTCGCCATCGGAGCCCGCACCGTGCAACGCGAGGGCGATTCGACGGGCCACACAGCTAATCCTGTCGCCATGCCCCGGCGTGGGTGTGACCGACGGGCTCGCTCGCGTCTACGCTGGATCCATGACGTCATCCACAGTCGATCGCGATCCCGAACCGCGCGGAGCCGAGACAGGGCTGCTCGCACGGATCAGGAGGCTCGTGTCGCACGACCAGTCGCGCATTGAGGCCGATGAACTGCATGCCGACGCGCTGGCGTCGGGCGCGACCCCGGTGCGGCAGTGCTGCACCGGTGAGCGGGTCGACGTGCTCGGCACGGTGCGCTCGGTCACGGTGCGTCCGCGAGGCGGTGCGCCCGCGTTCGAGGCCGACGTTTACGACGGCACCGGCAGTCTTACCGTGATGTGGCTCGGTCGTCGACGCATCCGCGGGGTTGACCCCGGCCGCACCATCACCGTGTCGGGCCGCATCAACTCGGTCGACGGCCAACCGGTGATGTTTAACCCCCGCTATGCGATCAAGCCGGGGCCGGGCGCGTGAGCCACGACC
This sequence comes from Bifidobacterium breve, assembly GCA_943329595.2. GTDB lineage: Bacteria > Actinomycetota > Actinomycetes > S36-B12 > CAIYMF01 > CAIYMF01. Next base: position 9,438 of record CALQEM020000021.1, read on the forward strand.
CGAGCGCGCAGTCCGACTCGCCCCTCGAGGAGGACTCAGCCCCCCACCAGGACTCGCCCACTGAGGTGATTGCCGACGCGATCGCAGATATCCCTGCCGAGCGCGCTCTCCTCGCCCGAGCTATCGGCGGCTGGCGCGGCATGATCGACTCCAGCCTTCCGGCGGCCGTCTTCCTGGTCGCCTACCTCGTCACCGGCAACGACCTCACCCGTTCCATCTGGGCCGCCATCGTGGTGGGGGTACTCATCGCGGGGCTCCGACTGGTGCGACGCGAAAGCCTGCAGCAGGTGGCTGCGGGGTTCGCAGGAGTCGCCGTGTCGGCCTTCGTGGCCTCGCGCACTGGGCAGGCCCAGGACTACTACCTGCCCGGGCTGCTCATCAATGTCGTGTACGGGGTGGTGCTCCTCGCGTCGATTCTCGTCGGCTGGCCGCTGATCGGGGTGGTGGTAGGCCTGCTCACCGGTGAGGGCACCACCTGGCGCTCGGCGCCTGAGGTGCGTCGGGCCTATGCCACAGCCACGTGGGTGTGGGTGGGGGTGTTCGGACTTCGCCTCGCGGTTCAGGTCCCTCTCTACTTCGCGCAGTCGGTGGGCCCCCTCGGGGTGGCGCGCATTGCCATGGGATGGCCCCTGTACCTCCTAGGCGCCTACGTGACCTACCGACTCCTCAAGCCGGTGCTGGCCAAGCACCGCGAGGCGCAGGCCGACTCCACCAAGCCCCCCAGCCCGAGCGACTGACTCTCGAGGTAGGCGGGCGGCCCCCACCCACCTCTATGGCGAGAGGAGTTCCTGCAGGGCCGACTCCTGGTCGGGCGAGGCCACGAACAGCAGCTCGTCGCCGCTCTCGAGAGTGTCGTCAGGTGTAGGAGTGATCACGTGGGTGTGCCGCAGGATCGCCACGAGCGCGGTGTCGACGGGAAACGGCACGTCGCCCACCCGTCGGCCCACGACCTCCGAGTCGGGCGGCAGCGTGAGTTCCACAAGGTTGGCCTCACCCTGTCGGAAGCTGAACAGGCGCACGAGGTCACCCACGGCCACGGCCTCCTCGACGAGCGCCGAGATGATGCGCGGTGTCGAGACCGCGACGTCGACTCCCCATGACTCGTCAAACATCCACTCGTTTTTGGGGTGGTTCACCCGCGCGACCACGCGGGGCACGCCGTACTCGGTCTTGGCCAGAAGCGACACCACCAGATTTACCTTGTCGTCGCCCGTGGCGGCCACCACCACCTGGCACGAGGTGAGGTCGGCCTCGTCGAGCGCGGCGATCTCACAGGCGTCAGCGAGCAGCACCTCGGCACCCTCGACGATGCCCGGGCGCGCGGTTTCGATGTCCTTGTCGATCAGCAGCACTGAGTGGCCGTTGCTGAGCAGTTCGCTGGCGATCGACCGTCCGACCTTGCCCGCTCCGGCGATGACGACGCGCATCAGTGGCCTCCCGGCGCTGAGCCGAACACGGACTCGACCCGCTCGCGGTCGGCAACCCGATACACGACGTGCACCAGGTCGTTCTCCTGCACCACCATGTCGGCCGTGGGTAGCACCGCCTCGCCGTAGCGGGTGACGAACGCGATGGTGGCGCCTGCGCTGTCGCCGAGCCGGGTCACGCGCTGCCCAATCCAGGCCGAGTCGACGTGTACCTCGGCGATAGCTAGTGCTCCGGAGGGATCGCGCCACTCCTCGACCGCACCGGCGGGCAGCAGCCTGCGCAGCATCTGAGACGTGCTCCACGCCACGGTGGCCACGGTGGGAATGCCCAGGCGCTCGTACACCTCGGCCCTGCGGGGATCGTAGATACGGGCGACCACGTTCTCGACGCCGAAGGTCTCGCGCGCCACGCGGGCGGCAAGGATATTGGAATTATCGCCGCTACTGACCGCTGCGAAGGCGAGCGCGCGTTCGATTCCGGCCTCGACGAGCACGTCTCGATCGAACCCGACGCCCTTCACCACCTCGCCGCTGAAGCCATGTCCGAGCTTGCGAAATGCCTTGTCGTCGAGGTCGATCACCGACACCGTGTGGCCCATTCCGTCGAGTTCGTGCGCGAGGGCCGAGCCCACGCGACCGCATCCCATGATGACGAAGTGCATGTGCCCTCCCGTTCAACTGAGTGACTGGTCGAAGTGCCAACGCTACACGCCCTGATGTACGTCGAGTTCCGCTCGTGGGCCTACGATCAGGCTGTGTCGCTTCTGGACTCCGTCAAGCGCCTCATGGTGGGCTCTGCCAAACGCAGCGACCGCATGGGCGAGACACTGCTGCCCAAGCGCCTCGCTCTACCGATCTTCGCCTCCGACGCGCTGTCGTCGAACGCTTACTCCACGCAGGAAATCCTGCTGGTGCTGTCGTTGGGCGGTGCGTCCTTTTACATGTTCGCCCCCTGGGTCGCGGCTCTGGTCGTGCTCGTGTTCTTCGTCGTAGTCGCCTCGTACCGCCAAAACGTGCATGCCTACCCCTCGGGCGGCGGCGACTACGAGGTGGTGTCGACCAATCTCGGACCGCGCGCCGGCGTGTTCGTGGCGAGCGCGCTGCTCGTCGACTACGTGCTCACCGTGGCCGTGTCGGTGTCGGCCGGAGTCGACAACATGGGATCGGCAATTCCACTGGTTCATGACCACGCCACGGTGGTGGCCGTGGTGTTGGTGGTGCTGCTCACGCTGGTGAACCTGCGCGGGGTTCGCGAGAGCGGAAGTGCCTTCGCCATTCCCGTGTATGGCTTCATGCTGGGTGTGTACGGCATGCTGGGACTAGCTCTTGTGAAGACTCTCACGGGCCAGTTGATGCAGGCCGAGAGCGCCACCTGGGAGGTCGTGCCGGAGGCCAGCTTCACCGGGCTGGCGCTGGTGTTTCTCGTGGCCCGCGCCTTCTCGAGCGGCACTACCGCGCTCACCGGAATCGAGGCCATCAGCAACGGCGTTCCCGCATTCAAGGTGCCCAAGTCGAAGAACGCCGCCACCACCCTGCTGCTGCTCGGGGTCATCGCAACATCGATGTTCGCCGCCATCACCTGGCTCGCTCTGCGCACGGGGGTCAAGATCGCGGAGAATGACGCCGACCTCGTCGGGCTTCCGGCCGGGCAGGCGCAGAAGACCGTGATCGCGCAGGTGGCCGACGCGGTGTTCGGCGACTTCCGCATTGGGTTCTTCTTCGTGACCATCGCCACCGCACTCATTCTCGTGCTTGCCGCCAACACGGCATTCAACGGATTCCCCGTGCTGGGCTCAGTGCTGGCCCGCGATGGGTATCTGCCGCGTCAGTTGCACACTCGGGGTGATCGGCTGGCCTTCAGCAACGGCATCATCGCGCTGGCCCTGGTGGCGATTCTGCTCATCGTGGCCTACCAGGCCAATGTCACCAACCTGATTCAGCTCTACATTTTGGGCGTCTTCGTGTCGTTCACGCTGAGTCAACTCGGAATGATTCGGCACTGGACCCGGCTGCTGCGCACCGAGACCAACCGCCGTGAGCGCAACCGGATGATTCGCAGCAGGGTCATCAACGCGGTGGGCTTCGCGTTCACCGGTTCGGTGCTGATCATTGTGCTGGCCACCAAATTCACCAAGGGCGCGTGGATCGTGTGCGTCGCGATGCCGCTGCTGTACCTGCTGATGCGTGCCATCCACCGGCACTACGAGCGCGTGGCCGCCGAACTGGTGCCCGACCGTAGCGAGTCGATGATTCTGCCAAGCCGGGTGCATGCGATCGTGCTGGTCTCCAAGATCCACAAGCCCACGCTGCGCGCGATCTCCTTCGCGCGCGCCACCCGTCCCACCGTGCTCGAGGCAGTCACCGTGAACGTCGACCCTGAGAGCACCGAACGACTGATCGACGAGTGGGACGAGTGGGGTATCCCCGTTGCGCTCAGGGTGCTCGACTCGCCCTATCGTGAGATCACCCGGCCGGTGGTCGACTATGTTCGCGGCATCCGTCGCGACAGCCCCCGCGACCTGGTCACCGTGTATGTGCCCGAGTACGTGGTGGGGCGCTGGTGGGAGCAGTTACTGCACAACCAGAGCGCCCTTCGCCTGAAGGCGCGCCTGCTCTTCACCCCTGGAGTGATGATGGTGTCTGTTCCGTGGCAGCTTGAGTCGAGCGAGCGGATTGCCGACCGTCCCGTCTCGCAGGGGGCTGGCTCGCTGCGGCGTGGTGAGCCTGGCGCCGAGCGTGCCGAGGCCGTGGTTGACGCCGAGTTCGAGGCTCCCTCAGCCGGCACTGGCCCCTCCGCGTGAGCGACCGGCTCGACCTCATTCCCCTCGGCACCCGACTCGAACTCGAGGTTGGCGCTGTGGCGCATGGCGGCCACTGCGTGGCCCGGCACCTCGGACAGGTGGTATTCGTGCGGCACTCGCTCCCGGGTGAGCGTGTCGTGGCCGAAGTGACGGGCGTCGGATCGGGGGGCAAGTTCCTCCTCGCCGATGCAGTCGAGGTCCTCAGCGCGTCACCCGACCGTCGGCCTGCTCCCTGCCCGCATTCGGGGCCCGGCAGGTGTGGTGGCTGCGACTGGCAGCACGTGACTCCCGAGGCCCAGCGGCGCCTCAAGCAGTCGATCGTGGTTGAGGCAATGAAGCGGCAGGGGGGTGTCGACGTCGAGGTTGAGGTTGAGGCTGTCGACGGCGACGTTGACGGACTCGGCTGGCGCACCCGGGTTACCTACTCACTCGACGAGGCCGGGCGTCCTGGATTCTTCCGGCACCACTCGCACACTGTCGTGCCGGTCGACCGCTGCCTGCTCGCCACTGATGCAGTCGATGCCACCGATGTGACGCGTCGCACCTGGCCGGGTGCAAAGACGGTGTCAGTCGTCGCGACGTCGACCGGCGAGGTCGCCGTGACGCCATCGCCGCTGCCTCCCGGTGGCAAGGCGAACGTGCGCCTGCACGAGCGAGTGGGCGACACCGAGTACGTGGTGTCGTCGGACTCGTTCTGGCAGGTGCATCCCGGCGCCCCCGTCACGCTCACTCAGGCGGTCATCGACGCCGTTGCGCCTCGGGTTGGCGAGCACGTCATCGACCTCTATGCGGGCTCCGGGCTGTTTGCAGTGGCGATCGCCGAACTCCTCGGCCCCGGGGGTCGCGTCGACGCGGTCGAGTTCGACGCCAAGGCGTGCTCCTCAACCCGGCGCACCGTGCACGACATGCCCACCGTGCGGGTGCACGAGCAGAGCGTCGACCGCTGGCTCGCCAGCGATGGGCCTCGGCGCTGCGACCTCGTGGTGCTCGATCCTCCTGAGTCGGGGGCGGGCAAGGACGTCATGCGTCGAGTCGCCAAGTTGAACCCCCGGCTCATCGCCTACGTGTCGTGCGGACCGGCCTCCCTGGGCCGTGACGTGGCGGCCCTCGCCGCCCTCGGCTGGACGATGACATCGCTGCGAGCCTTCGACCTCTTTCCGACTACGCAGCACGTCGAGTGCCTCGCCGTCTTCGCCCGCACTCCCGAGACCTCCGTGGTAGGCTGAGTATCTCGATATCGAGATACTTTCCGCGTGGAGGAATCATGTCCAGCATCAACTCGTTCGGAGCCCGTGACACCCTCACCGTAGGCGGCCGTGACCTGGTGATTTTCCGCGTCGATGCGGTCGAGGGTGCGGACTCGCTGCCGTATACGCACCGGGTGTTGCTCGAGAACCTGCTGCGCACCGAAGACGGCGCCAATGTGACGGCCGACCAGATTCGCGCACTCGGAGCGTGGGCGCCCGACGCCGAGCCCACCGAGGAGATTCAGTTCACGCCCGCACGCGTGATTATGCAGGACTTCACCGGCGTGCCGTGCGTCGTCGACCTTGCCACGATGCGCGAGGCCATGCGCGACCTCGGTGGCGACCCCGACCTCATCAATCCGCTCGCCCCTGCTGAGCTTGTCATCGACCACTCGGTCATCGCCGACTTCTTCGGCACGTCCGACGCGCTCGCGCTCAATGTCGACCTCGAGTACGCGCGCAACCGCGAGCGCTACCAGTTCCTGCGCTGGGGCCAGGGCGCCTTCGACGAGTTCACGGTGGTGCCACCTGGCACGGGCATCGTGCACCAGGTGAATATTGAGAGCCTGGCGCGCGTAGTGATGGTGCGTGAGGTCGGCGGCGTGAGCCAGGCCTACCCCGACACCTGCGTCGGAACCGACTCGCACACCACCATGGTCAACGGGCTCGGTGTTCTCGGTTGGGGCGTGGGCGGCATTGAGGCCGAGGCCGCGATGCTGGGCCAGCCCGTGTCGATGCTGATCCCGCGGGTGGTGGGGTTCAAGTTGAGCGGGCATCTGCCCGCCGGCACCACGGCCACTGACCTCGTGCTCACCATTACCGAGCAGTTGCGCAAGCACGGCGTGGTCGGCAAATTCGTCGAGTTCTACGGCGAGGGTGTCACCGCTGTGCCGCTCGCCAACCGCGCCACCATTGGCAACATGAGCCCCGAATATGGGTCGACCGTGGCCATCTTCCCCATCGACGATGAGACTCTCGACTACCTCCGCCTCACCGGCCGCGCCAACGAAGAAATTTCGCTCGTCGAGGCCTATGCCAAGGCCCAGGGGCTCTGGCACGACCCGACCCACGAACCCTCGTACTCCGAATACCTCGAGCTCGATCTGGGCACTGTGGTGCCCTCAATCGCCGGCCCGAAGCGACCCCAGGACCGCGTCGCTCTCAGCGACGCCAAGACTGCCTTCGAGGCGGCGCTCTCGACCTACACCGATGCCCCGACCGCGACTGCCGTTGCCGATCTCGATGGCGAGCAGGTGGTGATCGGCCATGGCGCCGTTGTGATCGCGGCCATCACGTCGTGCACCAACACGTCGAATCCCTCGGTGATGATGGCGGCCGGGCTGCTGGCCAAGAAGGCCGTCGAGCGAGGCCTCACCCGGGCGCCGTGGGTTAAGACCACGCTGGCCCCGGGTTCGCAGGTGGTCACCGACTACTACGACCGGGCGGGGCTCACGCCCTTCCTTAACGCGCTCGGCTTCGACACCGTGGGCTACGGGTGCACCACGTGCATCGGCAACAGCGGCCCCCTTCCCGAAGCGGTCAGCGCCGCGGTGCACTCGGCCGATCTCGCCGTTGCGGCGGTGCTGTCGGGCAACCGCAACTTTGAGGGACGCATCAACCACGACATCAAGATGAACTACCTCGCCTCACCCCCGCTCGTGGTTGCCTACGCGATTGCCGGGCGCATGGACATCGACATCACCACCGAGCCCCTCGGCATCGGCAGCGACGGCCAGCCAGTGTTTCTCGCCGATGTGTGGCCGACACCCGCCGAGGTGCAGGGGGTGGTGCACGAGGCAATCGACGCCGAGATGTTCCGCAGTCGCTACGCCGATGTGTTTGCTGGCGATCAGCGCTGGCAATCGCTGCAGACGCCGACCGGCAACACCTTCGACTGGGCGCCCGACTCAACCTATGTACGCAAGCCCCCCTACTTCGACGGAATGCACCGCGACCCGTCGCCGGTGAGCGACATCCACGGGGCGCGGGTGCTGGCCAAACTCGGCGACTCGGTCACCACCGACCACATCTCACCCGCCGGCTCGATTAGGGCCGACTCACCCGCAGGTCGCTACCTGCTCGAGCACGGGGTCGACCATGCCGACTTCAACTCCTACGGATCGCGGCGTGGCAACCACGAGGTCATGATCCGCGGCACGTTCGCCAACATCCGACTGCGCAACCAGTTGCTCCACGACGTCGAGGGCGGGTTCACGGTCGACTTCCTCGATCCCGAGGCGCCGCAAACAACCATTTACGAGGCCTCCGAGCGCTACCAGGCCGCAGGCGTGCCGCTGGTGATCCTGACCGGCAGTGAGTACGGGTCAGGATCGTCGCGCGACTGGGCGGCCAAGGGCACCGCGCTGCTCGGCGTGAAGGCCGTGATCGCACAGAGCTATGAGCGCATCCACCGCTCGAACCTGATCGGCATGGGAGTGCTTCCGCTGCAGTACCTGCTGGGAGTTACTGCCGAAACTCTGGGACTGGTGGGGGACGAGACCTACTCGATCACGGGGGTTGAGCAGCTCAACGAGGGCATTACCCCCCGCGACGTCGCGGTGTCGGCGGTGCGCCCCGACGGCAGCGTGGTCGAGTTCGACGCCCATCTGCGCATCGACACCCCCGGCGAGGCCGACTACTTCCGCAACGGCGGCATCTTGCCCTACGTGCTGCGCTCGCTGCTGTAGGCGTCCGTAGGCTGCTGGACATGGTTGCACTTCCCACGGGGTGGCCCCGCAAGCTCGAGCCGCCCGACTCGCCGGGATTTCCCGACGCCGTGGTGAGCTGGTTACTCGACCGGTGCCCGCCTGAATACCGGTCGCACGAGGTGCTTCGGCGTCATGCGAGGGCGCTGTCGCGACTGGCCGTGCACCACAGCAGGGCCACCCTCGAAGGTGCGCGCGGCACGTATGCCTCGGCCCGTCGCGAGCTCGCTGAGACGCTGCCGCCCGAGGTGATTTCCGAGGTATTGGCGGTGCTCGAGTCGGAGGGCGCGAGGCTGGCGGCCACGCTGCGCGAGGTCGAACTGGTTGACGAGGCTATCGCCGGAACCCGCTGGCAGCCACGTCTATAGCGGGACCTGCGGGAAAACGAGGGGAAGGTCGTCGCTCGGGGTCGCCGGAGACGCATGTTCTACTCTAGGCGTCATGGCACTCGTCGCAGGAATCGACTCATCGACCCAGACCACCAAGGTCGTGGTGGTCGACGCCGACACCGGCACGGTGGTCCGCGAGGGTCGGGCGCCTCACCCTGACGGCACCGAGTGCGCGCCTGCCGCCTGGTGGCAGGCGTGGGAGGGGGCCAGCGGGGGACTCCTTGCCGATGTGGAGGCCATCGCTGTCGGAGGGCAGCAGCACGGCATGGTGCTGATCGACGAGAACTCTGAGGTGGTGCGGCCCGCGCTGCTCTGGAACGACACCCGGTCGGCCGCCGACGCTGATGATCTGGTGGCCGAGTTCGGTGGTGCCGCGGCCTGGGCGGAGGCTGTGGGCAGCGTGCCCGTGGCGTCATTCACGGTGACCAAGCTGCGCTGGATGGCACGCCACGAGCCCGAGTCGCTGGCGCGGTCGCACATGGTGATGCTCCCGCACGATTGGTTGACGATGCGACTGAGGGGCGTGGGTGCCGCCGACGCCGTCACCGACCGAGGCGATGCCAGCGGCACCGGGTACTGGTCTCCGGTCTCGGGTGGGTATCGCCACGACCTCCTCGCGCATGCCGCGGGTGGCGATGTGGCTGTGCCGCGCGTGGTCCCCCCGGGAGACGCGGTGGGACACACACCCAGCGGAATACTGGTGGCCCCCGGAACCGGCGACAACATGGCGGCAGCCCTCGGGGTCGGGGCCGCGCCCGGTGATGTGGTGATCTCGCTCGGCACTTCGGGCACCGCGTTCGCGGTTTCCGACTCGCCCACCACTGACTCAACCGGCGCGGTCGCAGGCTTCGCCGATGCGACCGGCCGCTACCTGCCACTGGTGTGCACGCTCAATGCTGCGCGGGTGCTGAGCGCCACGGCGTCGCTGCTGGGGGTGACCCTCGAGGAGTTCAGCGACCTCGCGCTCTCCGCCGACCCCGGGTCCGGAGGACTCACGCTGGTGCCCTATCTCGATGGCGAGCGCACCCCCAACCTTCCTCATGCCACAGGCTCCCTGCACGGCATCACCCGCGACAGCCTGAGTCCAGCGAACCTCGCGCGCGCGGCAGTCGAGGGCATGCTGTGTGGGCTCGCCGACGCCGTCGACGCCCTGCGATCGGCCGGAGTTCGCCCACGCCGCTTCCTGCTGATCGGGGGAGCGGCAGGCTCGCCCGCGGTTCAGGTGGTGGCCGCCAGCCTCTTCGGGGGTGAGGTCGTGGTGCCGCCGCCGGCCGAGTACGTCGCCCTCGGGGCCGCGCGACAGGCAGCCTGGGCCCTGCGCGGTACCACCGAGCCACCCGTGTGGTCGGCGTTGTCGGGCCGCATCGTCGCCGCCACCGCCCAGCCAGAGGTGCGAGCGCGTTTCGCCGAGGTGTCGGCACCGACTCGATGACGCGCTCTCGCTCACGAGCCCTCGTCGTCACCGCGGTGACATCGGCGCTCGTTCTTGCCGCCTGTGGTGCCACCAACTCGAGCGCCCCCGCGTCAAGCACGGCCGCTCCGGCCAAGGTCGGCGTCATCCTGCCTGACTCGTCGTCATCGGCCCGGTGGGAGACCGCTGACCGCCCGTATCTTGCCGAGGCCTTCACCGCGGCGGGCATCGAGTTCGATATCCAGAACGCTGGCGGCGACAAGGCCACGTTCACCACACTCTGCGACGGCATGATCTCGGCCGGCGTCACTGTGCTGATGATCGTCAACCTCGACAGCGACACCGGTGCTGCCTGCGAGAAAAAGGCTGCGGCCCGAGGAATCAAGACAATCGATTACGACCGCCTCACCCTCGGTGGAGGTGCTGCCGTGTACGTATCGTTCGACAACGTGGCGGTGGGCAGGGCCGAAGGCGACGGGCTGGTCTCGTGCCTCAACGACGCCGGCGTCACCAGTGGAACCGTCGCGCTGCTCAACGGCTCGCCCACCGACAACAACGCCACCCTGTTTAGGCAGGGCTACGAGAAGGCCATCACGAACGCAGGATTCACCATCGGCCAGAACCAGTCGGTTCCCGACTGGGACGACGTCAAAGGTGGCGTCATCTTCGAGCAGATGTTCACCAGCGACCCCACCATCGTTGGTGTTGTCGCGGCGAACGACGGCCTCGGCGGTGCTGTGATCGACGTGCTCGCCCAGAACGGCCTCGCCGGCACAGTGCCCGTCACCGGTCAGGACGCCACGGACGAGGGTCTGACCCGCGTTCTCGAGGGTACGCAGTGCGTCACCGTCTACAAGGCCATCAAGAAGGAGGCAGACACTGCCGCCGCCGCTGCTATCGCGCTGTCACGGGGTGAGGCTCCAGCCACTAACGGCGTCGTCATCGACACGGTCAGTGGACGGGATGTCCCGTCGGTGCTGCTTGAGCCTCAGGCGATCTTCAGGGACAACGTGAAGGACGTCCTCGTTGCCGGCTTCACCACCGCCTCCAGAATCTGTACCACGGAGGCTGCCCAGGCCGCCTGTCTCGAGCTCGGAATTTCCTAGCACCGGCGGGCGGTTCGCCCGCCTTGAGACAGAGGGTTGACCCCCGCTCGCTACCATGCTCGAGTCGCTGCACTCGATGGTCGAGTGACTGCCAAGGTCAACTCTCCGACACCTCGTCCGCTCGGGCGCCACCGGTGTGGTGTGAGGGCTCCAGAGCGCACAGAATCATGCTGCGCGCCTAGAATGAAGGTTAATGACCCACCCGCGCGTGGGCCTGAGACAGAGGCGGAGGGCGCTACGTTATGGGTGTGCTCGGCGCGATCCAGTCTCCCCGCGACCTCCAGGCGGTGTCGGTCGACGACCTACCCGCTCTGTCGGCCGAGATTCGAACCTTCCTCATCGACAAGGTCTCGCGCACCGGTGGACACCTCGGACCCAACCTCGGTGTGGTCGAGCTCACCGTCGCGATTCACCGCAGTTTCACCTCGCCCCACGACGTCATCATCTGGGACACCGGCCACCAGTCGTACGTGCACAAGATGCTCACCGGTCGCTCGGGAGACTTCGACACACTGCGCCAGGCCGGCGGGCTGTCGGGGTACCCCTCGCGAGCCGAGAGCGAGCACGACATTGTCGAGAACAGCCACGCCTCGACGTCGCTCGGGTGGGCCGATGGAGTAGCCACCGCGCTGCGGCTGCGCGGTGAGCTCGGCCAGCGTCACGTGGTCGCTGTGGTGGGCGACGGCGCCCTCACCGGCGGCATGGCCTGGGAGGCGCTCAACAACATCGCCGCGGCGCACGACCGTCCTCTTGTCATCGTGGTCAATGACAATGAGCGGTCGTACTCACCCACGATCGGAGGGCTCGCTCACCACCTCGCGACCCTGCGCACCACCGGTGGGTACGAGCGATTCCTGCACTGGGGTAAGCGCACCCTAGGGCGCACGCCGGTGGTGGGTGCTCCCGTGTACGAGGCCCTGCACGGTATGAAGAAGGGGCTCAAGGACATCGTCGCTCCTCAGGGGTTGTTCGAGGACCTCGGGCTCAAGTACATCGGCCCGGTCGACGGTCACGACGTTGTGGCCCTCGAGCACGCGCTGAACCTGGCCAAGGGGTTTGAGGGCCCGGTCATCGTGCACGCACTCACCGAGAAGGGGCGGGGATACCAGCCCGCACTCGACGATGAGGCCGAGAGATTCCACGCTGTCGGAGTGGTCGACCCCGACACCGGCAAGCCGCTGTCGGCCAGCGGCCCCACCTGGACCAGCACCTTCGCCGACCAACTGGTCGACATCGGCAGCCGTCGCCCCGACGTGGTAGCCATTACGGCCGCGATGCTCGGGCCCGTTGGCCTCACCCGGTTCCAGCAGGCATTCCCCGAGCGCACTATCGACGTCGGAATCGCCGAACAGCACGCCGCCACCTCGGCTGCCGGCATGGCCTTCGCCGGAATGCACCCCGTGGTGGCCCTCTACGCCACCTTCCTCAACCGTGCCTTCGACCAGGTGCTGATGGACTGTGCGCTGCACGGCGCGGGAGTCACGTTCGTGCTCGACCGTGCGGGAGTCACGGGCGACGACGGCGCCAGTCACAACGGCATGTGGGACCTGTCTGTGCTGCAGGTGGTTCCGGGCGTGCGGGTGGCGGCGCCGCGTGACGGCGTGCAGTTGCGCAGTCTGCTCGACGAGGCGGTCGAGGTCGATGACGCGCCCACGGTGGTGCGTTTCCCCAAGGGAGCGCTCGGGCCCGAAGTGCGGTCGATCGACTCGGTGGGTGGCCTTGATGTACTGCACCGCGTCGGCGACGATGACGTGTTGCTGGTGAGCGTGGGCGCGGTGGCCCCTCTGGTGCTCGACGTCGCCGAGCGGCTCGGGGCTCAGGGAATCGGTGTCACGGTGGTCGACCCGCGGTGGGTGATTCCTGTGAGCCCCGACCTAGCCGGACTCGCTGCCCGCTTCCGGATGGTCGCCACGGTCGAGGACAACGGCCGTGCCGCGGGCGTCGGCTCGGCAGTGTCGCAGGCCTTGCGCGACGCAGGCGTGTTCACCCCCGCCCGTGACTTCGGCATCCCGCGCGAGTTCCTCGACCACGGTACGCGCGCCGAAGTTCTGGTGCGTATCGGCCTCACGGCCCAGGATGTCGCTCGCGAGATCGTCGGTACGGTAGCGGGGCTGGCAGAGGCACGCGACCAGCAGGTAACGCCCTCAATCGACGGGCTCAGGTGACCTGAACCGAGCGCATGGACTAGCGGAAACCCTCCTCTGCCGTAAGCCCAGTCGCACGGTGGGTGCCGCCCTCGCGCACCTGCACCACCTCGTCGCGGGTGATCAGGAGGGGGCGGGCGAACCCGCGCTGGTACTCGTCGACGGTGGCCGCGGCACTGGCAGCGAAGAGTGGGTCGATGCGCCCGAGGTCGAGCCAACCGTGGGTGCGCAACGGAACCGCCGCGCTGCGCATGCCCGTTGCGTCGACTGACACGATTTGCTCGCGAAATAGTGGCGACGACAGCAGGGTTGGCACGTCGCAGTCGCCGACGCAGCGCAGGGTGCTCAGCGGGTCGCGAGCAAGTCGGGCGACGGCGTAGGCCACCATCTCCTCGCGGTACTCGCTGGCCCTCACCCACGACTCCGAGGGCTCGATACCAGCGGCACTAGTGAGCGTCGGGTCGAGCACCACGACCGCCTCGGGGTCTGGCCCGAGGCCGCGAATCCCTAGGCCCGAATCGAGGGAGCCACCCGCGACGGAGTCGCGGATCCACAGCGGGCCGGGGTGTAGGGCATGACCCACAGGAAGTGACACCGGCCTGATGAGCGCAAGGCGCTGTAGCGCCGACATGCTGGCCAACTGAAGTCGGGCGCCCACCCAGACGCGGGCGGCGCGCAGGGCGCGCGAGTCGTCGGGGTCGTGGGGGCTCACCGCGTGCTCGAGTTCGTCCCACCCGATGTCGACCAGTGCAGCAACACGGATTCCGTGGGTGGTGACGTCGAGGTCGAGGTCGTCGAGCACGCTGACTCCGAGCGCCAGCCGACGCAGGGACAGGTGCTGGACTCCGGACACGTGTCGAGCCTAGGTTGACGCCACGCCTCGGGGCAGGAATCGCTGGCCCGTGACACGCTCGGAGGTGCCGGTGCGGTCGAGGTACGGGGTGACGCCACCGAGGTGGAAGGGCCAGCCAGCGCCGAGCAGCATGCACAGATCGATGTCGGCAGCCTCGGCGACCACGCCCTCATCAAGCATGAGGCGCACCTCCTCGGCGAGTGCATCGAGGGCTCGTTGGCGCACCTGCTCGGCGGTTGAGGGGGTGTTGCCTACCTCCAGCAACGCGGCGACGTCGGGGGCCATGGTCGCTGTTCCTGTGCTCCAGTCGAGCAGTGAGGTGATGCCTGCGGCCACGATGCGCTGCTGGTTCGTCGACACACCAAAGCGGTCGGGGAAGGCGTGGTGCATAGTCTCTGACACGTGAAGTGCCACGGCCGGCCCCACCAACTGCAGGAGCAGGAAGGGCGACATCGGCAGACCGAGCGGGTCGAGGGCGTGGTCGGCGACCTCGAAGGGTGTTCCCTCGTCCATCGCAGCGGTGACCTCGCCGAGGAATCGGGTGAGCAGGCGGTTCACCACGAAGGCGGGATCGTCCTTCACCAGCACGCATGATTTCTTGAGCAGCTTTCCCACCGCGAAGGCGGTCGCGAGGGTGGCGTCGTCGGTGTGCTCGGCGCGGGCGATCTCCAGCAGTGGCATGACCGCCACCGGGTTGAAGAAGTGGAAGCCCACCACGCGCTCGGGATGGGCGAGTGCGCTGGCCATCTCGGTGACCGACAGGCTCGAGGTGTTGGTGGCAAGCACGCAGGTGGCGGACACGACCGCCTCGACCTCGGCGAAGACCTGCTGCTTCACCGCCATGTCCTCGAACACGGCCTCGATCACGAAGTCGGCGTCTGCGAAGGCCCGCTTGTCAGTTGACCCGATGATGAGGGCCTTGAGGCGGCTCGCGAGGTCATTCGTGTAGCGACCCTTGTCGCGCTGCTTGTCGATTTCACCGTGGGCGAAGGCGACCCCCTTGTCGACGCGGGCCTGGTCGAGGTCGGTCATCACGATCGGAACCTCGAGACGCTGCGCGAGCAGCAGCGCGAGCTGGCTGGCCATCAGGCCGGCTCCCACGATTCCGACACTCGTGACCGGGCGGGCGAGCGACTTGTCGGGAGCGCCCACCGGTCGCTTGGCGCGCTTCTGCACGAGGTCGAAGGCGTACAGCCCCGAACGCAGCTCGTCGCTGAAGAGGAGGTCGGTGAGGGCGTCGTCTTCGGCGGCGAAGGCCTCGTCACGCGAGGCGGTACGGGCCACGCTGATGAGGTCGAGGGCACGGTAGGGGGCGGGCGCCGCACCGTGCAGCCGGGCGTCGAGGGAGGCGCGAGCGGCCGCGATGGTGGCGGTCCAGGCCTCGCCGTGGTCGACCTCGGCGCGGGGCACCTCGATGGCGCCCGTGACCACGCCAGCCACCCAGAGCAGCGACTCCTCGAGGAAGTCGGCAGGCTCGAGCAGCACGTCGGCGATGCCTAGGCGCAGTACCTCATGGGGCTTGAGCTGCTTGTTCTGGCTCAGCGCGTTGTCGATGATGACCTTCACCGCGTTGGCTGGGCCGATGAGGCGGGGAAGCAGGAAGGTGCCGCCCCAGCCGGGCACGAGGCCGAGGAAGCACTCGGGAAAGCTGATCGCTGCCGCGCCTGACGACACTGTGCGGTAGGTGCAGTGCAGAGCAACCTCGAGGCCCCCACCCATGGCAGCGCCGTTGACGAGGGCGAAGGTGGGCACGGGCAGTTCGCCGAGGCGTCGGAACACCGCGTGGCCCAGCTGGCCGATGGCGAGTGCCTGGGTGCGGTCGGTGAGCCGAGGTATCCCGGTGAGGTCGGCCCCCACCGCGAAGATGAAGGGCTTGCCTGTGAGGGCCACCGCCACTACTCCGGGCTCGGCCATGGCGGCGTCGATGGCTGCGTCGAGTGAGGCGAGACCCTCGGGCCCGAAGGTGCTCGGCTTGGTGTGGTCGAGGCCGTTGTCGAGCGTGATCAGCGCCGCACGGCCGGCCCCGAGCGGCAGGTCAACCATGCGGGTGAGGGCGCGAGTGACGACCTCGGCGAACTCCTGGGGAGGCGTGGCGGTGGTCATGTCAGCCCTTCGATCCGTGGTACTCGCCGGCGGACGCCGTGCAGTGGGGGTTCTCCCAGATGATGGTGCCGCCCATGCCGAGCCCGATACACATGGTGGTGACGCCGAACTGAACCTCGGGGTGTCGCTCGAAGCTGCGCGCGAGGTACGCCATCAGTCGAATGCCCGAGGTGGCGAGGGGGTGGCCCACGGCGATCGCGCCGCCCATGGGGTTAACCCGCGGGTCGTCGTCGGCGATGCCATAGTGCTCGAGGAAGGCCAGCACCTGCACGGCAAACGCCTCATTGACCTCGAACAGGCCGATGTCGTCGATCGACAGGCCCGCCTTGGCGAGAGCCTTGTCGGTGGCAGGGACAGGCCCGTAGCCCATCACCTCAGGTTCGACGCCCGCGAAGGCGTACGACACGAGGCGCATCTTGACGCTGAGGCCCAGCTCCTTCGCGACGTCTTCCCCGGCCAGCAGGGCGCCGGTGGCTCCGTCGTTGATACCCGACGAGTTGCCCGCGGTAACGCGGCCGTGAGAGCGGAAGGGGGTCTTCAGTGAGGCAAGCCCCTCGAGTGTGGTCGCGGGTCGCGGTGCTTCGTCGGCGCTCGCGAGGCCCCAGCCCTCCTCGGCGCTGCGCACGGCCATCGTCACGAGGTCGGGCTGGATCAGACCGTCGGCGTAGGCCCTCGCAGTTTTGGCCTGACTGCCGAAAGCGAAGGCGTCGGCGCGCTCCTTGGTGATCGTCGGAAAGCGGTCGTGCAGGTTTTCGGCGGTCTTACCCATGAACAGGGCCTCGGGGTTGACTAGGC
>CALQEM020000022.1:0-25835 GCA_943329595.2 Bifidobacterium breve
ACGATCAGTGACATGGCTAGCGCAGCTTCGTAGTTTGCTAAGTGCACTCCTAGACAAACCTTGGGGCCAGTGCTGAACGGCAGGTAGGAATCCTTCTGGGCGGCGGTCGTCCACCCCTTCTGACAGCGCGCTGGCGAAAAGCTATCGGGGCTTTCGAAAACGTCGGGAGCGTGGTGAGGTATCCATGTGCTGAAAAGGATTGGTAAGCCCTGAGGAAGTTGCACTCCGTCGAGCGCAAACGGTCCGACCACCGTCCGGTCGATCAGGTCACCTACGGGAAACATCCTTAGTGTCTCGGTGATGATTGCTGACGCCAGAGGTGCGGCGTCCTCGAACTGCTCGTGAAAGAACATTGAGCCCGCTATCGGCGCAACTTCATCGGCGAGTGCACGCTGCACGTCGGGATACCTCGCCAGCAGACACGAGGCGAACGCCAGAGTGTTGGCCGTGGTTTTGTGGCCGGCGTAAATGAGACCGACTACTTCGTCGCGAAGGTTGAGATCGCTCAGGGTGTCCTCGTCGGCTGTCGTCGCCGAAAGGATACGACTTAACAGGTCGTCTTTGGGCGCTTGCCGACGGGCCGCAATCATTGCGTAGATGAATGTGTCGAGATTTCGGAGAGCGACCGCGAACTCGGATCGATCGGACGGGACATAGGCAGGATCTTGGCTGATGTAGACGAACGCCAGATTGCGCTCAACATCGAACGCGTGGATGACATCAACGAACTCCCGATGGTCACCCGAGAACAGCGTCGATCCCAGGGCGTCGAGGATGAGTGAGGTCATGAGGGGATTGGGGTTGAACGTCTTTCCCGGACTCCAAGCGGCAATGCTGGAGCGAAGCGACTCCTGGAGCAGTGGACCAAGGGCTCGAACGCCTTTGTGAGTCAATGGGTGCTGAAGGATCTTGTGCCGCGGGCGCCACGAGTCGCCATAGTTGACGGTAAGGGCGTTACCCAAGCCGCCAGCTGTCTCAAAGCCCCGGATCAGCGGACCGAGACCAACGTGTGAGAAGGGAGCCTTCAGCACCGAACGCATTAATGACACATCGTTGAGCCACAACGCGACTCTGTCGTTGAGTATGAAGCGGAACATGGGTTCGTATGACGAGGCGCGGCGAATGAAGGTGCTCCATGAGTCAACCGGGTGCGGCATGTCCTCTATCAGCGGGAGGGCTTCGAACACACGGTGTTCATCTCGTGCGTCGAAGGTCGGCCGACTTGAGGGATCTGCATCATTCACTTCTCCAAGGTATCTACGCACTTTCCGTCTCGACGCGAATCGCAATACCCGGTGGTCGCCAAGTGATTCCACGAAGTGATGACTAGGCGCGCTTGAATTCGCGCTGAAGTAGGGGTGACGTCCCCGGTAGTGGTGGGTTTTATCGGCCTTGAGCGTGGCGTTGTCCACGACGTAGAAGGCCATCGTGCAAAGGTCAGTGAGAAGGCTCTAATCAACTCACGAGAGGACTTTGCACGATGGCTATGGATCAGTCTGCCCTGTTGGAACTGCTGGAGGCGTTGAAGGCTGCTGGTGTCGATGATCGGATCCGGGTGGCGGCGCAGAGCATGTATCAGGCGTTGATCGACGCGGAGGCCGAGGGCGTCATCGGCGCCGGGTTCTGGGAACGGACCGAGAACCGGACGGCGGTCCGCTGGGGGTCCCCCCGCTTCCGGGGGAGGGTCCCGTTCCCGGGTGCTGTCAACGACGTCGGCGGATCTGGAGTTGCGGATCCCGAGGTTGCGGACCGGGTCGTTCTTCCCGAGTCTGCTGGAGCGTCGGTGCTGCGGTGACGCCGCCCACGGTGCCTAGTGCACCGCGCTCACCGGCGGCCTCGTTCCCATCGGCGGGTAAAGCCAAGGTGACGTGGGTAGCATCAAGTTCGAACGGTGGGGCATCGATTACGAAGTATCAGGTGCGCTTGAAGGACACCGTGGCTAAGGCCTACACCGCTTGGGTCAACGCCGCGTCCGGCTCCTACACCAAGGCCGGTTTGATCAAGAACCGCTCATACATTGACTATGTGCGCGCAGTCAACATTGCCGGGGCTGGCAGCTCAGCAAGCAAATCCTTCAAACAAGGCAAATAGTTCGCTGGGAATGCGCGGTGTGACGACAACTCTGGGGCAAAAACACGGTACCCAGAGTTGTAGTGAGGCATTGAAGTCTGGCGGGTGGAACGTGCATAACGTTGTTATGGTCATCACCATCGGACCCCCTGCCCTGAGGAGCGCTGCGCATGCTGCCACTGGAGGCGCTCACCGCGCTGGGGCATGAGGAAGTGGTTTTCCGCCAAGATCCCGCAAGCGGCTACCGCGCCATCATCGCCCTGCACTCGACGGTGCTGGGTCCTGCCACGGGTGGCACCCGACTATGGTCTTACGACTCCACGTCTGATGCGTTGGTCGACGCCTTGCGTCTCTCACGTGGCATGACCTACAAGAAGGCCGTAGCGGGTCTGGCGCTTGGGGGAGGCAAGGCCGTGATCCTCGTACCACCCGAGCCCTTTGATCGAACGCAGTTGTTTCTCGCACACGGCCGCGCCGTGCAGAGTCTCGGAGGGCGATTCATCACCGCGGAAGACGTGGGCACCATGCCTGCCGATCTCGAAGTTGCGGCACGCGAGACTGGGTGGGTCGCCGGCTTCGATGGCCGCGGCGGCGATCCCTCACCGTGGACAGCGCGCGGCGTCATGGCTGGCTTGGTCGCTGCAACGGAACATCGTTGGGGCAGCCCCGAACTCAACGGCCGTATCGTCGCACTGCAGGGATGCGGCAATGTCGGTGCGGCGTTGGCTCGTCAACTGGCTGCTGCCGGAGCCACGCTTGTTGTGGCAGATAGTGACACCGCCCGCGCCGAGAAACTCGCTGACGAGATTGGTGCGTCCGTTGTGGCACCTGAGGTCATCTACGACGTTGAGGCTGACATCTTCTCCCCCTGCGCACTCGGCTCCATCCTCAACGACGACACGGTTGGCCGCCTGCGGGTTAAGGTCATCGCCGGAGCGGCTAACAATCAACTCGCCGAGGATCGCCATGCAGAGGCGCTAGCCGCGCGTGAAATCGTCTGGGCCCCAGACTTCGTCATCAATGCGGGCGGAGTGATCTCTGGAAGTGTTGCCCTGCTGGGCTCAACGCAGGCCGACATGATTCGACGTGTTGACGCTATCCACGATACGACTCGCGAGGTACTCGATTACGCTGCGAGAGAGCACGTCACGACGTTGCGCGCCGCCGAATGGCGCGCTGAGATGACACTGTCAGGCGCACGAGAGGACACGCAATGACTCGACACGATCGAACGTGGACGACGCAGCCCGCAGCCGCTGCTCTGGTGACACAGACCCTCAAAGACGCCCTCCGGGCGGTGCCTGACGCACAGGCTC
Source organism: Bifidobacterium breve (assembly GCA_943329595.2). GTDB lineage: Bacteria > Actinomycetota > Actinomycetes > S36-B12 > CAIYMF01 > CAIYMF01. The sequence goes on from CALQEM020000022.1 coordinate 3,387, forward strand.
TGACATCTCGTCTGCGCGACGTCATCGGTGTTCGCCTGATCGACATCCTCGACTACATCTCGCTACCCGGCGGCGCCGACGTCGGTGCATTCCTCGCGGCAGGCTGGCAGCCGGATCCATTGGATGCAGTAGTACTGCGCAATCCCACGGGACTCTTCCCAGCCGTTCTCACCCGTGGCGACGGTCTGAGCGTTGGCTTCAAAGTTGAGTACGTTCATGAGTTCGTCGCGGCTCAGGGTTTGCGGGCTCCAGTTGAGGGTGCGATGCACGCGCCGTTCCGACGGGTGCTCTTCGCCGAGGCCAACGGTGTTGCGTTCGAAGCAGTCGAGCGTCGCGGGTCGAAGGGCTTCGAGCCTAGCGACCCAGCGGCCGCAACATTGAGGGCGGCGCAACTTCACCTGCAGACCTTCCGCACTCGTCGACGTTCCTTTGACAGCATCGGTGCCGGCTACGACGTGACCGATGCCATCGTGGCCGCCGCGGTCACCGACCTCGGTCAAGACTGGGCGTGCTGGCTATGGCTGCGCGCCGAGCGGGAGTACTGGGAATCGCGCAACAGTGCGGGTCGCATTCAGAAGGCCCGCCAGGATGCCCACGGAATCGGCTGGGCTAACCAGGACCACCACACCTATGACAGTTCGCGCGAGTGGTTCCACCGCTGTGTCGGCGTGCTCGAGGCGCTGGGCTTCGAGTGCCGCGAACTTTTCTACGCGGGCGATGCCGCGGGCTGGGGTTCCCAGATTCTTGAACAACCCGCCATCGGCAGTGTGATCTTCGCCGACATCGATCTCGCACCCGATGAGCTAGACATCGACTTCGCGCATATGGAGCTTGAGCCACTGCCCTTCCTGCGGCGCGCCGGCTTGTGGTGCGGCCTGCACGGCGAGTCCGTGCTCGAGGCGGGGATCAATCATCTTGAGTGCATGTACGACCACGAGGTGCTCGCCCGCCAACTCGAGGGCCAAGGTGTGCGCTTCATGCAGCCGTTCTCTGACTTCCCCCATCTCTATCAAGCCCTCACCGAGGGTGAGTGGTGGCCGGTCGATCCTGCACGCGTCGACGCGCTGGAGCAAGCGGACTTCATCTCGGCGGAGCAGGCCGAGGACTTCCGACTTCACGGCTCCATCGGGTCGCACCTAGAGAACCTCGAGCGCAATGACGGCTTCAAGGGTTTCAACCAGCCGGGCATCGATGGAGTGCTTCGGGCCATCGATCCGCGAGTGAACCTTGTCGGCGCTTGAGCGCGTGCTGGTCGTTGTGCGCGATCACTGTTCACTGATCTGCATCATTCACCTCTCCAAGGTATCGACGCACTTTCCGTCTCGACGTGAATCGCAATACCCGGTGGTCGCCAAGTGATTCCACGAAGTGATGACAAGGCCCACTTGAACTCTCGCTGAAGTAGGCGAGGACTGACGTCGTTCCAAGGGACAATGACTGTTGTATTCGATTAAAGCCAGGCCGGTAGTTCTGGTAGATCCGGATTGTTACGTGTGTGCAGATCCGTGGTGCGACCGGTGAGCCAAGCGGCGAGCGTCGCTAGGGGACGGGACGCAACCGGGGCCTGAATGAATGGCTCTGATGGCCAATGCCATGCAGCGTCGGTCGCGCGGAGGTTGATCGCATCAAGTTGCTTCAATGAGGACCGTCGAGACGCCGCTTCATCGAGAAGTCGGTAGATGAAGTCTGCTGGAACGTCGCTCCATGACACTGTGGAATTGAGATCAATGGCATGAACGAAGAGTTCGCGACATCGAAGCCAAGGGATCTCGTGAGCGGTCACCTCTCGGCCTTGGGCTGTAGTGACGGCCGCCTTCCACTGTGCCTCTGTCAATTCGAGTAGGGCACGAGTGAGTCGGGCTGCAGAAGTGGCATTCCATACTCGCAATTGTTCAGCCTCTAGGGCTGCGCCCGTCTCGATGTCATGAGCACGTTGCTCCGCGGATGAATACATCGGCGTCGGTTCACCCGTGCGTGCCCAGTGGACCAGGTTCATCAAGGCGTCGGCATTTGAAGAGACATGCGCGACGACGTGTGCGCGTGTCCACCCGGGAAGATCGGTGGCAGTAGGCAAGTCGTCGTCAGGAACCGCGTCGAGTGCCATTTGAAACAGAGAAGTTCCGGAGATCACCCATTGCATCATCTGCGCGGTCGTGGGCTTCAACGCGGTGAGTCCTTCACGATGGGATTGCTGCACCGGCCGATTCCGTTGATTTCAGTGACGAGCCGCTGACCGGCGGCAAGATAGCGAGGTGGCTTGCGGGCGTGCCCTACGCCACCGGGCGTACCCGTTGCAATCACATCACCGGGTCGAAGGGTGACGATGGTCGATATGTAAGCGACCAGCGCAACCGGATCGAAGAGTAGGTCTCCTGTGCGGTCACGTTGAACCGTTTCGCCGTCCACGGATGTGGAAATTGCCACGTCGGGCCGAGTTCCACCGGGCAGCTCGTCGGGTGTGACGAGGTGGGGCCCAAGCGGACTCGTTGCCTCCCAGTTCTTGCCCTGCAGCCACTCTCGCGTGCGGAATTGCCAGTCGCGGCAGGTCACGTCATTGACGATGGAGAAGCCGCCAATCGCCCGTTCAGCCTCGGCCAGAGTGGCGCGACGCACGGGGCTTGCGATCACGACGGCGAGTTCGCATTCCCAGTCGAACTCGTCAGTCTCGGGTGGTAGCACGATGTCGTCTTCAGCACCAACCAGGGTGTCAGCAAACTTGCTAAAGAGCGTGGGGTATTCAGGCAGCTCGCGGCCCATCTCGAGAATGTGATTGCGATAGTTCAGCCCGACGCACACGATCTTTCCGGGGTTTGGGATGAGCGGGGCGTAGGCCCTACCGTCTACGGGCTCGATCTCCTCATTGGCCGACTGAGCGCGATCCAGCCAGTCGGTAGTGACAAGGAGGCTGCCCACGTCAGGAAAGCCGATGTCAAACATTCGGTCGCCGTCGATGCGGACCGCTCGGGTGGTGTGGTTAGTGGTCCTGATGGTGGCCAGTCTCATGCGGGTCCTTCCGTCGACGACCGGTGTAGATGCAACTTGTCAAAAATCGGGGTATCGCTGAATCGAAAGAGGTCGAGTGCACCGGAGTCGGAGTCGTCTGTCCCGGCTTCAGAACGGACGACGAGGGGCTGCCACGACGGCACGGTGAAGAGGTCGCCTCGGCTCACGCGCCATGAACTATCGCCAACCCTCACAGTGCCGCTACCGTCAAATACTTGGTAGACAGATGACCCGACTTCACGAATCGGGTTCGTCTCGACTCCAGTGACAATGCGGTGCATCTCGGCCCGGATCGTCGGCAAGACATCCTGACCGGAACTGGGATTCATATATCGAACAGCCGCGTGTCCAGGTTCTACAACACCCGGGTGCCCCGCCGCGTCCAGAGTGAGTTGATCCGTGAGTGCAGCATCAGTATCGGCCCAACGGAAGGCAAGCAGAGGGGAGAACGGCGACGCGCTGGGCAGCGAAACGGGTCGCAGTCCGGGATAGCCCCACAGGTGCTCAGAGCGGGAACGCGTCGGTGTGGTGCGCTCCGTGCTGCTGAGTTTCTCGCGCCCGAACTCGAAGAAGGTCGTTTCGGTCTCGTACTGGAAGGGAATGTCCAATCCGTCGAGCCATGCCATGGGCTCGGGTGTTGCGTTGTGGTGCGCGTGCCAGTGCCATCCCGCCTGCGGAAGGAAGTCGCCACGACGCATAGCAATGGGGTCACCATTGACGACAGTCCAGACGCCCTGTCCCTCAACCACGAACCGAAACGCATTCTGGGTGTGGCGGTGTTCGGGAGCATCTTCGCCGGGCATGAGGTATTGGATCGCCGCCCACAGCGTGTTGGTGGCGTACGGCCGGCCGCCGAGATGGGGGTTGACGAGCGCGATCGCTCGTCGCTCTCCGCCTCTGCCGACTGGTACGAGCCGACCCGCGTCTTGGGCAAGGGCCAGCAGTCGGTCCCACCGCCAGACATGTGCCGCAGCGCGAGGAAGGGGTTGAGTGGGCATTAGGTTGCCGATTTCCGTCCACAGCGGCTTGAGGTTCTCGCGCTCAATGGCTTCGTACAGAGCGGCGAGTTCGGGGGAGGGTGCCTCGGTCATATGAGACTCCTCATCACTGGGCGACAGAAGCGTGAACTTTAGAGCGAATCCACCCTGCCGAACGGTAAGTTTCCACTGTGCGGAATCACGGGCAGGTAGTTGACTCGGTTGACAAAGCGCTGCAGGTGCTGCTTTTGTTGCGCGACTCTGGACCAATGCGGCTCATTGATGTAGCCGACCACGTGGGGGTTGCTCGCTCCACCGCACACAGACTTCTGGCGACACTCGTTGGGCGCGGATTCGTCGCCCAACTTGAGAACCGTAGTTACTCAGCTGGCCCACAACTGGCCATCGGAACCGACTACCCATCGCGAATTGCGCAATTGCGTCGGGCAGCGGAGCCGGTCTTGGCATCGTTGACCGCCCACACGGAAGAGACTTCGAGCCTTCAGATTCTTGATGGCGCGTTCGTTACCTTCTCGCTCCTTGTCGAATCGCCGCACGTGCTTCGGGTGGCGGCCAGAACGGGCCGCAGGCTACCGGCGCACCGGGCTTCGGGGGGCAAAGCGATTCTAGGGGCGCGCCCGTGGCCTCAAGTGCAAGCGATTCTGGATCCGTTGGTCCACGACGCTGATCAACTGGCCCTGCTGCGCCGAGAACTGCGGGGAGTGCGACAGCGAGGTTTTGCCATCAACAATCAAGCAACGGAACCCGGGGTGGTAGGCGTGGGCTGCGTGGTCCTGAGCCCTGATGGACCACCGGTGGCGGCAGTGTGTGTCGCCGCACCCACTCTGCGAGCGAGTCGATCGCGGGTGCGGATGCTCGCTGCCAGCACGATCGCCGCGGCCACCGATCTGGCCGATCGGCTTCCGCTGCTTCCATGACGGGCGCGTGACCGCGTGATGATCTCTTGGCATCACTGGGGTACGAACAGGCGTTGGATTGTGAGGCGCAAGTCGGCCTAGGGTCTCGAGTAGAAGAGCCTGCGGCAAAGGAGCCCACGTGTCGACGTACATGATCCAGGGGTCATATACCCCCATCGCTTGGGGTTCGATGTTGCGGGCGCCAGAGAACCGCGCCGAAGCGGTGTCGACCATTGTCGAACGTCTCGGCGGCCGACTGCTTCAGTCGTGGCTTTGTTTCGGAGAACATGACATCGTCGCCATCGTTGAGGTGCCGAACACCCACAGTGCGGCGGCGCTGTTCATGGCCATTGCTGCGGGAGGGGTCGTCGTCAACATCCGAACGACTGAACTCATCGACGACGACCAAGGGCTACTCGCCATGCAACGGGCTTCTCAGGTTCAGTTGCGTCCACCTGCCGGATCACTCCTGTACCAGCCTGCGGAGTGAGTCCTGTGACTGCTGTAGACCCCCTCGAATTCCGTAAATTTGCCGGGCACTTCGCCACGGGTATCGCGGTCATCACTGCGTTGAAGCCCGACGGCGCACCGGTTGGTTTCACCGCCAATAGCCTGACATCCCTGTCCTTGAATCCGCCGCTTTACTTGGTTTGCGTTACGCGGGATTCGGACACCCTGCCGGTGTTGCTAGGTGCGGGTTGCTTTGGGATATCCCTGCTATCCGAGGCCCAGCAAGAGGTCTCGAGCCAGTTTGCGGGCAAGGGTGGCGCAGAGAAGTTCAGCGCGCTACCCGTCGAGTCAAGCCCCCTGGGGATTCCATGGCTGGTGGGATCTGTAGGACACGCGGAATGCGTGGTGAGCGCGGTGTACGAGGGTGGCGATCACGTCATCGTGGTGGGCGAGGTGACCTCCGTCAAACATGCAGAAGGTAATCCGTTGCTGTACTTCCGCGGGGCGTACGCGGCGTTGAGCAACTCGTGAACGGCGTGGGCTCCTTGACGGGAATCAGCGCTGTTGTCACGGGTGGCGCATCCGGGCTTGGTCGCGCCATGGGAGAGGCCCTTGCGGTTGCCGGAGCGGGAGTTGCCCTGCTCGACCGCGATGGTGGCACGCTTGACGAGACTGTGGCGGCCATGACCTCGCGGGGGCTTCATGTCGTGGGCGAGCGTTGCGACGTTGCCGAAGCAGACTCTGTTGACAGTGCCATGAAAGGAGCGGCGGATCGGTTAGGTGGCATTCAAGCGGTCTTTGCTAACGCCGGAATGTCCGCAGGCCCAGGTCCTGGTTCGGGCGGCCGTTCTGTGACCGACTACGACGACGACGTCTGGGATCGAGTACTCGCTGTCAACCTCACCGGGGTGATGCGTACAGCGCGGGCGGCCGTGCCTTATCTGGCCGAATCTGGAGCAGGCAGGCTTATTCTCACCAGCTCGTCAGCATCGGTCATGCCAACCCTTTTTGTTGGGCACGCCTATGCCGCTACCAAGGCGGCTGTTTTACACATGTCGCGGTATCTGGCCCTCGAACTTGCGGATCGAGGAATTCTGGTCAACTGCATAGCTCCCGGTCCCTTCCTCACTAACATCGCCGAGGGCCGACTTCAGCAGCCGAGCGTGGCTGAGGCGGTGGCTCAAACTGTCCCGTTGGGGCGGATCGCTAACCCTGCCGAGATCGGCCCGTTGGCGGTCTTCCTCGCCGGCCCAGATAGCGGCTACATGACAGGCGCTGTGCTCTCGATTGATGGTGGAACTGGCGCCGGTGCCTGGCATCCCTGAGGAACGTTCGGCGAAGACGGGTGTTAGACAGCGCGAACGTGAGGTGTGGGTCGAACCGTCTCGCGGTCAATGGCAACTGCCTGACGGACGCTACGAAGAAATTCTCTCATCGCTGGGGTAGGTCGCGACTGGCGTGTCAGCACCGAAAGTCCCATCACGGGAGTTGGCTCGAAGATGCCAACGGTAGCAACGCCCTGGGGAACCAGTCCGCGCGCGAAGTTGGGAACGAAGGTCACACCTAGCCCTGCCGCGACCAGCGCCAATGCAATGTGTAGGTGGTCGGCCTCTTGCGTCACACGCAGAGTGAAACCCGAATCCAAAGCGAGGGCTGAGTAGTAGTCATTGTTCTCGGCATCGGTTCGACGGGCGATTTGGATTACCGGCTCTCCCGAAAGTCGCTTGAAGTGAACTTCAGTCTCGTCGGCAATCGCATGGTCCTCTGGAACGGCGAGAAGAACCGGCTCCTCAATCTCGATGTGGGAAATGAGGGTTGGTGGCAACTCACGAGGTGTCCTGCATATTGCCACGTCGATCCTGCCTTGCTGAAGATCATCGAGTAGGCGACTCGTCCCGCCCTCGGTCAAGCCCACGGACACTTCCGGATGCGACTGTCCATGAATGCGTAGCACCCGAGGTACATGGTAGAGGCATGCGGGCGCGATAAAGCCAAGTTCCACTGAACCTGATTCGCCATTCGCGGCTCGCTGGGCTGCTTCGACGGCGGCTGATGTATCTGCCAACACCTGGCGCGCCTTGGGTAAGAAAGTCAGTCCCGCGGGAGTGAGTTCTACCGTGCGTCTGTTGCGCTCGAACAACTGGACACCAAGTTCGCGCTCGAGGGAGGCTATCTGCTTGCTCAGAGCAGGCTGGACGATGAAGAGCCGCTCCGCCGCTCTACCGAAGTGCAGTTCGTCGGCCAGGACAACGAAATAGCGGAGGTGACGCAGCTCCATCGAATCCTCCGACCTGTCAAAAGTGATGAAAATCATCGCACGAAGGAGTTGCTTAAGAAGCCGCGAATCGGAATTACACGGTTGAGTCTCACACCTTCTCGGAATCACACACGGTGAAGTGGGCATTGGCGCAGCGGGTCGTAGACGGACAGAATCGGGGCCCATGGAGTGGAGATCATGACTACATGGCCGGCGATGGCCGCAATTCTGGAGTCCCCCGATGCCGATTTCCAGATCCAGGATGTAGAGGTTGGGCCGTTACAGGCCGGAGAGGCGCTGGTACAGGTTCTCGCCTCGGGTATCTGCCGTACAGACACCGAGGCCCGCGAACTCACCCCGACCCCGTCGGTGCTGGGGCATGAGGGGGTGGGGGTCGTAGAAGCGGTATCGCCCGGGACAGGTAGCCCTGCGGTGGGTGACCTGGTCGTGATGTCGTACCCGAGTTGCGGGGAATGCGACATGTGCGCGGCAGGTCGGCGTTGGCTGTGTATACACAACTGGAGCTTGAGCTTTGACGGGCAGCGGCTGGACGGCTCGTGCCCCGTGAGCCGCGAGGGTGTCCGCCTAGCATCCGCTTTCTTCCAACAGTCTTCATTCGCTACACGTGCAGTGGTGCCATCTCGCTCTTTGGTGCTGGCTCCGCGTGATGTGCCGATCGAAGTCTTGGCGGCGATGCCATGCGGTGTCATGACTGGTGCGGGTGCTGTGTTGAACGTGCTGAATGTGCGGGCTGGCGACTCAGTTGCGGTGATCGGCGTGGGTGCGGTGGGACTCGCGGCGGTGATGGCGGCCAAAGTCATGGGTGCCGAGACCATCATCGCCATTGATGTTCATTCAGGACGTCTCGCACTGAGTCGTCGGCTCGGTGCCACGCACACGATTCGAGCCACGCGTCAGAGTGTTCCCGCTGTGATCCTGCGGTTGTTCCCCGGAGGAGTCAGAGCCGTACTTGACACCACAGGTCGAGCCTCGTCGTGGATCGATGCGGTGGCCTATCTGGAGCGCGGAGGGGATATTGCCTTTGTCACGACGCCCGAACCGGTGGAAACCTATGCTTTTCCGCCCTTCCCACTCTTCCTGAAGTGCGGCAACCTTCGGTCAGTTCTGCTTGGCTGTGCAGACTCGCATGAACTTCTGCCCACACTGTTCGACTGGTATCGGCAAGGAATCTTCCCCGTGGATGAACTCGTTCGCACCTACCCTTTGCGTGATATCGGGCAAGCCCTTGACGACGCGGCCCGCGGGGACACGATCAAACCCGTTCTATTGATGTGAGTCCATATCAACCATCGTGACCTGCCTTGGAGGTTGCTGTGCCCGTCCACCCCGCTGATGACACCGTGTTCGCATTGGAAACGGATCGAGTTGAAGGCAGACTGGACCTCCTCATTGGAGGTCGCTGGATCCCGGCAACCGGAGACAACCGCACGATGGTTGTAGACCCGGCCACTGGGCGGATGCTTGTAGAAATTGGCTCCGCTTCCATGGCTGACGTTGATGCGGCCGTGATCGCCGCCGGCGAGGCACGTGCTCGATGGGCTCGGGTTTCCCCCGCTGATCGCACCAAAATGCTCTGGCGTCTGGCTGACCTCATTGAGCAAGACGGGGAGCGCCTTTCGGTGTTGGAGGTTCTCAACCAGGGCAAACCTCTGGGGCTAGCCCAGGCACTTGACGTTGCTGGCTCGGCCGAGACGTTGCGCTACTACGCGGGCTGGTCCTCAAAGTTGTACGGAGTCACTTCGCGTATCTCAGCGGATGACGAACGCGCTGAGGGATCCCTCGGGTCCGGCTTCCATGCCTTCAGCACCCCAGAACCCGTCGGCGTGGTGGCGGCCGTGGTGCCTTGGAATGTGCCGCTCGTCATGGCGGTTGCGAAGTTGGGACCAGCACTCACCGCAGGCTGCACGGTGGTGCTCAAACCTGCACCCGAGACACCCTTGACGACCCTTCGGCTGGGGCAGTTGGTTCTTGACGCGGGGTTTCCCCCCGGAGTGGTGAACATCATCACCGGCGGCGGTGACGTCGGCGCCCATCTCGTCAGTCACCCGGGCGTCAACAAAGTTGCCTTCACCGGCTCGACCACCACGGGGCGTGCAATAGCCGGCATCGCGGGGCAGCAACTTAAGCGAGTGACACTGGAGCTGGGAGGAAAGTCCCCACTGATCGTCTTCAATGACGCTGACCTCGAGGCCGCTGCTCAGGCCGCAGCCTGGAGCGTCTTCCTCAACGCGGGGCAGATGTGCTTCGCGACATCAAGGCTGCTCGTCCAGAAAGACGTGTACGACGGTGTTGTCGACAGGGTGTGTGAGATTGCTCGAGAACTCGTCGTCGGTTCCGGACTGGACCCGTCGGTTGATCTCGGACCTGTGGTTTCTGCGCGGCAGCAGCAGCGGGTCATGGCCTACATCGAAAGTGCGGTGGCGTCAGGTGCAGATGTGCGTACTGGGGGTTCTGCGCTGCCAGGTGACGGCTATTTCATTGAGCCTACAGTGATCTCTGTTGCCGATCAGTCAACCGCGATCTCTCGGGAAGAAGTATTCGGGCCGGTTTTGTGCGCAACGGCTTTTGACACTGAGGCAGACGCGGTCAGGATGGCGAACGACACGGAATACGGGTTGGCCGCCAGTCTCTGGACGCAGAACCTCTCGCGGGCCCATACCGTCGCGTCGGTTATCGACGCCGGGACGGTGTGGGTCAATTGCAATGTCGTGCTCGACGAATCGCTCCCCTTCGCTGGCTGGAAACAGTCGGGCCTCGGTACCGAGGGTGGCCTTGCAGGTGTTGAGCAGTACATGCAGCCCCGCACTGTCGTTATCGCACTGTGAACTAAGACAGCAATCACCTGAGGGCATCACAGGAAGTAGAAGGTGTATTGGCCGTCACGACATCAGCCGACCTACAGTGGCGCAACGCCTGAATCACGGGCGGGGTGGGGCGCTGTACCTCACCTATTCATTACGGAGGGAATCTGCCGTGAGCGCCGTTATGCGCAACACCACCGATGTTGAGGTTGCCGGAATGCGGCTCCACGTGGTGATGGAGGGAAGCGGTGATCCGCTTCTGTTCTTGCACGGAAGTGGCGATTTGGGGTCGTGGCCTGACGTGCTGTCGGAGTTGAGCCGACACTTCACGGTGATTCGGCCCGATCACCCCGGATATTCCGGAAGCGCAGACGGAGATTCCATTGAAAGTGTGCACGACATTTCATTCGTCTACCTGTCGTTGCTGGGCCAACTCGGTTTTGATCGCGTGAACCTCATGGGGGTCAGTCTCGGGGGCTGGATCGCCGCCGACATGGCCGCAACGGAACCGAGTCGTTTCGACCGACTAGTGCTCGTCGATGCTGCCGGCCTTCGTCCTCGGGGCACTTACCCCGACTACTTCATGCTCACCCCTGTCGAACTCGCGGCGCAGGTTTACGCGACTGATTCGATGCGCGATTCGATGGGCGCCTTCATGGCGGATTTGGAAAGCGACACGGAGCTCTTTCACAGGTATCTGCGAAACCGGGCGGCCACTGCTCACCTCGCGTTCAACCCCTACATGCATGATCCGCAACTTCTCAGTCGAGTGCACAGAATCAGAGCAAAGACACTGGTCCTCTGGGGGGCCAAGGACGGCGTCCTGCCTGTGGAGACTTCAGATGCCTGGTTGGAGGCAATCCCAGCCGCTGAGCGAGTGGTCATTGACGATGCTGGGCACCTGCCTCACATCGAGCAACCGGAACAGTTTCTCGCCGCCGTTCGTCCGTTTCTCGGCCTCTGATCACTTGAATCGACTAGGAGCATTTGCATGAAGATCTTTGGTTTCCACCTCATGCCGTGGCCGTACCTATCGAAGGATGACATAGCCAACAGTGACTCGTCCTGGGTCACGATGTCGAACGCCCTGTATGACCCTGTGAAGGGACACGAGCTCTACGAGACCTACTTCAACCAACTCGTGATGTACGACGAGGTCGGTTTCGATGGAGTGTCAGTCAATGAGCACCACCAGACGGCCTACGGTCTTATGCCATCAGCCAATATGACGGCGGCGATGTTGGTGCCGCGGGTCAAAGGAACGATCGCGATTCTCGGTAACGCATTGTCGTTGCATGACCATCCGCTCAAGGTGGCCGAAGAGGTTGCGTACCTTGACGTCGTCTCCGGCGGCCGCATCATCAGCGGATTTGTGCGTGGGATCGGTGCGGAGTATCACTCACTCTCGATGGACCCAAGCACTAGTCGTGAGCGCTTCTATGAGGCGCATGACCTCATCATCAAGGCGTGGACCGATCCCGGCCCGTTTGAGTGGTACGGCAAGCATTACAAGTTCCGTTACGTCAATCCATGGCCTCGCCCCCTACAGCAGCCGCACCCGCCGATTTGGAGTCCGTCGCAGGGCAGTGCCGAGACAGTTGAGTGGGCGGCTAAGAACAAGTACGTCTACCTTCAGACATTCAGCGATACCAAGAGTTGCGAACGAATCTTCGCAGAGCTTCGTGAGGCCCAGGAACGTCACCATGGGGTTGCGCTTCCGGAGTATGCGGGGTGGTCCGTACCGGTATACGTCGGTGATACGGACGAGTCCGCACTCCGTGAGGCCAAGCCGCATATCGAGCACCTCTTCAACGACCTTCTCCGAATGCGGCGCGATCAGTTGTTCCCCGCTGGGTACCTCACTGTCGAGTCAACCTCTCGCGTCATGTCGGCCAAGTCCAAGGGACTCGGCATCGGTCGTAAGACGTGCGAGGAGTTGATGGAGGCGGGAATCATCATCGTCGGGAGCGCTGAAACAGTGCGCGACACCATCGTGGATCGGCAGCGTGCTCTTGGCTTCGGAAACTTCAGTGGAATCTTCCACTTCGGCACTCTGCCTGACGAACTCTTTCGAGCTAGCTTGACCCGCTTTGCCTCACACGTTCTACCGACTGTTCGGACTCTTGGCTCGCCCGTTCTTGTATCCGACTGATAACACATTCATTAAGGAGAAGGCATGGACAACTTCCGTGTAGATCGGCGCGAACTGCTCATTGGTGCTCTGGGCTTAGGTGCCCTTGGCTTGGTGCCAGGCCTTGCCGGCTGCTCTACTGCAAGCGGCGGTGGCGCGAGTGCATCCGCGGGTAGTGCAAGTGCATCAGCCAGTGCGTCATCCTCAGGGATTCAGCCCAAAAAGGGTGGACTCCTGCGAGTTGGACTTGGCGGTGGAGGTACGCAGGAGACTGCCGACGCGCACTTCGGCGTGCTTGCCAACTCCGATCTTGCTCGGGCGCTCAACCTCTACGCTTCGCTGTACGCGCGCGACCCACAAACGTTGGCTCTGTCGCCATCCCTTGCTGAGTCTGCTGAGCCAAATGTGGACGGAAGCGTTTGGACGATGCGCCTGATCGAGGGTGCCGAGTTCCACAACGGCAAGTCAGTTACTGCCGACGACCTGATCTTCACTGTTCAGCGAATCTTCGACAAGCAGGGCTCGGTCGCTGCGATGATGCCGTGGGTGGATCCCAAGACTCTGAAGAAGGTCGACGCGCGCACCGTGCAGTTCCCGCTGAAGACGCCGACGGCGCTGTTCACTGAACCTTTCGCGATGATTGCGGCCGGTGTTGTACCTGTGGGTTATGACCCGGCCAAGCCGGTGGGCTCAGGGCCGTTCCAGTTGGTCAGCTTCACGCCAGGTCAAGAGACGGTCATGAAGCGCTTCGAGAACTACTTTGGGGATGTGTGGCTTGATGAGTTGCACTTCGTCTCCTTCAACGATGACGCGCCCCGGATCAACGCGTTGCTGTCCGGAGACATTCAGGCCACGGAAGCGATCCCGCCTGGTCAAATTGAAGTGGTGAAGTCACAAGGCACCATTCAGACAATCGAATCGGAGAGCGGGGCAACTCGGTTCTTCTCGATGAGAGTGGATCAGGCCCCGTTCGACGACGTGCGAGTTCGCCAGGCGATGCGGTTGATCGCGGAGCGGCCTCAGATGATCCAGCAGTCTTTGGCTGGCTATGGGCAGGTCGGCAACGACCTGTTCAACAAGTACGACCCCGACTACCGGGCCGACCTCGTGCGATCGCAGAACATCGAGGAGGCCAAGGCCCTTCTAGCCTCGGCGGGAAAGAGTGGACTCACTGTCGAGCTCGCCACTGCCCCCTACATCGCAGGCATCGTCGAAGCCTCTCAAGTGCTGGTGGAGCAGGCGAAGGCGGCTGGGGTCACCATTCAGTTGAAGAAGATGGACTTGCCGACCTACTTCGCCGGCTACGGCAAGTGGAACTTCTCAGGCGACTTCTTCAATGCGAACGAGTACTTCATCCAGGTCTCGTTGAATCAGCTGCCAAACAGTACCTTTAACATCACGCACTTTGATGACCCCGAGTACAACGCCCTTTACGCCAAGGGGGTCGCTGAGCTTGATGCCACGAAGCGCAAGGAGATTGCGGGGGCAATGCAGCAAATTGAGTTTGATCGGGGAGGAAACCTCGTGTGGACCTATGCGACTGTCGTCGACGCCGTGGCCAACAACGTACAGGGACTTGTTCCTGACAAGTACGGATTGCCGTTAACTTCGTATGGCTTCAACCGCGCATGGCTGACGTAGGTCTGACAACTCCTCCGCAACCCTCTGCTGCTGACGGTGTCAATGGGGTCGGCGACTTGCCGCAGAAGGCGGGTCGCCGTTTCCCGTGGTGGGCCCGAAGGGTCATTTCCGCAGCTCTGACCTTAGTTGCAGTCTCGTTTCTTATCTTTGCCGCGACTCAGATTCTTCCGGGAGACGCCGCCCTTGCCATTCTGGGAAGGGAGGCGACCCCTGAACGACTGGAAGCGTTGCGCGCACAGTTGGGCTTGGATCGTCCGTGGCTCGTGCAGTACGTCGACTGGGCCCGTGGATTCCTCACCGGGGATCTGGGTTCGTCGCTCGTGAGTGCAAACGAGGTGACGGAGGTGATGCGCACGCGCGCGATGAATTCCCTCACATTGGTCGTGATGGCGATCTGCATCACACTCCCTCTCAGCGTCATCATCGGCGTCTATACCGCTGCTCGAAGGGATCGACTCGGCGACCATGTATCAAGTTCGATCATGCTCGTGTTGAACTCACTGCCTGAGTTCGTGATCGCATTGCTCCTCATCGTGCTACTCAGCACGGTTGTGTGGCGGATCTTCCCTTCGGTGGCGCTGTTTCCATCGGGCGATACCGCGCTCTACCATCCACGCGAAATGGTGCTTCCTGTTCTGACGTTGGTCTTGGCCACCAGTCCCTACCTCACCCGTCTCGTGCGCGCATCCATGATCGATGAACTTGAGTCTGAGTACGTGACCATGAGTCGGTTGAAGGGAGTGTCGGAATACCGAGTCGTGGTGCGACACGCGTTGCGCAATTCCCTCGTTCCGTTGATTCAGGGCACCGCAATGATCTTGGCCTACCTGGCGGGGGGCATCGTCATCGTGGAGTACATCTTCCGCTTCCCGGGACTCGGCGGATTGCTTCTTGAGTCCGTCTCAGCGAGGGATCTGCCGGTGATTCAGGCAACCGCACTACTGCTAGCCGCTGTGTACGTGCTTGCCAACCTTGCGGCCGATCTCCTATCTGTAGCCGTGACTCCTCGACTTCGTCACGGAGATGGACTGTGAGCGTGGATTCGGGGCAGTCGCGCACGGGCAATCAGTCGCCCCTCAATGAGAGGGCACTGCATCGTTCAGCGTGGGGACGCACGTGGCGTCAGGCGTTAGCGATGGGGCGTACCCGGGTGGGGTTGACCATTCTGGCGTTTGTTTTGCTCGTGGCGGTGGTGGGACCTCTGGTCGCACCTCGAAGCCCGAATGAGTTTGCGGGCATGCCATTTGCTAAGCCCGGGAACGGAGCGTTTTTGGGGACGGACTTCCTCGGGCAAGATGTTCTCAGTCGAGTACTCCACGGCGGGTTGAGCGTGTTGTGGATGGCGGTCGCAGCAACCGGACTAGGCGTGCTCCTTGGTCTCGCTGTTGGAATGGCGGCCGGTTATCTCGGGGGAATGGTCGACGAGATTCTCATGTGGTTCTCCGATGTCGTGATGGCGTTTCCGCAGATCGTTCTCGCGATCGTCTTCGTCTCCATGGTGGGTCCACAGCCGTGGTTGATTGTCATCGTCGTGGCCCTGTCGCATGTGCCGCGGGTCGCGCGACTCGTTCGAAGTCTGACTCAGGGTGTCGCGCGAAGTGAGTACGTTGAGGCAGCCGAAGCGATTGGCATGCCAACGCGGCGTATCGCAGTGCGCGAGGTGTTGCCGAATCTGATCACCCCGCTCACGGTCGAGTCTACGATTCGATTGGCGTGGTCAGTGGCGATCGTTGCGGCACTTTCCTTTGTTGGCTTTGGGGTACAGCCTCCTATCGCAGACTGGGGCTTGATGATCAACGAGAACCGGACTGGTTTGGTTGTTCAGCCGCTGGCAGTGCTAGTGCCGATGGCGATGGTCGCGCTATTTGCTCTTGGCGCCAGCCTCGTTGGCGAAGGCTTCGCTCGAACCGTTGCCGGCGTCGACCGAAAGGGGGCCTGAGGCAATGGGGCTCCTCACTGTTGATGGTCTCCGGGTGGAGTTAACCGCATCTGGCGCAGATGTGGTTGAGGACGTGTCGTTCGACGTGTCAGCGGGCGAGGTTGTGGGGATTGTTGGCGAGTCGGGTTCGGGCAAGACCACGGTAGCAACCGCACTCCTTGGGCATGCGCGCCGTGGAGCCGCAATCACTGAGGGTCGGGTTGTCATCGATGGAACGGACGTACTCGCTCTCGACCCACGTGGGTTGCGCTCAGTTCGAGGGCGGCTCGTTGCATACGTGCCGCAGGACCCCCAGGCAGCTCTCGACCCCAGCATGCGTGTTGGCGATCAACTCGACGAGACCTTGCGGCTCCACACGGACGACTTGACTCGGGTCCAGCGCCAAGAGCGTATGGCCGAAGTGCTCACGCAGGTCGGTCTGCCGTTGGACACCAAGGGATTGCGGCGCTACCCACACGAGTTCTCTGGGGGACAGAGACAGCGCCTGTGCATTGCGATGGCTTTCGTATGCCGGCCAAAGTTGGTCGTGCTAGACGAACCGACGACAGGTTTGGACGTTACGACTCAGGCAAAGATTCTCAACACGGTTCGTGAATTGTGCGGTCGACATGATGTGGCGGCTGTCTATGTGACTCATGATCTCGCGGTAGTGAGAAATTTGGCCAGCCGGGTTTTGGTGATGTACGGCGGAAGGATTGTCGAGAGAGCTAGTACCGACGATCTGTTTGAGCGACCTACACACCCTTATACGAGAGACCTTCTGGCCACCAATCCTGAGGTCACGACGCGTCTGGAACTACGCCCGATTGAGGGATCGTCGCCAACTCCCGGTACGCGCGAGTCGGGCTGTAGTTACCGGCCCCGCTGTAGTCGGGCACAAGATGCATGTGTGGTTGATCCCACCCCAGTGACGATGGTCAACTCGACACACGAAGTGCGGTGTGTTCGAGCGCAGGAGTTGGTGCAACTGTCTTTAGCCGTTCGAGAGTTGCCTGAACCTGAACCCTCGCGTGGCAAAGTCACTCTCGCCGCAGTCGGTATCCGCGCCGCATATGGTGGCCGCGAGGTACTGCATGGAGTGGATTTACAGGTTGCCGCGGGCGAATGCCTAGCTTTGTTGGGAGAGTCGGGGTCGGGTAAGACGACACTCTCAAGGGCTCTTGCCGGACTCACTCCTCGAACTGCAGGTGAAGTTACTCTTGACGGTGCCGCTCTGGAAGGGAGCGCCCGCGAACGCACTAGAGAGCAACGTCAACGGCTGCAGTATGTCTTCCAGAGCCCCTACTCCTCCTTGAATCCCCGTCGCACTGTCTTTGAGAGTGTGTCCGCGCCACTGGAAGTCCTGTTCGACATGTCGCGTTCCGAACTGACTGATCGAGCGCTCGAAGCATTGCGTCGCGTATCACTGGAGCCGCGGGTAGCAGATAGATTCCCGGACCAACTCTCTGGTGGTGAACGTCAACGGGTGGCCATTGCGCGCGCGTTGGTTTGTGAGCCAGAAGTACTCATTTGCGATGAGGTGACGTCGGCTCTGGATGTGTCTGTTCAAGCATCAATAGTTCGGCTACTCACCCGATTGCAGCATGAGGATGGTCTCGCGATTGTGTTCGTGACGCACAATCTGGCACTGGTCCGAACTATCGCTGATCGGGTGCAGGTGATGCGTGATGGGGTCACAGTCGAGGAAGGAACGGTCGAGACAGTCGTTCGTGCTCCGGCCCACGAGTACACCAAGCAGCTCATTGCAGATACCCCCCGAATGCGTTGGGAGATGTCGTGAAGGCGTTGGTCTGGAAGGGTCCCAATGACATACGCGTTGAGGAGGTTCGTGAGCCCGAGCTATCAGCGGGAAGTGTGTTGATCCGGGTCACGTCTGCGTCAATCTGTGGTTCCGATATTGCTGGCTATACGGGGAGAATGGGGAATCGCTCGCCGGGCCAAATCATGGGTCACGAGTTCGCCGGAGTCGTCGTTGACGTTGCAGGCGGTGGCGGTGGCGAGTGGGTGGGTCGGCGGGTAACCGTGAACCCCCTGGTGACCTGTGGCGTGTGTCGCGCCTGCGTGTCGGGGAACCGCCAGCGGTGTAACGAGGCCACCTTGATCGGTGTACATCGGTCCGGTGGTTTCGCTGAGGCGGTCTCAGTGCCCCTGCCCAATGCGATCGCCCTGACTGCAGACTTCCCCGAGTTGCTCGCATCGTTGGTTGAGCCGGTGTCTCACGGATTTCACGGAGCGCGCATTGCTGTCGACGGAATTTCGGGAGGGTCCCTTCTGGTGCTCGGTGGCGGGCCTGTTGGCCTGTTCGCAGCGCTCGCTGCACGCCGCCTTGGGGCCGAACGGATTGCGCTGCTTGAGCGCGATCCACAACGGGTGGCACTCGCGAGGGGTATGGGGTTGACGGCATTCGAATCTGCCTCTGATTCCAACGCGGACACGGAGCGGCCCGATGTAGTGATCGACGCGGTCGGTAGCTTCGCCACCCGGTCGCTTGCGGTTGAACTCGTGCGGCGGGGAGGTCTCGTTGTACTCGACGGCTTGGCCGAACCAACTGGTGAGTTCCCCTTCATGCAGGCCATCGTCAAAGAGGTTGAGCTGCGCGGTGCCTTCGCTTACGCATCGGGTGACTTCGAGTCGGCGATTGCCGCACTGACCGCTGATGTATTCGGCATCGAAGCGTTGGTCGAGACGACCTCATTTCAACGGGGACCCGCCACGTTCCAAGCGATGGCCGCCGGTGAACTGTCAGTCCTTAAGACCGTGCTCGAGGTTTCGACACCTTGACCGGCGCCATGGTCGCTGTCCCGGTGGAAGATGTGGAGGCAGCAGTGCAGAGATGGGGGATCTGGGGAGCCCGAGTACTCAAGCGTGATGGCAATCGGTTTGCACTGCTCGACCTCGCTGGTGCGAGTGTGGCGCTGTGTGGTCCCGACGACCCGAACCGGCCCGCGGCAGTGTCGCTGGTTCTAGAAGTGGATTCATTGGATCAACCGCTCGGTGCTGCCGTCACGACAGGAGCGAGCGTCATTGATGACCGTGACTACCGTGGCCGGCGACAAGTTGTGCTGAGAGCCGCGGACCCCCTCGACGTCATTGTGACCGAAAGGGGAGAACTGCCATGACAGCCGCGTCACCGAAAACTGCGGTCGTCATTGGCGCTGGCATTGTCGGCCTGTCCACTGCGTGGCACTTACAGGAGTTCGGCATTCAAGTCACCGTGATCGATCGAGAGGATGTAGCGGCTGGCGCTTCATGGGGTAACGCAGGTTGGCTGACACCGTCTCTCGCCGCGCCCCTACCTGAGCCATCGGTTCTGCGTTACGGGCTTAAGGCACTCGCCGATCGGTCATCTCCACTTGTGGTTCCGCTCCGTCCGAGTCGCTCGCTCGCGGCTTTCCTAGGCGACTTTTCGACCCACTGCCGCGCTTCCACGTGGGCTTCCTCGATGGCGGCTCTCAGGCCGTTAAATGACGCCGCGCTCGAGGCGTATGACGTGATGGTGGATGGTGATGTTGAATCGAGCACGGTCACTGCGCCGGTGCTGTGTGCCTTCCTGGATGAATCGCGGGCGCGCCCGCTGTTGGACGAATTGCGGCTGATGGTCGGAGCCGGTCAAGTCGTTCAAGCCGATCTCTTATCGGCGGCAGAGTTGGCCGAGGCGGAGCCAATGCTGTCCTCGGACGTTCGATTCGGGGTTCGGTTGCACGGCCAGCGCTATCTCGATCCTGCGGCATTCACCCGCGCCCTCGCTGACTCGGTAGTAACGCGTGGAGGCAACATCCGAGCCGGGTGGCCAGTGTCGCACGTGGGTCGATCTGGTGACCGAGTTGTTGTGCACGGAAGTAGTGACTCGATTGATGCCGATGTCGTTGTCGTTGCTACAGGCGCCTGGCTTGAGGAGTTGGTACGCCCCCACGGAGTTCGTGTGCGGGTTCAAGCGGGGCGCGGCTACAGCCTTACTGTCCCCATTCCTTCTAAACCGGCCGGTCCGCTGTACTTCCCTGCGGCGCGACTTGCCTGCACGCCAGTGTCGGGCGGTCGCCTGCGGATCGCTGGGATGATGGAGTTTGGCTCACCCGATGCGCCAGGAGATCTCAAACGTTGGGACCTTCTGCTCTCAACTGTGGCTCCCTATCTTCCCGGTGTGGGAGGCGAGTCAGTGAAAGACAGGTGGGTAGGCCCACGTCCGGTCAGTGCCGACGGACTTCCCCTCATCGGAGCCACTCGTACTCCGGGAGTCTACGTGGCCGGCGGTCACGGAATGTGGGGCGTCACTCTCGGGCCAATCACCGGTCGCGTTCTGGCGGAAGCAATTGTTGGTGGTGAGGCGAAAGTTGATCTACGGCCGGTCTCCCCTCTGCGTGGGCTAGCGTGACCGCCCTCGCGCGCAACATCGTCGTCATCGTTGCCGACCAACTACGCCCGGACCACCTCCGCTTTGGCGGGAGCACCGCGGCGAGGACGCCTAGGCTTGACGAATTGGCGCGACAGGGAACCGTCTTTGAGCGCACATTTGTTGCGAATCCGATTTGCATGCCGAACCGTGCCACCATCGCCACGGGGCGTTGGCCATCGGCGCATGGGACCCGGACTAACGGAATTCCGCTGGACCCCGCAGCGATGACATTCCAACAAGCGTTGAGGGAAGCTGGCTGGACTACCGCGGCGGTCGGAAAGCTTCACTTTCAAAATATGGGATGGCCATTTCCTGACGACCAACTCCACGAGATGCGGGCCACTTCGCCCCTCCTACTGGACCCGTCTTCCCGGGATTCAGTGGGCCGAATCAATCCGCCAGAGTGGGCCAGGGCTGAGGACTACGAACTCCATCGTGCGGACCCTGTGCCGGTACCGGTCGGCTACTACGGATTTGACACGGTGGATTTGACGATTGGGCACGGAGACCGCGTGTCAGGTCACTACCTTGCGTGGGCAAAGTCGCAGGGGTACGACCCCACTCAGGTGGGAGGGTGGAATCACGCGGAAGTTCGCTATGAGGGCTGGTCGGAGGTGTATCAGAGTCCGTTGCCATTGGCGGTGCATCCCACAACGTATGTGACGGTTCGAGCTCGAGAACGCCTCCATGAACTCCACGAGCAAGGAGGCCCCTTCTTGCTCTACGTGTCGTACCCGGACCCACATCATCCATTCGCTCCACCGCGGGAGTTCTGGGGGACGCATGACCCCGAATCTCTTCCATTGCCCTCGACCTTCAGTAACCCTCATCTAATGTCGCCGGAGCACATCAGGCGTCTGATTCAAGAAAGGGGCACGCCGAATCCTGACGCGGCTCTCCCATGGGCGCCTACGGAAGACCAGTTTCGGAACGCCCTAGCTGCCGAACTCGGAATAATTGAGATGCTCGATGGTGGCGTGGGTGCGATCCTCGACGAGCTCAGTGCGCTGGGGCACGATGACGACACGCTTGTTGTCTTCACCAGTGATCACGGCGATCTCTTTGGTGATCATGGATTGATGCTTAAGCACTTCACGCACTATCGAGCGGTGACCAATGTTCCCTTGGTGGTTCGCGTGCCGGATACGCCTGCGGTATGCCGGTACACCGGACTGACCAGCAGCGCTGATATCGCACCTACGGTTTTGGCCGCGGTCGGCATCACCCCCTATCGAGGGATTCAGGGCTCGAGTGTTCTGCCCCTGATCTCGGGTTCGACGACTGATCTGCGAGCAAGCCTCGTTGTAGAAGAGGATCAGCCCTTCGGACTGCCTGGGCTCCCCGGGCCCGTACGTATGCGAACCCTGATCACCGAACGCGCTCGACTCACGGAGTATGTGGGTCACGACATCACGGAACTGTTCAATCTTGAGGACGATCCCGCAGAGTTGACTGATCTGTCGTTGCAGCCAGAGGGACGAGATCTGTTGGCTGAATCCCGGGCACTGCTCATGCGAGAGCTGGCCACTCTCGCTGAGTCAGGAGTTGCTCCAACTGCCTCCGCATGAATCCAACTTCCAACGTGATTGAGGGGACACATGTCCAACCGGACTTTCCGAAGGACCGAGATCGTTGGCACGTCGCAAGACGGCATAGATGCGGCCATCCGCAACGGTGTCGCACGGATTGCTGAGACTGACCTGACCCCCTGTGGTTGATCCAAGTGCTGTGTGAGTCCACGATTGCCCGTATGGGCATGGAGGACGATTCGCAGCGCAGGCGTCATACCCCGGAGCAGATCGTGCGTAAGTTGCGCGAGGCGGATCGGATGTTGGGTGAGGGGACCGCCCTGGTGGAGGTGTGTAAGCACCTGGAGGTCTCCGAGCAGACCTACTACCGGTGGCGCAACCAGTACGGCG
>CALQEM020000023.1:0-25813 GCA_943329595.2 Bifidobacterium breve
CCGTATCGAACGGTGGCGCCCTGCACCTCGAGCGTGCGGGGTGCGACGCGAGTCTGCTCGGCCACTACCGCGTCATCGAGAGTGGTGGGTGGTGGTGGCGACCACGGCTTGCGCACGAGCTTGATGACCGCGCACACCGCGATGACCACCGCGACCTGCCACACATGCCACAGCCAGGCGAGCCACATGAAGAACACCGACACCACGATCACGAAGATGCTGGTGGCCATGCGAGGCCGCTTCGCCTTCTGCAGCATCGACCGCACCAGCCCGGCCTGCCCGATGGTCTCCTTCACCACGCCATCCTGATTGAGCAGCACCAGCAGAATCACCGACACGCCACCAATGAGCGGAATCCAGCGCGACACACCATCGCCGAAGTTGTCGAGGATCCGTGCGTCGAGGCCTCCCGAGGCGATCGTTCCGCCGAAGGCCGGGCCCGCGAGATAGCCCAGGCCGCCGATGACCGCGTTGGCCACCAGCGTGATCGAGCCGAACGCGGTGTAGCCGGCAAAACCCAGCGAGGTCTGGCGGAAGGCGAGCAACACTCCACCGAGCGCCGCGATACCCGCGGCCACACCGAAGGCGTAGAGCTTCGCACTGCGCACGCTGATGCCCAACGCAGCCGCTGCGCGTTCGTTGGTGCGCACCGCGATGAGTCGCCGGCCCGAGCGTCCGCGACGCAGGTTGCCGACCATGAGCACCATGAGCACCAAGCCCACCAGCGTCACGATTCCGTAGCGACCCGGATGGGCGCCGGCATCGATGGGATAGCCGAACAGCGTGGGCGAGTCGATGAGTGTTCCCTGCACGCCACCGGTGAGGTTTTGGTTGGCGAACACGATGAGCTCGAGAGCGGTGCCCAGCCCGAGGGTGATGATGGCCAGGTTAATGCCGCGCGTTCGGATGGCCGGCAGGGCAAGCAGAATTCCGAGCGGAACCGTGGCCGTGACGCCAATCACCAGGCACACAATGAAGGGCCAGCCTTGCGTCGACGCGAGGCGTCCGGCCACAAACGCCCCGAAGCCAGCAATGGCGAACTGCGCCAGCGAGAGTTGGCCCGTGTATCCGGTGAGCACCACCACCGACAGCAGCAGAATGGCAAAGCAGATGGTGACCACATACGCGTCGACCCACACGTTGGGCGACGACAGAAGCAGGGCTCCCACGATGGCAACCGTGGTGACCAACAGGCTCCACCGCATGCGCCCGTTGCCAATCGAGGGCAGCTTCTGCAGTAGGTAGTCGCGCTGCGGAATGGCCTGACCCCGCACCACCATCCAAATCACGATGAAAACGAAGGGCACCGCCTTGCCCACTCCGGGCAGGTCGGGGAACTGCATGTTGACTTCGCTCTCGCAGACTCCGATGAGCAGACCCGCCAGCAGGGCGAGGGGGAACGACCGGAATCCAGCCACCAGTGCGGTTGCGGTTGCCGCAAGCACCAGACCGGTCATGACAGTGGGTTGCAGCGTGACGATGGGAGCGATCAGGATGGCGGCCAGACCGGCAAGCCCGCTACCGAGCGCCCAGTTGAAGACGGCGATGCGGTTGGGGCTCAGACCCAACGACGAGGCGACGCGCTCATTCTCGGCCACGGCACTGGTGGCAAGACCGAACTTGGTGTAGCGGTAAAGCAGGTACATGCCCAGGGTGACCACAATCGCGATCACCACCAGGATGAGCCGCTCGGCGGTCACAAAGACGTCGCCAAAGACGTTGACGCGGTTGACGGGCAGAGCGCTCTTGATTGATTTCGGCACCGAGGTGTAGCGAAGAATGGCGAGGGACTGAAGCGTGAGAAGTATGCCCAGTGTGGCCACCACACGGATGAGGGAGGAGCGATGTCGCAACGGCCGCATGATGTACATCTGCACCAGCGCACCGAGGCCCGCCGACACCAGCACACCAATCAGCGCCGCCACGAGGAACGGCAATTTGCGGTTGACGTTGAGTTCCCACTCGACGTACACGCCCACCATGCCGATGGAGCCCAAAGCAAAGTTGAGAATTCCTGAACCGCGATAGATGGCGATGAGTCCCTGCGCCATGAGCACGTACATGGCGCCCACGCCCAGCCCCACCAGGGCGAACCTGATCAGATCTTCCACTCAACTACCTTCCTCGGTTCGAGCCGGTAGTGACAGCGAGCCTCCGGCCCCACCACCAGGGTGGGGCCGGAGGCCGCAGTCACTTCAGTTCACGCACTAGCAGAAAACGTCCGGACCCGTGGGAAGCGGGTCGGGCTCAACGAGAGCCGCAACGTTGTCGAACTCGCCTTTTGACAGGTCCTTAAGCGTCCCGTCAGCCTGCCACTCGGCGTAGACAACCGACCGGTTGAACAGGCGGGTGAAGTAGCCAGGAATCTCGCCACACTTCCACGGCTTGGTGAAGTCGACGTCGGGGATCTGACCCGGCAGCGACACCGTGGCGGTCTCGGCGGCCTTCAGGAAGGAGGCAGCGTCAACGGTGGGGCCCACCGAGTCGGCAACCTGGTGGAAGCCTCCGTAAGCGGTCCACGTACCAAGACCACCGAGGCTGTTGTAGTCCTCGGTGTCAGGGGCGCCGATCGCAGCAAGGGCACCGCGGTAGGTGTCCCACACCGGCAGGTTGAGGTCGGGGTAGGCACCCACGACGATGCCGCCGGCACAGATCTCGTAGTACTCAGGGGTGCAGACCTTGGAGTCGAAGTTACCCTGCGGTCCGTACATGCGGGCCTTGGAGCCGGACTGGCTCCACGCCTTCATCCACGTGATGTAGGGGGTCTCCGAGACCACCATGAACACGCAGTCGGGGTCACCCTTAGTGGCTGCTGCCACCTGGGCTGAGTAGTCCTGCGCCGTGGGCGGAAGGACAACCGGCTTGCCAGCGTTCATGATGTTGACGCCCTGGTTCGTGGCGGCAGCCTCAATGATGGGCGCGAAGCCCTCGGCGCCACCGATGACAACCATGTTGACTCTCTGGCACTTGTCGATGGCCGCCTTCTTAGCGAAGCCGATGCCGTAGGCCTGGTGGCTTCCGAGCGTGAAGACGACCTTGCTCTGGAACTCCTTGGAGCCCAGCGGGCAGCAGGCACCGAAGTAGGCGATGCCAGCGGGCTCAAGCACGTCAACAATCGCGTCGGGCGCGAAGGTGAACGAGCCCACCACCGCGACAGCCTTGTCGTCGACAGCCTTGCGAGCGCAGGCAGCTGAACCCTCAGGGGTTCCCTTGCCGTCGCAGACAACAACCTTGAGCGGACGTCCGGCAATGCCACCGTTCTCGTTGATCCACTTCTCGTAGGCCTGGCCGGTGTACTGGATATTCGCGTACACCGGACCCTGAGAGTCGAGGTCGGTGATCGTGTAAGCGACGACGGGTTCGCCGCTAACTGCCGGCTCACTCGGCGCAGGCGCGCTGGACGACTCAGCGGGCGTCGAGGCAGCCGCTGAGCTGCTCGTACCCCCGCTCGAGGACGACCCACAGGCCGCGAGCGTCAGGGCCGCGGCGGCGACAACAACTGCCACCTTCGCCAACAGCCCTCGCTGCGATCCGTCATTGAGGGTTCTGACACCCATAGTGACTCCTTTGATTGATGTTCTCCCAGCCGTCGACCTGATGCCGCGACCGTTAGGTGAGTCGAACCTTGTCCTCGCCGGGTCCCCTGTCAAGGGTTGAGCCGACTATTGACCTAAGTTGTGACCTTCTTGAGTACTGTTTGATATGTTTTGTCCGGTTTAGGGAGTGGCATAGGTCCGATGTGTTGCGGTCTCGTGACGTACGCGTGACCCCTAAATCGGGCACGCCACCGTCTCGAGTTGCAGCATGGCGAGCACCCTCCCGAAACCGATGTACTGGGTGGTCATCATCGACAGTTCGAGGAAGCCCTCGTCGCCGAAGGTCGTGCGCCAGCGACGCACATCGTCATCGGTGATGCTGTGGTGGTCGAGCGCCATACGCTCGGCGAAGTCGAGGGCGATGCTCTCGTCCTCGCTCAGTGTCCCGAGCCCCTCGCTGTCCACGCCCAGGGCGCCGAGGGCCTCGCTTTCCAGCACCGACTCCGGTGACAGGCGAGCGGCCGCACAGGTGCGACAGCCATTGAGGGTGGCCACATGCAACCTCACGAGCTCCTTCATGCGCGAGCTGATGACCCCCTTCTCCTTGTGCCAGGGGTAGTAGAAGGTGAGGTAGTCCTCGAGCAGTGCGGGGACGGGGGCGAAAGCCCGGGCGCAGTGCTGGGTCGCCCAGTCGTCCGGCGCCGCGCCGTCGTGCATAGTGCGCAGAAAGGGGTCGAGGTCTTCGACCTCCACCAGGGGGATTCGTGACATTGGTACTCCTTGAGGTCTAGTCGCGGGCAGTCGGGCAGACAGGGCAGACTGGCGTGCTGCTCACTCTGTGTTGAGCAGTGCGTAGTCGTCGACCCGGGCGTAGAAGTAGGGCAGGAAGTCTGCCTTGGGGATGGTCGCGATCTGCCGCGTGGCCGGGATCAGATCTCCCTCCTGCCAGATGGCAGCGCGGATCTCGCCGATCGGGATGTCGCCGAGGTAGTCGTGGGGAGTCGAAGCGAGGGCGACCGCACCTGAGCCTTCGCGATGCGCGGTCAGGCTCACTTCGAAGGTAGCCAGGGTCAGGATCGGGTCGAACTCGAGACCGGCTCCCGAGGTCTCCGGCTGCGCCTTGATGTTGAAGTTCGCACCCGACGTTTCCGACGGCCCCAGATCGCGATCGAGGCTGCCACTCACACGCATGATCTCCACGCCATTGCGCCGAATGGTGCCCACGGCGTGGTTCACGCCCCGGTGCAGTTCGATCTCGGCCTGCCGCTTGGGCTCGCCGAACACCTCACGGCCGTAGAGGATCGCCGAATCACTATTCATGTACATGGCCAGCACGTACTCGCCGGTGATCACCGTTCCGTCGGAGTCGGTGTAGCGGGCCGGCAGATACACGGCACCGCCGGTGAAGTTGCCGACGCAGTTGCTCTGCCACCGTCCCACCATGAAGCGGGCGGAGTCGCCGTCGGGCTCAAGCGGAGCAGGAATCACCTCGGCCAGCCACGCCAGGGGCACCGAGGCAACCACCGACAGCATCTCCGAATTGACGAACCTTGGCGCGCGGATGACCGCCTCGATCGCAGCAATCTCTTCGGGTGTCTTGACGAATCCCATCAGGCCTCCTAGGCCGCGGGCCCCACATGAGCCCGGTTGATGGGCCAATCTGCCTCACCCGTGCGCGCTTGTCTAGACCATACCTCCGATGTCTTGAGTGCGAAATATGGCTTTTAGTATGTTATATAGTGATCTCTACCGTTCATATTTCACCGATTCCCTTGACAGCAGGGCCCGCTTTGACCCACCGTGAGGGCACCACCGTCGGAGCACCCGCTCCTCACACTCATGGCGTACTCGTCGGGCGCGGGGCGCACACTCTCACTGGGAGGTTGGTCGTGAAGGCTGCAGTCTTCGAAGGCCCTCGTACGCTATCGATCCAGAATCTCCCCGACCCGGTGGCCGGCGCGAACGACATCGTCGTGAAGGTCTCACAGTGCGGGATCTGCGGGTCCGACCTGCATTCGTACCTCGAGGGAGCGTTCGTGGCCCCCGGGCAGGTCATGGGGCACGAATTCAGCGGCAGCATTGTGTCGGTGGGCTCGCTGGTTGAGGGACTCGCCGAGGGCGACCGCATCACCGCGAACCCCCTCAGCGCCTGCGGCCGCTGCCCCCGCTGTCTCGAGGGCGCAACCCACCTGTGCGAGACCGGTCTTGCCGCGAGCGTCGCCTACGGTCTGCCCGGCGCCTTCGCCGAGTACGTACGCGTTCCGCAGGTAATCCTCGGTGGCAACGTGTTCAAGATTCCTGACAACGTCAGCGACGCCGCGGCAGCCATGGCCGAGCCCATCTCGGTGGGCCTGCACGCGGCCAAGATGTGCGCCCCCCTGCCCACCGACACCTGCGTGGTGATCGGACTTGGCAGCATCGGACTCAATGTGGTGCAGATGCTCAAGATCATGGGAGCCGGACGCGTTATCGGAATCGACGTGTCGTCGACCCGCCTCGCTCTGGCCCAGCAGCTCGGAGCCGACATCGTCATCAACGGCAAGAACGACGACGCCCTCGCCGCGGTTCAGGACCTCACCGGCGTTGGCGCCTACGGCGTTGGTGCGCGGGCCGACATCGTCGTGGAGGCGTCGGGGGTCACCGCCCTGCTCAACCAGGCAATCACGATGACGCGCGCCGGCGGCAAGCTGCGCATGGCCGCGCTCTACGAGGGCGACGTACCCATCGACGGCAACCAGATTGTGCAGAAGGAGATGAGCGTGGGCGGCACCTTCGCCTATAAGGGCGAGTTCGCCCAGGTGCTCTCGATGCTCTCCGACGGCCGGGCCAAGGCCGAGCCCATGATCAGCCACACTTTTGCCCTCGACCAGATCGACGACGCGTTTGTCGCCCAATTGGCCAAGGACACGTCGGTGAAGGTTCAGATCACCCCCTGACCGACACCGCAACGCACTCCCACAACACACACTCGCACGGCACGCACACTCACCCAACTACGCAGGAGGATCTCATGGGTCGGCTTGACGACAAGGTAGCGGTCATCACCGGAGCCAGCACAGGCATCGGGCGGGCCACCATGGAGCGGTTCGCCGCCGAGGGTGCGACCGTCGTGGGCGGAGCCCGCACCCAGTCGACTCTCGACGAGGCGCTCGCTTCAGCCCTGTCGAACGGAGGCCAGGGCATGGTCGTCGCAGGCGACCTCGCGACCGAGGCTGGCGCCAAGGCGCTGATCGATGCCGCCATCGCCGCCTACGGCAAGATCGACATTCTGGTGAACAACGCGGGCGTGGGCTGGGCCTACGGCGAGGCCAACCCCGGCTCCATGGCCAAGCTGCACGAGACCACCACCGAGTGGTGGCGCGACGTAATGTCGATCAACCTCGACTCGTACTTTCTCTGCACCAAGTTCGCGCTCGAGCACATGATGGCTGCGGGCAGCGGCTCGCTCGTGCATGTGGCCAGCATGGGCGGTATCACCGGCCTCTACGACGGCCACACCTACACCGCGGCCAAGGGCGCCATCGTTAACCTCAGCCGGTCGCTGGCGATCACCTACATCAAGAACGGCATCCGCAGCAACGTGGTGTGCCCGGGCTTCGTCGACACCCCAATGATCGCCTCGGTCGTGCCCGCCTTCGCCGATCCCGCGGTGGGCAACACGCTCACACCGATCGGTCGTCCTGCGGCTCCCGGCGAGATCGCCTCGGCCAACCTGTTCTTCGCGTCCGACGACTCCAGCTACTGCAACGGCTCGCTGCTCACCGTCGACGGTGGTTGCACCGCCCGCTCGTTCCCCGGCTAGACCCAGCATCACCGACTGCCGGTGCTCGCGGCTCCCTCGGGGCCGAGAGCGCCGGCAGTTTCACTGCCCGCCCGCCTCACTGACATAAGGACTAGTCGTGAACCAGCCACTCGAACTCGACGGCGCACTCAACTTCCGCGATGTGGGCGGAGTGCCCTGCGGGCACGACCGCCGAGTCGCCCATGGGCGGCTGCTGCGCAGCGACACCCTGCAGTTCCTCACCGCCGACGCGATCCACACCCTGGTGACCCAGCTTGGGCTGCGCAGCGACATCGACCTGCGCCTGGCCTTCGAGGTTGACGTTGAGGGGCGCGGGCTGCTGGCGGACGAGCCGTCAATCGCACACGTGCACCTGCCCCTCATGGTCGAGGGCACCAACCGCGACGGGTCGGCCACGCCGATTCTGCAACAGCACGACCCGGTCGTGACGCACTACCTCGGCTACCTCGACAGTTCGGCCCCGTCGGTGGTCGGAATCGTGCGCCTGCTCGGCTCACCCGACGGCCCGCCGGCGATCATTCACTGCGCGGCGGGCAAGGATCGCACCGGTGTCGCGATCGCGATGGTGCTGGCGGCCATTGGCTGCGACGAGAACGACATTGCAGATGAGTACGCGGCCGGCTCGCACCTCGTCGACGCCGTGCTCGATCGGTTGCGAGGAATGTCGAGCTACGGGCCAGCGCTCGACAAGCTGCCCAAGGAGGCCAACCTCACGCCACCCGAATACATCCATCGGTTCTTCGCCGGGGTGCGCGAGGCCTACGGCAGTCCGCGCGAGTACCTCATGCTGCACGGCGTCACCGACGACGAACTGGTCGCGCTGAAGGAGAACCTCACCGAACCAGTGAGCTAGGACGCACACCCGTACCGGCCACCGAACGGGCGTGAGTCGTCAGGCTAGGTAGTCGAGTAACACTCGCCCCATGGGCAGGTTGAAGTCGCTGATCTGCCAGTAGGCGCCCAGCATCCGCGTTGGCCTAAACAGGTGCCACGGATCGGCGTCACTATCGACATGGACGGTCAGTGAGGCACGCCCGGCCCATAGCTTCGGGTTGCCGGCAGCATCGCGCTGCAGGGTCTTCGACGACGCCAGCAGCACCAACTCGTCGGCGGCAGGCGGCCTACCCACCTGCGACGGTGGCAGTAGCCGATGGCTCAGCACCCCGTGGCCACTGCGCTCGCTCGGGTCGGCCTGACGCTCGGGAGTGAACGTCGCTGTGAAGAGCGGCGTGCTGGCCGGGCGACTGACGGTGAAGGCCAACTGCTCGCCGAGCGCACCACCCGAACCCGCACCGCCCCAATCCCAGCTCATCAGCGCCAGCTTCTTGGGATAACCCCATAGCTCGCGGCCCGCGGCCAGCGGTGCTTCGTTATCGGTGAAGATGAGGGGGAGAAAGTAGTAGGGGTCATCGTTGTCGTCGCGCACGCGCGCGATCACATACGTCTCGTGAAACGGTCCGAAGGCGCTCCAGTGGTAGTTGCACACACGCACCTCGCAATAGGCCGCCCCCTCGGCCGTTGCGTCGATCCGCAACCCCTTCGGAATAAGTGCCGACACCGCTGAGGCATCGGCCTCAAAGCAGATGCTCACCTGCTCGGCATCGCGGAACTCGTAGGGCGGTGGGGGATAGAGGCTTGCCCCCAGCGGCATCGAGAAGCCCGCGGCCCCCAGTTCGTAGGCCATCTCAGCCCTCGTCGAAGTAACCCTCGGCGACGTAGTCCTTGACCACGGTGCCTAGGGGCAGGCTGAAGTCGGCGGTGGTCCAGTACGCCCCGAGCACCTTGGTCGGAGCCAGCAGGTGCCACGGATCGATTTGGCTCGTCGACGGCAGTGTGACCGACCCCCGACCGGCCCAGAACTCCGGCCGACCGTCGGCACCCTTGTAGAGCGCGCCGTTAACGTCGAGTCGCACCAACTCCGACGCCGCAGGCTTACGCCCTTCCTCCGACGGTGGCAGATGGCGGAAGCTGAGCACTGGCAGCCCTTCGCGATCTGAGGGCTCGTACAGCCTCTCCGGAGCCATCGTGAGCGTCATGATGCGGTTGCCCGCCGGACGCTCAACCGTGAACATCAACTGCTCGCCGCGATTGCCGCCGAGGCCTGCGCCGCCCCAGTCCCACCGCATCACAGCCAGCTTCTTGGCGAAGCCCCAGATCTCCCGACCGGCCGCCAGCGGTACCTCGTTATCGGTGAAGATCACCGGCTGGTACCAGTAGCGCACTCCGTCGACTACAACCCGCACCATGATGTAAGCCTCGTGAAAAGGACCAAAGGTAGTCCACGGGTACCAGCACACCCAGGCCTCGCACACCGGCGGATCGGAGTCGGGCACCACACCCGGCGGCAGGAGTTGCGCCACCTTCTCGGGATCAGCCTCGTACTGCACCCACGCCTGGTCGGCCCGTCGGAACTCGTAGGGCGGCGACGCGTACAGCGACGCTCCGAGCGGCATCGAGAACCCCGCGGGCATTCCGTTGGCACCCTTATCGGCCATGAATCTCTCCCTAGTGAGCGGTGTAGCCACCGTCGGTGGTGTAGCAGGAACCAGTGATGTTGCGCGCCTCATCTGAACACAGGAAACCCACGAGTGCGGAGATATCGTGCACCTCTGCGATCGCGCCCCGGGGGTAGGTGGCCGCGAGCGCGGCCTCCTTCTGGGCAGTCATCTCCTCGGTGCCGAAATCGGTGCGCACATGCCCGGGCGCCACGAGGTTCACCCTGATCGACTCGGCGGCATAGTCGATCGCAGCGCTGCGGGTGAGGCCGAGCACGGCGTGCTTCGTAGCGATGTAGGCCGCGGCCCGTGGGTACGCAACCGTGCTGAGAATCGAACCAATCGTGACGATTGAACCGCCGCCGGCACGGCGCATCAGCCTCACCTCCTCGCGCAGGCAGTGCATCACGCCGGTGAGGTTCACCGCGATCATGCGCGACCACTCATCGTCGTCGAGTTCGGTGACCGCATGGCGCGCCACGTTGATGCCAGCCGCGTTCACCGCGGCCCCCAGCGGCCCGAGCCGACTCACGATCTCATCGAAGGTGTCGCGCACCCCCGCCGATGACGTGACGTCGCACTGAAAGGCGTAGGCCTCAGCGCCGCTCGATCGCATGCTCTGGGCCACCCGTTCGGCCGACTCGCCATCGACATCAAGCAGGGCAACTGCGAACCCGCGAGCTGCCAGGTCGGCCGCGCATCCGGCTCCGATGCCGCGCGCAGCGCCGGTGACCACAGCCGCGCGCCCCGAGCCCTGCGACACGGCTACACCCGCTCGAGAATGGTGGCGTTTGCCATGCCGCCGCTCTCGCACATCGTCCAGAGCCCGTAGCGCCCCCGTGTCTGCTCGAGGCAGCCGATGAGGTTAGCCAGCAGTCGCCCACCAGAGGCCCCCACGGGATGTCCGAAGGCGATCGCTCCGCCCCAGGGATTCACGAGCTCGTCGGAGATGGGGAATTCGCGCAGCCAGGCGCCCACGACCGAGGCGAAGGCCTCGTTCACCTCGACAGTCGACATGTCGGCAATCGCTAGGCCCGCTCGCTCGAGCACACGATGGGTGGCCGGAATCACCCCGGTGAGCATCATGATGGGGTCGTCGCCGACAGCGCTGGTGGCCACCACCCGGGCGCGCGGGGTGAGGTTGAGGGCCTTCAGCGCGTACCCGCTGACCACGAGGCTGGCCGCCGCGCCATCGGTGAGTTGAGAGGAGTTGCCGGCGGTGATCCGCCAGGCAATCTCGGGAAAGCGCTCAGAGAAGTCATCGCGCTGGAAACTGGCCTTGAGCGCGGCCAGCCCCTCGGCTGTCGTGGAGTCACGAATGCCCTCATCAACGGACACGACTCCGTGAGACGTGCTGACCGGAAGGATGTCGCGCGACATCACCCCGCCATCGCGGGCCGCCACAGCACGCGCGTGCGACCCCGCCGACAGGGCGTCGAGTTCCTCGCGCGACAGGTCGTACCGTGCGGCGATGAGCTCGGCGGATATGCCCTGGCCCACGAGCCCGTCGGGCCTGCTCGCGCGAAACATCGGGCCCAGTTCATCGCGGCCCATGCGGTTGAGCTTCATCGGAATGAGGCTCATCATTTCGACCCCGCCAACCGCCACAACATCCATCTGACCCGAGGCCACCGTGGCGGCGGCAAAATGCACCGCCTGCTGGAAGGAGCCGCACTTGCGATCGAGCGTGACCGCTGGCACCGAATCGGGCCACCCGGCCGCCAGCACGGCATGCCGGCCGATGTTGCCAGCCTGCTCGCCCACCTGCTGCACGCAGCCGGTGATGACATCCTCAACGACAGCCGGGTCGATACCCGTGCGCGCGACGAGGCCGTTGAGCACCGAGGCCAGCAGGTCGACGGGGTGCATCCCCGCCAGCGACCCCGATTCGCGGCCGCGACCGAAGGGGGTGCGCACCACATCGACGATGTAGGCGTCCATCGGAGGCCGCGTCTGAACGCTCATGCGGTCACGGGCTCCCCACGCCGCTGAGCCGCTCAATCTCCTGCTCGCGCACAGTGCGACGAAGAATCTTGCCCGCCGGGCTCTTGGGCAACTCGGGCCAGATCACGACACTCCGCGGCTTCTTATAGCTCGGCAGCCGCTCGGCCACGAAGGCCATCACATCCTCGGGCGTGGTCTCGCTGCGACAGGCCACGACAGCGTGCACGACCTCGCCCCAGGTGTCGTCGGGAATTCCAACGACCGCCGCCTCACGCACGGCAGGGTGGGCGTTGAGAACATCCTCGACCTCGCGCGGGTACACGTTGGAACCACCGCTGATGATCATGTCGTTCTTGCGGTCGACCAGGTAGACGAAGCCCTCGGCGTCGATGTAGCCAAGGTCGCCGGTGTGCAGCCAGCCATCAACGATCGTTTTCTCGGTGAGGTCAGGCCGCTTCCAGTAGCCCTTCATGAGCAACTGACCACGCGTGACGACCTCGCCGACCTCGCCGGTGGGCAGAAAGTTGCCCTCGTCGTCCTGAACGCGAACCTCCATCAGGGTGTACGCGCGGCCAGCGGATCCAACGCGGTCATGCTCATCGGGCTGCAGCACCGTAATGGCCATCGGTGCCTCGCTCTGGCCGAACGTCTGCGCGAGAACCTTCCCGAACACCTTCTGCGCCCGCTCGGCCACGCTCGGCGGAATGGGCGACGCTCCCCAGCACAGCCGGCGCAGCGACGATGTATCGACGTCCTCGACACCGTGCACGTCGAGCACGAGGGCGATCATGGTGGGGACGAGGAATGAGTACGAGGCTCGGCTTCGCTCGATCTCCGCGAGCCACGCAACGGCGTCAAACTTCTTCATGATCACGCTGCGAGCCCCGCGGGAAAACGCAGGCAGGAAGAAGGCGCCGCTCGCGTGAATGATCGGCGCCGCGTGGAGCATCGTGTCGGCCGGGCCGATGTCGGGCATCAGGTCCATCAAGAAGTTGGCGACCTCGGCATGCTCGCCGCGCATCGTGAGGGTGACCGCCTTGGGCATGCCGGTGGTGCCACCGGTGTAGCCGAGCCGGTAGGGGGCCTCCGGGTCGCGCGGCACGTAGCAGGCCGAGGTGTCTCCCGACCACGCGACGGTGTCGATCCAGGACGAGTCGGTGCTGAAGTGGAGGTTCTCGCCGCCGGGCGGCACGGAGCCGGAGTGGATGAGTGCACGCGCGTCGGCGTCGGCGATCTTGTAGGCGTTCTGCTCGGGCGTGTCCTTCTCGTTGAGCGGCAGGCGCACGAGTCCGGCCTTGGCCAGCGCGTAGTACACCGCGAGGCACTCGATGCCGTTGGGCATCATGACGCCCACGCGGTCGCCCGGCTCAATGCCCTGCGCCAGAAGGGCGTGGCCGATGCGGTCGGTGGCCGCGTCGAATTCGAGAAAGGAGACCACTCGTCCCTCGCACTCGAGGGCCGGTGCGTTGCCGAACCGTGCCGCGCTCTGTCGGATCAGTACCCCGATGTCCATGTATCGGTCAGCCTCTCTGCATGTTCACGGTGAGGTCGCCGTGCTGGTAGGTGAGGTACTTCGCCGTGGTGCGGTTCATGAGGTCGCGCACCAGCATCACCTCGGGGCTGTCGGAGTAGTTGAAGCTCGTCTTCACCGGCCCCGCAGCAAGGGTGGCGTCGACATCGGGGCCTGGGATCAGGTAGCGCAGTAGCAGTTCCTCGTCGGAGATAAGGTCGCCGAACTGGTGGCGAATCTCCTTCAGTGACGGGTCGGGACGCTCCCAGTCGAGGAACTCCTTACCGCGCTTGCTGCTGAAGGCTCGGTCCATGACCTCCGGGGCGACCGTGCCCGGAATCGGACCCATGTGGCCGGCTAGGTACATGAGGTTCTCGTCGGGGAAGATCGTGTAGCGCTCGCCGTTCACGAGGTTGAGCAGCGCCTGAATGCCCACGAGCTGGCTGTAGGGCGTGGCCATGACGGGGTAGCCCATCTCCTCGCGCACGATGCTGATCTCATGCATCAGTTCGTCGTAGCGCGACTCCATGCCGTACTGCTTGAGCTGGGCGATCAGCGTGCCGGTCATGCCTCCGGGCAGCTGGTGGGCGGAGTGCGCGAGGTTGTACTCGCGGGGCACGCCCACGAGGAAGCCCTCGTTCTCAGCCACGCGCGTGAGATGCTCGGCGATGCCCGGCAGCAGCGAGAGGTCAAGGTCAACCTCGTAGCCGAGCCTCTTCATGTTGTCGGCTGTGATCTCGACCGACGGCATCGAGGGTCCGTTGGCCATGGGGCCCACCGCGGTGTGCAGGATGTGGATTCCGTGCTTGGCAGCGGTGATGTAGTTGAGGGTCGACACCCCGGTGGTGTTGTGGAAGTGAGCCTCGAGCGTGGTGCCCTGGGCGGCCTCTACCATGCCAGGGATCCACGTCGCCGCGCGATCGGGCGAGAGGATGCCGGCTTCGTCGCCGAGGATGATCGTCTCCACACCCCACGTCGACATTTCCCGCACGATGCGGGCGAAGAACTCGTCGGTGTGCACGGGCGACTCGGCGAACATCACCTGGGGCGCGGCTTCGGCCCCGGCGTCCTGCACGATGCCGCACATCCACTTCATTTCGTCGAGGTTGAACAGGCAGTCGAAAATCCACATACTGCCGATGCCGTGCTTAATAAGGGTGCGCACCCACAGCTCGAGGATCGATCGGGGGGTGAGTCCCATTCCGACGATCGCGTTCGCCCGCGAACCGGCCCGCATGCGCGAGTTGGGCATGGCGGCGCGCACGAGGTCGAGCCCCTCCCACGGGTTCTCGCGCTGGTAGCGCACGAGTACCTCAAAGATCGACGAGCCGGTGAAGTCGACGATGCGATATCCCACGCGGTCGATGTCAGCAGCCACGGGGAGGCTGTGGCCCGCGCGCATGCGCATGCCCCAGAGGCTCTGCTGCCCGTCGCGCAGCGACTGGTCGATGAACTCGATCTTGGTCACGGTGTGCCCTTCTCGTCACGAGTGATCCACTGAGGCAGGAACTCCTGCTCAACCCAGCGGGTGTGGTGCTGCTGTTCGATAAATCCGTCGCTACTGATGAGGTCGCGCAAGAACGCGCGGTTGGTGGTAATTCCTTCGATCGTGAAGTGGTCGAGTGCACGACGCATGCGAGCGAGGCAGGTCTCTCGATCGGGACCCCAGGTGAGCACCTTGGCGATCATTGAGTCGTAGTAGGGCGGGATGAGGTAGCCGCCGAAGACATGGCTGTCGACCCGCACGCCTCCGCCCACCGGCGGAATCCACGTAGTGACCCGTCCGGGCGTCGGGAGGAAGTCGCGCGAGGGGTCTTCGGCATTGATGCGGCACTCGATGGCATGGCCGTCGAGCCGGACCTCGTCCTGGGTGAACGACAGGGGGTGCCCGCCCGCGATACGCAGCTGCTCGCGCACGATGTCGATGCCGGTGATGAGTTCGGTCACGGGATGCTCAACCTGCACGCGTGTGTTGACCTCGAGAAACGCGTAGTCGCCAGTGATGGCATCGACCACGAACTCGACAGTGGCCGCGCCCACGTAGTCGAGCGCGCGGCACAATTCCACGGCAGACCGATGCAGCTCTGCCCGCACGGCGGGGTCGATCGACAGGGCGGGTCCCTCTTCGACGATCTTCTGATAACGCCGCTGGGCCGAGCAGTCACGCTCACCAAGATGCACCACGTTGCCATGCGTGTCGGCGAGGATCTGCACCTCGACATGGCGGGCACGGGTGATGAACCGCTCGATGTACAGCCTGCCGTCGCCGAACGCCTGCAGCGCCTCGTGGCTCGCCGTGGCGAAGGTGGTGTCGAGGTCGTCGATCTCATTGACCAGCACCATGCCGCGGCCTCCACCGCCGGCGGCCGCCTTGAGCAGCACCGGCAGCCCGACTGACTCAACGACCGCTCGGGCCGACGCGAGATCGGTGAGCGCATCGCTTCCGGCCCCGGTGGAGATGCCCAGCGCCTGCGCAGCAGCCCGGGCCTGAACCTTGTCGCCTCCGCGGCGGATGGTGTCGGCCGACGGCCCCACGAAGGTGATTCCGTTCTCGGCGCACGCCTCCGGCAGCTCAGGGCGCTCGGCCAGGAAGCCGTACCCTGGATGCAGCGCGTCGCAGCCGGTTGCCATCGCCGCGGCGATGACCCGGTCGATGTCGAGGTAGCTCTCGTGCGCGTGTGCGGGTCCGATGCACACCGACCGGTCGGCCAGTCGGGCCGGCATGCTGTCGCGATCGGCCTCCGAGGTGATGACCACCGACTCGAGACCCTCGTCGGCGCAGGCTCGGATGATCCTCACGGCAATTTCACCGCGATTGGCCACCAGCACCCGAGAGATCGACACGCAACCGCTCC
Source organism: Bifidobacterium breve (assembly GCA_943329595.2). Lineage (GTDB taxonomy): Bacteria > Actinomycetota > Actinomycetes > S36-B12 > CAIYMF01 > CAIYMF01. Next base: position 16,143 of record CALQEM020000023.1, read on the forward strand.
TCAGGAGCCGTCAGGCTCGATGGTCACCAGCATCTGTCCGAACTCGACCATGTCGCCGTTGCCGGGGCCAATCGCACTGACCACGCCGGTGACACCCGCCTTGACGTGGTTCATCAGCTTCATCACCTCGACGATGCACACCGTGTCTTCAGACGACACCTGCTGACCAACCTCGACGAACGACGGTGCCCCCGGCTGGGGCGAGCGCCAGAAGAGACCGAGCGACGGCGCAGTGACCGAGTGGCCAGTAGCCGACACCGGAACGGCAGGGCTGGCCGCGCTGGCTGCGCTGGCTGCGCTGGCTGCGGGCGCTGCCGCCACGGCAGCGGGGGCCACAGCGGCGGGCGCAACGGCGGCGGGCGCAGCCGCAGCAGCGGCCACGGCCGCGGCAGACTCCTTGCGCGGGGGGGCTCCGGTACGGGTGAGGTCGAGGCTGGTGTCGCCAAAGCGCACCGACATTTCATCCCACCCCGAGGCCTCAAACGAGTCGACGAGGGCCTTGATGTCGTCTGGAGACAGAGACATTGCCGTCCTTCCACCAAGCCCGAGTCATCGGGCTACGCTTAACATCCGCACGAACACACCGCTACGCCTGACTTATCACCACATCTGAGTCAGACATCCGATGTTTGAAACAGGATAGCGACCCACGTCAGTAGACACAATGCACCGAGACGGATCAACTCCGAGCCCCACCACGCACCCGAAGGGATGTCCCTACCGTGAGCGTCACTGATGCGGCCATTGGCAAGATTCGCGACCTCATCATGAGTGGTCGGATCAATCCCGGAGATCGACTGCCGCCCGAGCAGGAACTGGCCACCATGCTCGGCATCTCCCGCAGTTCGCTTCGGGAGGCCGTCAAGGCGCTGAGCCAGGCCCGAGTGCTCGATGTGCGCCGCGGCGACGGAACCTACGTGACCAGCCTCGAACCCCGCCTGCTGCTCTCCGGATTGTCGTTCGTCATCGATCTGATGGAGGACAAGACGCTCATCGAGGTGTTCGAGGTGCGCAAGCTACTCGAGCCCGCTGCCACTGCCCTCGCGGCTCAGCGCATCACCCCCGACGAGCTCGACGTTCTGCACGACAGTTTGGCTTCGATGCGATCAGCTCATGATCCCGAGGAGATGGTCGTGCGTGACATGGATTTCCACGCGCACATCGCCGACGCCACGGGCAACGCGAGCCTCTGCTCGATTCTCGACGCCATCTCCACCCGGGCGCTGCGTGCACGCATCTGGCGCGCCTCGATGAGCGGCCTGAAGTCGATGACGCTCTCGCAGCACGGGCTCATTCTTCAGGCGCTGACCGATCGCGACCCTGCGCTCGCGCGCTCGGCCGCAACCATTCACGTCTCCGAGAGCGAGCGCTGGCTGCGCGAGTACCTGATGTCTGAGCAGGAGCGGGTGCCCGGCACACCCCGCGTTTGGGGCACCATCGTGGCTGCTGACCTCGCCACCGATCTCTGAGTGGCGCCCAACTAACGCCTGTTAGTTTGGTGCCACCGGTGCGGAGATGGTCCGTCAGATTCGCACACCAGTTCACGCGGGCCCAAGGAGTTCTACATGGCGCAGCCCTGTTCGATCACCGGAGTGGGAATCACCCCCTTCAGCAAGGGGTCCGGCGCGACCGTTGCCGAACTTGCTGAGAAGGCGGCGCTCGAGGCCATCGCCGACTCCGGACTCGACCCCGCCGACATCGGCGTGGTCATCTTCGGCAACGCCACGCAGGGCGCGATGGAGGGCCAGCACGGAATTCGCGGACAACTGGCCCTCGCGAACCTCTCGCTCGGCATCATCCCGGTGATCAATGTTGAGAACGCGTGCTGCAGCGCCACCACGGCACTGCAGGTCGCGACGGCGTACCTCGGCGCCGGAATGGTTGAGCACGCCCTGGTGGTGGGCAGCGAGGTGATGACGCAGGCCGGACCTGACACAGTGCTCGCAGCCTTCGAGGGCAGCTGGGACGTCGCGAACCGCGATGCGTCGTTCGCCCGGCTCGCGGCTCTCGGCAGCTCAACCCTCGTGCCCGACGACGCCGAGTCGCTCGACACCCGCACCGTGTTCATGGATATCTACGCGTCGTTCGCCCGCGACCATATGGCCCGATTCGGGAGCACCCGCGAGCAGTTCGCCGCGGTGAGCGCCAAGAACCACGCCCACTCGGTGCACAACCCCAACGCGCAGTTCCGAAAGCCATTCACCGTCGACGAGGTGCTGGCCGCACGCGCGGTGGTGTGGCCCCTCACCATTCCGATGTGCTCGCCGATCTCCGATGGCGCGGCTGCCGCCGTGGTGTCGAGTGCCTCGCGGGCTTCCAACGCGGCCCGCGCGGTGACGATCCGTGGCATGGCACTGGGCCACGGAGGATCCTGGGACGGCATTGACCCGTCGCAGCACGTCAGCCCGCGCACGGCCCGACGCGCCTACGCGGAGGCCGGGCTCACCCCTGCCGACGTCGACGTCGCCGAGGTGCACGACGCCACCGCGATCGGCGAGGTGCAGCAGGTTGAGCACATGGGCCTAGTCGAGTACGGCGACGGCGGACGAGCCGCAGAGCGCGGCGATACCGCCCTCGGAGGCCGCATTCCGGTGAACCCCTCGGGCGGCCTGGAGTCGCGTGGCCACCCCATCGGCGCAACCGGTCTGGCGCAGATTCACGAGCTCGTGCTGCAACTGCGAGGCGAGGCTGGGGCCCGCCAGGTTGAGGGGGCTCGCATCGCCCTCGCCGAGAACAGCGGCGGACTCACCGGAATCGAGGAGGCGGCGGTCGCCATCACGCTGCTCGAGAGGGCGGTCCGGTGAACCTGGCGACGTTGGTCAGCTCATCGGCGCGCCGAGTGCCGAACGAGCCGGCCGTGATCTCGGGTACCGAGGTTCTCAGCACCTACGGCGAGTTCTCCGACCGCATCGCCCGACGGGCCACCACCCTCACTCAGCGCTGGGGTGTGCGCCCGGGCGACGCCGTGGCCATCTGGGCCAGCAACTGTCCCGAGTACCTCGAGTTCCTGATCGCCATCTGGTGGGTCGGCGGGGTAGCGGTGCCGCTGAGCAACATGCTGCACCCGCGTGAGGTGGCCGACCTTCTGGTCGACTCGCGCTCAACGCTATGCCTGAGCTCGAGCGACCGCGCCCAGCAGGTGCTGGCCGAGGCCGGGGGACTTCCAGTCGGCGTCATCGATGCGCCGGGCGAGAACGACACCCGCGGCGTCGAGCCATCGCCCCTCTGCGATGTGAGCTGGAACGACCCGGCCTGGATCTTTTACACGAGCGGTACCACGGGCAAGCCCAAGGGCGCACTGCTCAGTCACGGCAATCTCATGTCAATGACCGTCGCGTACCTCGCCGACGTCGAGCCCGTCGATGAGCGTTCGTCCCTCCTGCACCTCGGGCTCATGAGCCACGCGAGCGGTCTGTTCGCGCTTCCGTTCCTCGCGCGCGGTGCGGCCCAGGTCATTCCCGAGTCGCGTGGCGCCGACCCCGCCGAGATTTGGCAGCTGTTGCGTTCGCACCCGCGCGCGACCTTCTTCGTGCCCCCCGTGCTCATGCGTCGGGTGGTGGCCCACGACAGCGCGTCTGCTGAGGTCGCCGCTCAGATTGGAACCCTTCTGGTGGGTGCAGCACCAGTGCTGCCCGCCGACCTCGTCGACGCGGTAGGGGTGTTTGGCGAGAAGGTCTGGAACGGATACGGACAGGGCGAGACCCCGTGCACCATCAGCGCCGTGCCCCAGCGACTCATGGCCGAGGCCGCACGCACTGGAAACCTCGACGTGCTGCGCTCGGTCGGCTTTGCGCGCATCGCGACCGAGGTGCGAGTTGTCGACGACCGCGACACCGTGCTTCCCGACGGCGAAGTAGGCGAGATTATCGTGCGCGGCCCCACGGTGATGCTGGGCTACCTCGACCGGCCCGAAGCCACCGCTGACACCCTGCGCAACGGGTGGCTGCACACCGGTGACATCGGACGCTTCGACAGCGGTCAGCTCACACTGCTCGACCGCAGCAAAGACATGGTCATCTCTGGTGGCGCCAACATTTACTCACGCGAGGTTGAGGAGGTGCTGATCGAGTTCAGCGACGTCGTCGACGTCGCCGTGGTGGGTGCTCCCGACGACGAGTGGGGCGAGCGCGTGGTCGCCTATGTGGTCGCCGCCCCCGGGCGCACCCTCGACCTCGAGGCGCTCGACCGCCACTGCCTCGATTCCATGGCGCGGTACAAGAGGCCGAAGGAGTACCACGTGCTCGACTCGCTACCGCGCAACGGTGCTGGGAAGATCCTGAAAAACACCCTGCGGTCCACGCTCAGTACCGAGTCACCCGATTCGCTCAACCCCACCGACGCCCGCTGACACCCACTGACACCCACTGACCAGGAGTTCCCCACCGTGACACATATCGACTTCCTCGACGCAACCCTGCGAGACGGACAGCAGAGCCTGTGGGGTATGCGGATGCAGGCCGGCATGGCCGCACCGGTGGCGCCGCTCATTGACCGCACCGGCTACAGCGTCATCGACGTCGCCGCCAGCTCCTTCATGGAGGTGCTGATCAAATACAAGCGAGAGAACCCATGGCAGGGCCTCGACCTGATCAAGAGCAAGATTCGCCGCACCCCCATCCGCGGTGGGATGCGCTCGAACGCGTGCATCAGCTTCGGCACCACGCCCGACGCCCTGATGGACGCCTGGATGCGCCAGCTGAATGAGCACGGGGTGCGCAGTTTCTGGATCTACGACGTGCTGTTCAACATCGACAAGATGGCGCGGCTCGCAAAGGTTGCCAAGGAGTACGGATCGGAAGTCTCCGGCACGATCCTGTTCGCGCTGTCACCGATTCACACTGACGAGTACTACGCCGACAAGGCCCGTAAAATCTCGGCGATTCCCGAGGTCGACACGATTCTGTTCTACGACACCGCGGGGGTGCTCGACCTCGACCGCCTGCGCACCATCATCCCCACACTCCTGGCCAATTCCAATGGCAAGCCCATCGAGTTCCACAGCAACAACCTCATGGGAATGTCTGGCATGGCGTACTGCGAGGCCGCCAAGCTCGGAGTCACGGTGTTACACACCTGCGTGCGCTCAATGTCCAACGGCCCCTCGACGCCCAGCATCGAGAGCATGGTGCGCAACGTCGAGCTCATGGGCTTCGAGCACAGCATCGACGAGTCGCTACTCAAGCCGGTCAGCGACCACTTCGAGCGCGTGGGCAAGGCCGCCGGCCACCTGGTTAACCAGTTCGCCGAGTACGACCTGTTCAGCGTGCAGCACCAGATTCCCGGAGGCATGACAGGAACTCTCAAGGCCCAGCTCGAGCAGTACGGCATGACCGACCGGCTCGGCGAGGTGCTCACCGAAACTGCCCAGGTACGCCGCGAGCTGGGGTACCCCATCATGGCGACGCCGTTCAGCCAGCTCGTCGGCATTCAGGCAGTGCTCAACATCGTTACCAACGAGCGCTACTCAGTCGTTCCTGACGAGGTGGTGCAGTACGCGGCCCGCTTCTACGGCGAACCCCCCGCACCCATCGACGCCAACGTGATGGACCACATCATGGCCGCCCCCCGTGCCGCCGAGATTTTCGCGAACCCGCCTGAGCAGCCCACGATCGAAGAGCTGCGCCGCCGCTTCGGCACCACCAACGACGACGACCTCATCCTCGCCGCCCTGGTGCCCGAGAGCGACCTCGCGGCCATGCGCGCCGCCGGGCCGATCAAGCAGGACTTCCCTCTCGCGAGCCCGGAGATCGAGCAGGTTCGCTCACTGCTGGCTGCCGTGAACCTGCCCTACCTGAGGGTCGCGACCGAGGCCATGGACGTCACCCTGCGTCGCAACGCCTAACCGGATCCTGACCCGGGTCAGCGACCAGCGATCAGTGCAGTCTCACCCCATCAGGTTGGCGCCTCCGTAGACGAACACGGTCTGGCCCGTGACCATCGTTGACTCGGGCCCAACCAGCATGCGCGCCACCCCGCAGTAGTCGTCAGGAGTCACCAGGCGCCCGCTGGGGTTCTTGGCTCGCTGCGCCTCGATGATCTCGTCGGTCCTGTCGCCGAACACCGCACGCAGCGCCTGCGTGTCCTGGGTGCCCGGTGCCAGCGCGTTGACCCGAATACCCTGCGGCGCCAACTCAACCGCCAGGTAGCGCATCAGAGCCTCGGCGTAGGCCTTCGCGGGCCCGACCGTGCCGTAGCCACCCACCACTACGGTACTTCCACGGCTGGTGAGGTACAGCAGCGAACTTCCGCGCTGCATCAGCGGCACCATAGCGCGGGTGAGCCACAGCAGCGATGTGCCGTTGACCGCGAGGGTGCGGTCGAGATCGTCGAGCGCGAGGTCGACGAGGGCACCCGGAACCACCTGAACCGAGCAGTGCACCACCACACGCACCGGCTCGCCCACCTCGGCGGCGACGCGCGCGAGTGCCCGCGAGCCTTCGGGCGTGGCCATGTCGGACTGAACCACGAGCGGCTCACGCCCCGCCGCAACCAGCCGTGCGGCTGCGGCCTGTGCGGAGTCGTGGTCACTGCCGTAACCGAGCACCACCGTTTCTCCGCGCTCGGTGAGCGACTCGGCAAGCTCGAGGCCGATTCCTCGTGTTCCGCCTGCAACTACTACCGACACAGTGCGATCCTCTCGATATGACGTCAACCTCGCGCGGACTGATCGTGGGGCTCGCCACCGTCATGATGTTCGGGACCGTGGTGGTGATGCAGAGGTTGCTGATTGAGGAGGGTATCGCCACCGAGGCAGCGGTGGGACTCCGATACCTAGTCGGTGGCCTGGTGTGCCTCGGGATCCTTGCCGGGCTGCGACGGCCCGTGGCCCCCGTTCGCGGCGAGCGCCTCAGGGCGTTCCTGCTGGGGGCTCTCCTGTACGGGATGCAGGCAGTGCTTTTCTACCAAGCGCTGCAGCACGGAACCGTGGCAACCGTGTCGCTGCTGTTCTACACGTATCCCGCGCTCATCCTCATCGCCTCGCTGGCGCTGGGCCTGCGTCGGTGGAGTTGGTACGCCGGCGCCGCGGCCCTGATGTCGGCGGTCGGCGCAGCGCTCGTTGTTGTCAGCGGCAGAGAGGTGGGCATTGACCCGATCGGGATCGCCCTTGCCCTCGGGTCCGCCTGCTTCGTGACCGTTTTTCTTCTCATCAACAAGCGACTGCTCCCCCTCAGCCCTGCACTGTCGGCGTCTGCCTGGGTGTCGTTCGGAGTGGCAGCCTCGACGCTGACCGTGGCCGTCGCGCAGGGACAGATTCACGACATCAGCGGCCGTGCCGCGTGGCTGCTTCTTATCTCCGGAGCTCTGACGGGGCTCGGCACAGCCGGCATGTACGTGGCACTCGCCGCCCTAGGGCCACCTCGCACGGCCGTGTTGCTCAGCCTGCAGACGGTGGTGGCGGTCAGTGGTTCGGCGCTCGTGCTCGGCCAACCAGTACTGGCCGGCCAGCTTCTCGGTGGCGCGCTGATCATCTCCGCCATCGCGCTGGGGGCTCTCTCTCCCCATGACGCGCGCGCACCCGAAGCGCTTGCCGAAGAGGGCTGAGACACGCGGCCAAACATCCGATGTGAGCCATCCCTCAGTGCACTACGGATCCACTGTCTGTCAAACCATTGCGCAGACACCCGCGAAGGATGGATGCTATACCTCCGATGTCTGCATCAACCGACAGGAGGATCCATGAGTGAACCGCGCGTGCTGACCGACAAGTGGGGCAGCCAGGCGATGACCCCGGTGGTGGAGACCTACCACTCCGCCATCCGCAAGCTCGTGGCCGAGAGGCTCGCAGCCTCGGGCAAGACGTGGGAAGAGGCGGTGTGCGACGAGTCGCTCGAGCTCACCCGCGCCGACTTCGAGAAGATCGAGGCCGACCTGCTTGCCACCGGCTACCGATTCGACATGTCGGCGCAGATCTCGCTCATCGAGGAGCCCGACAAGTACAAGCCGCAGGTCGGCGTCGGCAACTCGGGCAACCAGGCCACCGACGAGCAGGGCCGCCTCATCGTGGGCAACGGCGACAACGTCTTCCAGGCCAAGGACATCACCGGCACCGCCCGCTACGTGGGCACCATCGACGTCGTGATGGACATGCTGATGAACGGGGTGCCCGAGGGCACGATCGCGATCATCGACGACTCGGGAGGCACTCTGACCGCCCCGATCCTCGAGAGCTTCACGGGCGTGGTGTGCATGGGCGGAACGATCCGTTCGCACCTGGGCATCCTCACCCGCGAGTACGGCATCCCCTGCATCATGGCTGCCGAGCTCGACGGCCTCGTCGAAGGTGACTCGATCACCGTCGAGTACTCCAAGCCCGCCGCCGACGCCTACGCGGAGCGCGATGACGCCGCCCGCGTGCGCATCTTCAAGAACTGACTTCAGGAGGTAGAGACCCCATGGCATCGAACTACAGCTACGCACGCCTCCTCGAGGACAACGCGTGGATTCGCAAGTCCAGCGACATCTTCTACTGGCAGTGCACGACCCGAACCGTGCAGGAGTCCAAGCTCTTCCCGGTGAACCCGTACATCGCGCTGTCGTACTACAACTGCTGGTACCGCTACCCCGAGATCCTGCGCAAGATCGACGCGGCCATGCCGGCCGAGGAGATTGGCGACCGCGCTCGCGAGGTCTCCAGCTACGTCAACGTGATCGCGATGGGCATCATCCAGCAGTTCTACTTGGGCGGCCGCCAGTTCCTCATCGACATGGGCATGCTCAGGCCCACTGACGGCCTCGACGACCTGGCCTTCGTTCTCGACTTCGCCCGCCGCATCAACCTGGGCATCCACCGCGAGAACGGCTACGTCCTCAACAGCGACAACAACAACAAGGGCATCCTGCTGCCCGAGCGTCGCATCCAGGTGTTCGAGGCCGACGCCCTGGGCTGCAAGCCCGGCGACAAGTTGCACACCTCGGTGGTCAAGTACCTCGCCACCGCCTCGCAGTACGCGTTCCTCAAGAACTGCGAGTGCCGCCTGGGCATCCACAACAGCGGCCCCTACAAGGTCGGCAACAACGAGATGCTGGTGCGCGACTTCGTCGACCTGGCCGAGGGCGACTACCCCTGGCTCGACGGTGTGGCCGCGGGCATCGAGCACAACAACATCACGCTGCCGGTCATCATGAAGGACACGCACTTCGGCATCGTCGACGACTGGGGCTCGTTCGAGGCCACGCCGTCGTACGACCACGACAACATGATCGCCGTGGGCCTCTACACGTCGGACTACCTGTCCGACGGCTACATCCCCGTGGCCATGGACAACGCCAGCACGAGGGCCGACTACCTCGACCACAGCCGCGAGGAGATGAGCAAGACCACCGCCGAGCTCTGGAAGGTCATCTCCGGCTGGTCGCGCGACCAGATGATCGACGCCGGGCTGCTCGTGTACTACGCCGTGGCCAAGGACCTCGCTCACTTCGCGGGCGTCTACGACCAGGACGACTGGTTCACGGTCGAGGACCGCACCCAGCGGCTCAAGCCCATCATGAACGACGAGTACGGCAACAACTCCATCGCCGAGCTCGTGGGCTACATCTCGCTGGCGTCTCAGAAGAACAACCCGTACAGCATGAGCAAGTGGTCGAACGCCGACAGCGACATGTGGTCGCTGATCCCCTACTCGGTGCTCCAGGGCGACGAGTGGACCTCAAGCGTCGGCCCGATCCGC
>CALQEM020000024.1:0-25682 GCA_943329595.2 Bifidobacterium breve
GTCGCGGCAGCACTCGCGCTGTCCTGAGCACGCACCGTAAACGAAGCCGTGCCAGTGGCAGACGGCGTTCCGGTGATGCTGCCGTCACTACCGAGGCTGACCCCGGCCGGCAGCGCACCCGCGCTGATGGTCCACGTATAGGGGCCCGTGCCGCCAGTGGCGGTCAGCGTCTGGCTGTAGCTCTGGCCGGTGGTGCCCGCCGGCAGCGACGCGGTGCTGACCGAAACCGGTGTGTCGACCACCATCGACAGCCCGCGACTATCGGTGCGGCTCGCGCCATCGGTAGCGCGCACCGTGAAGTTGAACGTGCCGGAAGCTGAGGGCGTACCGCTGATGACACCCGTGCCGGCCGCCAGCGACAGACCGGTCGGCAGCGCACCCGCAGTAACGGCCCACGTGTAGGCACCCGTGCCGCCGGAGGCACTGAGCGTCTGACTATAGGCCGACCCCGTGCTGCCGTCGGGCAGCGAACTGGTTCCCACGCTCACAGGGGTGCCGACCGTGATCGACAGCGCGCGCGTGGCCGAGCGACTACCTGAATCGATCACCTTCACGGTGAAGTCAGACTGGCCCGCGGTGGTGGGCGAGCCCGAGATAACTCCGGTCGAGGGCTCGAGGCTTAGCCCCGCGGCAAGTGTTCCGGTTGCCACCGACCACGTGTAGGGCGCGGTGCCGCCGCTGGCAGTGAGCGTCTGGCTGTACGCAACCCCCGTGGTACCGACCGGCAGGCTGCCGGTGGACACGGTGGGACCGGTCGCCGACGAGTTCGAGCAGCGCCGCGCGGAACCCGATGAGACAACCGCCTGGTTGAAGCCCACCTGCGTTCCCGCTGTGCCATCGGCATTCTCCACGCCAATGGTGGCGCTGGCGCCGTTGTCGCTCGCGGTGGAACCAGTGAGGGCGTCGAGGTACTGGAAGGTGATGTCACCCGTGCCCTCGTCGATCAACGCCTGCATGGTGACACCCGAACCCGCCACTGAGAACACTGCAACGTTGTCCCACGTGACCACGAACTGGCGGTTGGGCGCACTGCCCTTCACCAGCGTCCAGATGGTGCCTCCGGCAGTGGGGTTGAGGTCGTCCCACCACGGCGCGACGAAGTTGTTGGGGTCGCTGGTCGTGGGGATGCCGACATTGGAGTAGGCCGTGGCCGCTCCTGTTCCGAGGCGGAGATAGCCGTTGGACGACACCTGTGCCGAGTTGTAGGTAGTGCCGTAGAAGGACGCCGAGAAGGGTAGCGAGACAATCGTCGACGAATCATCGGTCAGCGTCAGAGTGGCGGGTGTGCCTGCCGTCTTGTCGACCCAGGCGTAGGTCGTGGAGGTGCACAGGTACGGCGCGGGCGGGTCGAGGGTGCGCACCGTGACCGAGGAACTCACGGTGGACGAACCTCCGAGGTAGGTGTTCGAGGCGCGGACGCGGAAGCAGTAGTCGGTGGAGGGGCTGAGCGACCCGACGGTGAACGCCGTGGCACCGGCGCCCGTGGTGGCCACGCGTGTAAAGGTGCCACACACGCTGGAGGCGAAAGGCGCCCGCTCAATGTCGTAGGCGGTCTCATTCGCGGCGGTGTCGGACCAGGTAAGCGAGACGTTGGTCGTCGAGGTTGCCGTAGCAGCCAGCGCCGTTGGGTCACCCACGACCGGACTGGTCGAAGGCAGGCAGGCGGACACCATCGCGCCGATGTCGAGGCGGCCACCGTTGACGATGAGACCAGCCAACGACGGTGTCGACTGGGCACTATTCACCACCGCCGCACGCAACTGCCCGGCCGTGAGCGAGGGATTAATCGAGGCACACAGCGCGATCGCGCCAGACACATGCGGGGTGGCCATGGAGGTACCACTGAGTGATGCGTAACCGTCGACAGGATAGGCCGAGTTGATGCTCGATCCGGGAGCCGCGATGTCGACCGTGGTTGCCCCGTAGCTCGAGAAGCTCGACAGCGCCCCGGACGACGTGATCGAGCCCACCGCGATGACGCAGTCGTAACCTCGGGTGCCGCCGTTGGTGCACTGGTTGTTCGAGGGGTAGGAGCCGACCACATCGTTGTTGCTCGACGAGTTGCCGGCCGCGGCCACGAAGAGTATGCCCTGGTCGCCAGCAAGGTTGATCGCGTCGTTGAGCGCCGTACTGTAGCCACCGCCGCCCCACGAATTGCTCGTGGCCACGATTTTCAGGCCCTGACTGACCTTGAGGGCCCTGAGGTAGTCGAGTGCGCGCACGGCATCGGAGGTGGAGCCACCGTTCGCGCCGAGGAACTTCGCCGACACGATGGTGACCGCCCAGTTCACGCCCGCGACTCCGGAGCCATTGCCACCGATGCCGCCGATCGTGCCGGACACATGCGTGCCGTGGGTGTCTGAACCCTCGGTGGAGTTGCCGTCGTACACGGTGGCGTTGTTGTTGATGAAGTCCCAGCCGTGGATGTCGTCGATGAAACCATTGGCGTCGTCGTCGATGCCGTTGCCGGCAATCTCCAGCGGGTTGGTCCACATGTTCGCAGCGAGGTCGGGGTGCGCAAACTGAATGCCTTCGTCAATGACGCCGATCGCCACCGACCGCGAGCCGGTGTAGCCGGCTGCCCAGGCCTCGCCGGCCGCACTGCCGAATTGGTTGGCGGGCGATGTACCGTCGCCGTACATTCCCCAGAGGTTGCCACCGGTGTAGTAGGGGTCATTCGAGGTGACCTGCTTGGTGAGGACATAGTCGGGCTCGGCGTAGCGCACGCCGGGACTGGACTTGAACTTCGCAATGGCGGCAGACACCGACTCGCCAGGGGCGAGGGTGACCACCTCGGCGGTGTTCGGCCCCTTGGCTGTCAGTCGCTTGGCGGACTTCGCGCCCGACTTCACGCGAGCTGCGCCCTTCTGCACATCGGTGGCCGTGGGGCTGTAACCCACGATGAGGGTGCCGGCCTTGTGCTGGGGAAGCGCCTTGTCGGCGGCTGCTGCAGCGGCCGCTGACATGGGGTCGTTAGTCGACGAGTTGCCAGTGGCCGCGACAGCGGGTGCGGCCATGGTCAACAGCGCAGCCCCCAGCGCAAGACAGGTGCTGACGCTGAGCAGACGAATGCGCGATCCTTGCGCCGACACTGTCATGGCGTCTCCCTTATGTCCAGGTACCCTCGCACCCGCCTCCAATGATACACGTTACCGTCAGTAATGCTACAATTACATTACGTGACTGGCAACTCATTCGACGCAGATTTCTTAGGCTAATACAGTCGACCACGATCTGCAGAGGCTAGCTCAGCGGCCCTACTGCGGCACGCCCTCACCACCACGGGCATCGGCAGTAGGCGCCGATCTTCGCTCAGCCGGCCAGGTACCGGGCTTGCGACCCTTCTGCACCTCCCTGTGACGGCATACCAACGCCGATACCCCGCTCCCACCAGAATCTGTCCACGTTCCGCCAGCGGAACATTCGGGCCACCACCGCACCAACCGCCCGATACGTTGCGTAACACGCGCCACCCGCGAACGATGATCGAGGGAGCACCTCATGACCGACGCACCGAACGACACGGGCATGGGATCGGACGTCCCTGCCACAACGACTCCCTCAACCCGCCGCACCCGACGCCTGACCGTCATCGGCGCACTAGCCCTCGTTCTCGTCGCCGGAGCCGTACTGGTGGGAGCGAAGGCATCCGGAGCGCGGTCGGGGTCTCTCACGCAAGTTCCAATCGGCGTCAAATGTGTGACTCCGGGCCTCACAAACGGTGTGTTCCCCATCACGGTCACCTTCCCGAGCGACGGAACCAAACACACTGTCCTTTACTATGACGGCTCCGATGGTGGCCACTACTACCCACTTGGTTCGACTACGAGTGGAACATTTACTTCAAGCACGTCAACCGACGCCCTCTACAACACGCTCATCAAGGTGACGTGGGCGCCCGTCAACTATGACGACACCAAGTACGACAGTGCGACGTGCACACGTTCGTGACCTCGCTCTGAGTGATGACCCTTCGTTCACCGCACTCAGGCGAGTGATCTAATCACGCCGCGGAGCCGAGGGAGCGCCATCATGCGTTCTCTGGCTGCGCAGAGTTGCGGAGACGCTCAGACGCTGGGCGCCGCGGTCCAGCGCAGGTAGGGCTTGACCTCCTCGACCTCGCCGAACCTCGCGCGCGCATCGTCAGTCGACATGGCCGGCGAGACGATGACCCGGCCGCCTGGCTTCCAGTCAACGGGGGTTGAAACCGGCGCCGAGTCGGTGAGTTGCAGAGCGTCGATGACGCGCAGCACCTCGTCGAAGTTGCGGCCCACCGACTTGGGGTAGGTGAGGGTGAGGCGCACCTTGTTCTGGGGATCGACGATGAACACCGCACGCACCGTCGACGTGTCGCCTGCTCCGGGGTGGATCATGTCGTAGAGGCTCGACACCTCACGATTCTCGTCGGCGATGATCGGGAAGTTGAGGTCGGTGCCGCCAACGTCGCCGATATCGCCGGCCCAGCCCTGGTGCGACTCGAGTGGGTCGACCGACACGGCGATGGCCTTGACGTTGCGCTTGGCAAACTCCCCCTGCAGAGCGGCCGTACGGCCGAGCTCAGTGGTGCACACGGGCGTGAAGTCGGCGGGGTGGCTGAAGAACACAGCCCAGGCGCCGTCCTTCCACGCATGGAAGTCGATGGTGCCCTCGGTGGTGTCGGCGGTGAAGTTGGGGGCCTCGTCGCCCAGGCGGATCGCCACGTCAGTCTCCTCGATACATTCGTTGGGGGTGAAGCTTGGACCCCTCACCCTACACGCGTCGCGAATGCCGTAAACCATTGGGGCACAATGGTTTACGCCATAATCAAGCGATTGCGAAACACTTGCAGGAAGACCTCGTCGTGGCCCTCATCCCCCGGCGTTCGCCGGCCGCGACGGTGCCGGGCTGGTTCCTGTGGCAGAATGACGCTCACAAGGGGAGTATCCCCATCGCTTGGTTCCCGTCATCACGTCGCGCCTCTGCGCGCGACCGGGGCCAGGGCCCCCACCGGGGTGGCGAGAGACCTTGTGCCGCGAGCGGTTTCGTGCCGCGCGACACGAGGGAGTGACATGAACGTCTCAATCTGGGCATGGGCCGCACTGCTGGCCATGGTTCTCATCATGCTGGCCATCGACCTGCTGATGCACCGCGACGCCCACGAAATCGGGGTACGCGAGGCTGCGATGTGGTCGGCCATCTGGGTGGGCATTGGCCTCGCAGTGGGCGGGGTCATCTGGGTGCTCTACGGCTCTGAGTTCGGCCTGCAGTATCTCGCCGGCTACGTCATCGAGAAGTCGCTCGCCGTCGACAACGTGTTCGTGTGGGCGCTCATCCTGGCCCACTTCGCGGTTCCCAAGGCCTACCAGCACCGGGTGCTGTTCCTCGGCGTCATCGGCGCGCTGATCTTCCGAGCGATCTTCATCGCGGCCGGCTCGGCCATCATCGCCAGCGCGGCGTGGGTGCTGTACCTGTTCGGCGCGTTCCTCGTGCTCACCGGCATCAAAATGCTGGTGCAGCGCGAGCAGCACATCGACCCCGGCAACACACGCACCATGCGAGTGTTTCGCCGCTTCATCCCCACGACAGAGGAGTACGAGGGGCAGAAACTGCTCACTCGGCGCAACGGAGTGCGCATGGCCACTCCCCTGCTGGCTGTGCTGGTGCTCATCGAGGTCACCGACGTCATTTTCGCCGTCGACTCGATTCCTGCAGTCTTCGCGGTGACCGAGGTGCCGTTCCTGGTATTCGCCAGCAACGCCCTCGCCATCCTGGGCCTGCGCGCCATGTACTTCTTGCTGGCCGACCTCATGCACCGATTTGTGTACCTCAAGATCGGGCTCGCCCTCGTGCTGGTGTGGGTCGGCATCAAGATGATCGTCAGCCACGGGTTCGTCGCCATTCCTACGGCCCTCAGCCTCGGCGTGGTGGTGGCGATCCTGGCGGTGGCGGTCATCGCAAGCCTGCTGGTCACCCGGGGAGCCCACCCCAAGCAGCCCCGCGACGACGCGGCCGAAGCGCGTGGCGGACCGCCCGTCACGCCCTAGGCTGGCGGGGTGAGCGCTGCCGACTACCGGGTGCGCAGCGCCCCCGGAGCGCAGGAGCCGGTTCCGGCGCTCGTGACCCTCGACGTGTGGGGAGTCCCGGGACGAGCCGTCCCGCGGGCTCTCGTACGCATGGGCCTCGACCGCGGTGCCGTGCGGCGTCAGAGGGGGGTCACCTTCGCCAAGATGCTGGGCACCGGCTCGGGCCGTACCTTCACCAGTCGCGACGCCGACCCCCGTCACTGGGGGGCGCTCGTGGCGTGGAACGACGCGGTGGCCGCTGATTCGTTCGCCGTGTCGTCGGTGGCATCCGGCTGGAGTTCCATTGCCCACGAGCACGCCCGATTCACCATGCGCCCGCTCATCTCGCGCGGAACGTGGGCGGGTCGGGCGCCGTTCGGCGATCCAGTGGCGCATCGCTGGGACGGGCCAGTGGCTGCCCTCACCCGCGCCCGCATCAGGCCCACCCAGTGGGTCGACTTCTGGCGCTCAGTGCCCAACGTCTCGGACGACCTCGACGTGCTGCCCGGCATCGTGTTCAGGCTCGGAATCGGTGAGGCGCCGGTCGGCCTGCAGGGCACCTTCAGCGTGTGGGAGTCGAATGCGGCACTCACCGAGTTCGCGCACCGGCGCTCGCCGCACCGGGAGGTGATGCAGCGCACCCACGAAACCGGCTGGTACGCCGAGGAACTGTTCGCCCGGTTTGCGCTGATGTCGGCCGAGGGTGACTACGGCGGCCTGCCCGTGCAGCTCGGGCCCACCCCATGAGCATTCGCATCTACAACGGACCGCACTCGGACCGCGGTGGTGGTGGCCGGCCATCATGGGGCGCGCGCCTGCCCCTGATGTTCGCCCTGATCACCGTCGGACTGCAGATCGTGTGGCCGCTCGCGGACAGCGGCGGCCGCGCGACCCTCACCCTCCTGATCGTCACCGCGTTCTTCCTTGCCTCGCTCACCCACGCCTGGCAAACTCGCGGCCGCTGGTGGACGGTCGCGTGGGCGCTGATCTCGCTCGGGTTCGGGCTCGGCGTCGAGGTGCTCGGCACGCGCACCGGAGTGCCCTTCGGCGACTACTCGTACGCTCCCGAGGTACTGGGTCCCACGGTCGCAGGCATTCCCGCGATCATCCCGATGGCCTGGGCGATGATGAGCTACCCCGCCCTACTGGTGGGCCGACGGCTCGGCCGCTCGGGCCTGGCCACGGTGCTCATCGCCGGCTGGGCGCTCGCGTCGTGGGACCTCTTCCTCGACCCCCAGATGGTCGGCGAGGGGTACTGGACCTGGGTGTCACCCTCGCCCGAGATTCCAGGGGTTGCAGGCATTCCCGCCCTCAACTACCTCGGCTGGCTGGTGGCTGCCGTGGTGCTGATGACGCTACTCAACCGCCTCCCTGACGCCGAGATGGCCGGCCGCAGGCAGGGCGGCGCTAGTCGTAGACGACTTCCCGAGGGAGTGCCCGGCGGCCTGTACCTGTGGACCTGGCTGGGCGGAGTTGTCGCCAACGCGTTTTTCCTCGGCCGCCCCTCGGTGGCCCTCGTCGGCGGAGTGGCGATGGGACTGGTCGCCGTGCCGTACGCGTTCCGCCTCACCGAGCGCCAGCCGTGAGCCTGCGCCGGGGCGTGAGCCGGCGCGACGTCGCGCTGGCACTGGTGACCGTGGGCTCGGCCCTGGCCGTGGCCGGCACCGCCCACGCCCTCGCGAACCTGCGTGGCTTGCGCCGCCCCTCACCCACTCCCCCGGCCACCTCGGTGCCCATCTCACTGCTGCTGCCTATGCGCGATGAGGAGCCCCGCGCGCGCGCCTGCCTGGTCGCAGCCCTCACCCAGGTCGGCGTGCCCCACCTCGAGGTGATCGTGCTCGACGACGGCTCAACCGATGACACTGCGCGCGTGGTGCGCGACGTCATGGCCGAGCATCCCGAGGTCGACACCCGCCTCCTGGTGTCTCCCGATGCGCCGCTGCCCCACGGATGGCTCGGCAAGCCCTGGGCGAGCGAGCGGCTAGCCGCGGAGTCATGCGGCGACGTGCTGGTGTTCGTCGACGCCGACGTGGTGCTGGCGCCGCACGCTGTGGCGGCCGCGGTCGCGCTGCTGCGCGACATGGGCGCCGACTTGATTAGCCCCTACCCCCGACAGCTCGCCAACGGCCCACTGCCTCGACTCGTGCAGCCGCTGCTTCAGTGGTCGTGGCTCACCACGGTGCCACTGCGCGCGAGCGAGACCTCGGCACGGCCCTCGCTGTCGGTGGCCAACGGGCAGTTCCTCGTGGTCGACGCCGCCGCCTACCGACGCGCTGGGGGCTTTGCCGCCGTGCGCTCGGAGGTGCTCGATGACGTCGCACTACTGCGGGCGGTCAAGCGCTCGGGCGGCCGTGGCACCGTGGTCGACGGCACCCACCTCGCCACCTGCCGCATGTACGACACCGGCCCCGAGCTGGTGGCTGGGTACACGAAGTCGCTGTGGTCGGCGTTCGGCTCACCCGCAGGGTCGGCCGTCGTAGTCGGCGCGCTTGCGCTGGCCTACGTGCTTCCGCCGCTGGCAGCCGTGATGGCGCCGAGCCGAAGAGCGCGACTGATCGGCCTCGGGGGCTACCTCGCGGCCGTGGCCGGTCGCGTGGCAGTCGCGCGGGCAACCGGTCAGCGAGTACTTCCCGATGTTCTGGCACACCCCGCCTCCATCGTTGCGCTCGCCGGCCTCACCACAATGTCGTGGGTGCGCCTTGGTCGCGGCGAGCTGACGTGGAAGGGTCGGGGCGTGACCACGTCCACGCCCACCCACCCTGGCGGACACTGATGGCCCGCGTGGTCGTGATCGGCGCCGGCGTGGGCGGCATGGCGACAGCCGCGCGCCTGAGGGTGCGACGCCACGATGTGACCCTGCTCGAGCAGAGTGACACCTACGGGGGCAAGCTCGGGTCATTCCGCCGCGACGGCTTCGTGTTCGACACCGGCCCGAGCCTGCTCACACTGCCCGCTGTGTACCGCGACCTGTTTTTGTCGACCGGCACCGCGCTCGACGACGCCGTCGACATCGTGCCCCTCGAGCCCGCGTTCGGGTACCGCTGGGCCGATGGCGCCACCGCCGATATGCCAGGAGCAGGGCCCGCCCGCTGCGCCGATGCGCTTGGCGACGCACTCGGTGGCACCGCGGCCGACGACTGGCGCGCGCTGATGCAGCGTGCCAGTGCCATCTGGGAACTCACCCGCCGCCAGTTTCTCGAGTCTCCGCTCGACGGCCCGCGCGACCTGCTGTCGATGTCGCGCAGGCCCTCCGACGTACGCACCGTGGCACCCTTTACCTCACTACGCACGCTGGGCCGTCGACTCTTGCACGATCCGAGACTGGTCACCCTGCTCGACCGTTACGCCACCTACACGGGCTCCGACCCACGCCGAGCCCCAGCCGCGCTGGCCACCGTGCCCTACGTGGAACAGGTGTTCGGCGCCTGGCACCTCGGCGGCGGTATCCGCACGCTCGCCGACGCCCTGCATGAGCGCTGCCTCGAGCGCGGTGTCGACGTGCGGCTGGGCACCGACGCTCTTTCGATTCTGGTCGAGGGCGGCCGAGTGGTAGGCGTCGACCTCGCCGATGGCACCCGCCTGCCGGCCGACGTGGTGGTGGCCAACGCCGACGCCACCCACGTGTACCGCGACCTGCTCGCGCCCGACGTGTCACTCGCCCGCGAGCCACGACGTCGACTCAACCGCGCCACCCCCTCACTGTCGGGCTTCGTGATGCTGCTGGCCGTGCGGGGCCGCACCCCCGGCCTGCGCCATCACAACGTGTGGTTCCCCGACAATTACGACGCCGAGTTCGACTCGGTATTCGGCCGCGGACGCGGGCATTCCGTAGGTCCCGTCGACGATCCCACCGTGTACGTGTGCGCCCCCGACGACCCCCTGATGCGGCCCGACGACCAGCACGAGTCGTGGTTCGTGCTGGTGAACGCGCCCAGACACGGAACCGGAGAGCCTGGCACCGCCACGATCGACTGGAACACCCCCGGCCTCGCGCAGTCGTACGCCGATCGTGTGCTGGCCGTCATGGCCGCGCGCGGCTTCGACGTGCGCGACCGGTTGCTGTGGCGCGAGGTGCGCACTCCGGCCGACCTGCAGTCGGCCACCCGCGCGCCCGGCGGCTCGATCTACGGCTCGTCATCGAACGGTGCGCGCGCTGCCTTCATGCGTGCCAGCAACCGATCACCGGTGAGCGGGCTCTACCTCGTGGGTGGCTCCGCGCACCCGGGCGGGGGACTTCCGCTGGTGGGTATGTCGGCGGCTATCGTCAGCGACCTCGTTGGCCGCGCTGAGTGACCTGACCGATCATCCCTCGTGAGGTAGGGCCTCGGATGGTGAGCCCTCTGTCGACAGCCGTCGTCGCACCACCACGAGCAACTGCGCGAGTCCGACCACACCCAGCCCAAGCCACGCCCACGAGCCCCACGTGGCCCACTGCCCCGACGCCCCCACGTAGAGGCCGGCGCCCAGCAGGAACATCGCCGTGACCACCACCCGAGTGGGTCGCTCCCACACGGTGACGACTCCCACCTCCGACATGCCGGCTCCGCCCGCCCGCGCCCGCGCGTACTCCTGCAGCATCATCAGGGCGCCAGCGGCCACACACGCCCATGCGGGGGCTCCGACCACCCACAGCGCAACCAGGAACAGCGAGTCGCTCACGCGGTCGACCACGGAGTCAAGCACGAAGCCCCAGCGAGTGGTGCGGTCGGTCATCACCGCAACGGCGCCATCGAGCCCGTCGACCAGCGCCGACGCCACGACCACGGCAGCCGCCAGCAGGCACCACCGCGCGCCGCCCGAAGCGGCCCACACTGCAGCGCCGGCGACGATGAGCCCAAGCAGCGTGATGACGTCAGGAGGCACACGAAGGACCGCGAACGGCCGAGCTGCCGCATGCACGATGGCGAGCCACCCGGTGGCCCACCGGGACGAGCGAGGGTCGTAGCCACCGTGCAGCGCCGACCAGCGTCGGAAGTAATCGTCGCGTGTGAGCCCCGGGCGGCTCGCCATCACTCGACGCCTCAGTGCCGCTCGAGGTCGGGCCGGCCCATGAGGTTGCGGTACACCTCGCGGGTCGCACTCGACCGGTTCAGCGTGTAGAAGTGCAGCCCGGGGGCGCCACCGTCGAGCAGTGCCTCGCACAGTTGGGTGGCCACCTCGACCCCGAGCGCGCGCACCGCTGCGGGGTCGTCGGCAACGGTCTCGAAGCGGGCGGCGAGGGCCGCGGGGAATTCAGCCCCCGACAGTGCCGAGAATCGCTTAATCTGCGCCAGGTTGGTGACGGGCATGATGCCCGGCAGAATCGGCATAGTGCAGCCGGCCGCCTCAGCGCGGTCGCGCAAGCCGAACCAGTCGTCGGCGCGGAAGAAAAACTGGGTGATGGCGAACTCGGCCCCGGCGCGCT
Organism: Bifidobacterium breve; assembly: GCA_943329595.2. Taxonomy (GTDB): domain Bacteria; phylum Actinomycetota; class Actinomycetes; order S36-B12; family CAIYMF01; genus CAIYMF01. The sequence goes on from CALQEM020000024.1 coordinate 11,446, forward strand.
GCTTGTCGGCCAGCACACGAGCATCCTGCTCGAGCGACGCCGACTCGGGGTGCCCCTCGGGAAAGGCCGCAACCCCCACGCAGAAGTCGCCCCGCTCGCGCAGCATCTCCACGAGTTGGATTGCGTGGTCGAGCCCGTCGGGGTGGCTCACCCATGGCACACCGAGCCCGCCCTCGGGATCGCCCCGCAGCGCCAGCACGTTCTCGATGCCCGCCTCGGAGTAGCCGTCGATCACCTCATGCAGCTCGGCCCGTGACGAGCCGACGCACGTGAGGTGGGCGATGGTGGTCAGCGAGGTGCGACGGCCGATCGACGAGGTGATGTCGATGGTGCGATCGCGAGTCGACCCTCCGGCCCCGTACGTGACCGACACGAAACTCGGGTCAAAGTCCTCGAGTTGGATGAGCGCACCCCACAGGGCGTCCTCTGCGTCGGAGTCCTTCGGCGGGAAGAACTCGAATGAGATGGAGTGTCCGCCCTCGCCGAGGAGGCGGCTCACCTTCGACCGTAAGGCGAGTGATCCGCCCCTGCGCGCAAATGCCATGCCACTACCGTAGGCGAGGATAGGCTCTGCGCGTGACATCGACCTCAGCGTCCGCCATTTCACCCCTCGACGCCGAAGACCTGCGCGCCCGGGTGCAAAAAACGGTCGACGACCTTCTCTCGGCCCAGGAACCACTCCTCGAGTCGATCAGCCACGACCTAGCGCCGCTCTCCGAGGCGCTGCGCGACCTCCTCTCCGGAGGCAAGCGGCTGCGCCCCGCCTTCGCCTACTGGGGCTGGCGCGCCATCGGAGGCGCCGACTGCAACGAGGCCATCATCGCCGCGAGCGCCCTCGAATTCCTGCAGGCGTGCGCGCTCATCCACGACGACGTCATGGATGGCAGCGACACGCGGCGTGGCAAGCCTGCGGCTCACCGCCGCTTTGCCACCCTGCACCGCGGCTCGTCATGGCTCGGCTCACCCGACAACTTCGGCGTTGGGGCCGCCATTCTGCTCGGTGACCTGTGTCTGTCGTGGGCCGACGAGATGCTGTTCACCTGCGGTCTCGACAGCGTTGCGCTCACCCGCGGCAAGGCCGTGTACGACCTGATGCGCACCGAGTTGATGGCCGGTCAGTACCTCGACCTACTCGAGCAGGCCGTGGGTGGGGGCTCGGTCGACCGAGCCCTGACCGTGGTGCGCTACAAGTCAGCCAAGTACACGATCGAGCGTCCGCTGCACCTCGGCGCCGCCTTGGCCGGTGGTGGTCCCGACGTAATGGTGGCCCTCACCGACTACGGGCTTCCCCTCGGCGAGGCCTTCCAGCTGCGCGACGACGTACTTGGGGTCTTCGGCGACCCCTCGCAGACCGGCAAGCCAGCCGGCGACGACCTGCGCGAGGGCAAGCGAACCGTGCTGGTGGCCGAGGCACTCGAGCGGTCGAACCCGACCCAGGCAGCAGTCGTGCGGCGCCACCTCGGCGACCCCGCCCTGACTCCCGAGGGCGTGGCCGAGTTGCGCGAGGTCATCACCGACACGGGAGCCATCGACCGGGTTGAGTCGATGATCGCCGAGCTCACCGAGCGTGCTTTCGCGGCCCTGAGTTCGCCGCTGCTCAACCCTGTCGCCATCCCGGTACTTGAGGGCCTCGCTATCGCCGCCACTAGCAGAGCGGTCTAGTTGGCATGGCGAAGATCGGTCAGTCGTTGCCACGCCAGGTGGGCCGAATTCTGCTGGGCACCTTCCTCACGTTGGCGGGGGTCTCGCACCTCGTGAACCCAACGCCGTTCGAGGCCCAGGTGCCCCCATGGTTCCCCGCACCTGCCGCGACGATCCTCGTGTCGGGGCTCATCGAGATCTGCCTGGGCGTTGCCCTCCTCGCAGTGCGCCGACGGAGGGCTGCGGTGGGCTGGATCACAGCCGGGTTCTTCGTGGTGATCTTCCCGGGTAACGTCTCCCAGTTTCTCACCGGCTCCGACGCGTTCGGGCTCGACAGCGACCTCGCGCGGGCGATCCGGCTGATGTTCCAACCAGCACTCGTGGTGTGGGCGCTGTGGTGCACGGGCGCCTGGTCGCAGTGGTGGGCCAAGCGCGCACGCGAGCCCGGCTCAACTACTTCTTGAGCTCGATCAGGAAGCCGTGCACCGGCGCGTCACCGATGTTCTCGGTGGTGTGCCGGTCGGCCGGCTGGTAGCTCATGGTGCCGCTCGGAATTTCGAGGTCGGTGGGCGTGGTCGAGGCGTGGGGGCCTCCGAAGCGGAACGTGCCGCCCTCAACCATCACCACCACCATGTCGGGATGGCCGTGAACCTCGGTCGTCGCGCCCGGATCCATGCGCAGCTCAAGAACTCGCACGTGCTCGTTGTCGAGTACGACGGTGTAGGCGTTGGCTGCGACAACTGCGGCGTCTTCAGACATGGATCCTCCTCGATGGATGACAGAACTATCACGACTATCGCGACTATCGCACAGCACACGCCGACCTCGGTACGGAATGGGCTTCTGCCATGCCGCGAGTGCCAGGCCCTCGCGGTACGAATGGCCGGTCGCCGACGCCCGCCGTAGTCTTGACCCATCATGCGCACTGTCACCGGACCCACCGAACGCGTCGTCATCGTTGGCGCCGGCCTCGCCGGCCTCTCCGCCGCCCTTCGCCTCGCGGGGGCGGGCAGAGAGGTCACCGTGGTCGAGCGCGAGTCGATCCCCGGCGGTCGCGCCGGCCTCATCGAGGACTCCGGCTACCGGTTCGACACCGGCCCCACCGTGCTCACGATGCCCGACCTCATCGCCGACGCCTTCGACTGCGTGGGCGAAAACATGTCCGACTGGCTGCAACTCGACCCCATCGACCCGCTCTACCGCGCTTTTTACCCCGACGGCTCCCAGCTTGACGTCAAGGCCGAGCCGCAGGCGATGGCCGAGGAGATCAGGCGAGTCATCGGGCCCGAGGAGGCCGCCGGATACCTCAAGTACGTCGACTTCGTCAGCGATCTCTACCGCTACGAGATGAAGGATTTCATCGACCGCAATATCGACTCGCCCTTCGACCTGGTGACCCCCGACCTCGCGCGGCTCGTCGCCCTCGGTGGATTTCGCAAGCTCGCGCCCAAGGTGCGCCAGTATCTGCGCGACCCCCGCACCGAGCGCGTGTTCTCGTTCCAGGCCATGTACGCGGGCCTGTCTCCCTACGATGCCCTCGCCATCTACGCGGTCATCGCGTACATGGACTCGGTGGCCGGCGTGTACTTCCCCAAGGGCGGCATGAACGCGGTGCCGCGCGCACTCGCGGGCGCCGCCGAGAAGCACGGGGTCACCTTCCGCTACGGCACCGAGGTCACGCGTGTCGAGCACAACGGCCGCCGCGCCACCGCGGTCATCACCTCAACCGGCGAGCGCATTGAGGCCGATGTCGTGGTGCTCAACCCCGACCTGCCGGTCGCCTACCGCGACCTGCTCGGCGAGGAGCCGTGGTCGGTGCGGCGGCTCACGTACTCGCCGAGCTGCTACCTGCTACTCGCCGGCTCTAGCGCGACCTACTCGAAGATCGCCCACCACAACATTCACTTCGGCAAGTCGTGGAAGGGCGTGTTCCGCGAACTCATCGACGAGAAGCGACTGATGAGCGACCCGTCGATTCTGGTGACCAACCCCAGCCACTCCGACCCCGACCTCTCCCCCGACGGCCGCGAGATTTACTACGTGCTGTTTCCCACCCCCAACCTCGATGCCGGTATCGACTGGAAGAGCGAGGGGCCCCGCTACCGCGACGAGGTGGTGCGCGTGCTCGAGCAGCGCGGTTACGTGGGCTTCGGCGACTCGATCGAGGTCGAGCACATCACCACCCCGCAGGACTGGGCCGACCGCGGCATGGATCGCGGAGCGCCCTTCGCCGCAGCTCACTCCTTCGGTCAGACCGGACCCTTCCGCCCGCACAACATATGGGGCGAGAACGTGGTGTTCGCGGGCAGTGGCACCCAGCCTGGCGTGGGCGTACCCATGGTGCTGGTGTCGGGCCGACTCGCGGCCGAACGCATCACCGGGCCCGACCGCACGTACCGCTCGCGCGCCGCACGCTAGCCACAGCCGATAGCCTTGACACACCATGTCGAAGGACCTGCCGGACGCCCCGGCTGACGACGACGGCCGCGCCCTCTTCGTCAGCCGCTACCTCGTGCCCGGCACCGTCGCCACCGCGCTCATCACCTTTGCCTCCCTCGGGGTGGGCTGGATTCCGCTGAGCTCGGCACTGCTCGACATCGGCGTCGTCGACACGCTTCGCACCAACCCCATCGGTATCGCCATGATGCGCGTGCTGCTCATTGCCGGGGGCGCACTGCTACTCCAGACGTGGCTGGTGCTCGGAGCCGACCTGCTGTCAGGCGACAAGCAGCCCGTGCGGCGCATGTGGGTACTGCTCGCCTCGTGGTGCGCACCGCTGGTAGTGGCGGCACCCCTGTTCAGCCGCGATGTGTTCTCGTACTTCGCGCAGGGCAAGCTGGTTGCCGCCGGCATTGACCCCTACACCAACGGAGTCTCAGCGGTTCCCGGCTGGTTCAACGACGGTGTTGACCCGATGTGGGCCGAGGCGCCGACCCCCTACGGACCCTTCTTCCTGATGATCGAGCGCGGCGTCTCATCGCTGCTACCCAACTCCCCGTTTCTCGGCGCCATCGCGCTGCGACTCGTGGCCATCGCGGGCATTGCCCTACTGGCCTGGTTCGTGCCGCGGCTCGCCTTTCTGCACGGCATCGACGGCTCCAAGGCACTGTGGCTCGGCGTGCTGAACCCGCTCATCCTCATGCACCTCGTGGCCGGCGCCCACAACGACGCCCTCATGGTGGGCCTGATGGTCGCCGGAATCGCCCTCGCCGCTGAGGGTCGCGCAATTCCGGGCGTGATGCTGGTAGCTCTCGCTGGAGCGGTGAAACCCATCGCGCTGCTGGCCCTACCCTTCGTGGGACTACTGTGGGCCGGCAGCCGCTCCGGCTGGGCACGCAGGATCGGAGCCTGGGCGGCCACGGCCCTGCTCTCGCTGGGCACCATCGTCGCGCTCGGCGCCATGATCGGGGTGGGTCTTGGCTGGGTTAATGCGCTGACCACGCCCGGCACCGTGCGCACCTGGCTCTCGCCCTCGACAGCGGTCGGAATGCTGAGCGGATACGCCTCGGAGCTCGTTGGCCTAGGCGACCACATGGATCTCACGGTGACGGTCGTGCGTCTGGTCGCCATGGCCGTCGCGGTGGTGATCGTGGCCCGCCTCTGCCTCAAGCCTGCTGGCCGCTCACCGGTGCGCGCTGCAGCGCTGGCCTTCACTGCCGTGGTGCTGCTCGGCCCGGTGATTCAGTCGTGGTACCTGCTGTGGGCGCTGCCGCTTGTCGCCGTGACAGGGCTGCGCACGCCGTGGCACCTTCGCGCGATCATCGTCGGAACGTCGGGCTTCGTCATCTTTGGGCTGGCCGAATCGAGTGCCACCGCCAGCTCGTTCCTGCAGCTGCAAGACGGCCTCGCCATGCTGTTTGCCGCGGGCGCCATAGCCTTCGTTGCCCTCGCCAGCCCCCACGAGCGCGAGCTGGTGCTGGGCAGCCAGTACGCGCACGGGCTCACCCCCGACGACGACCCGGCGAGGGCGAGGTCACGACTGCTGGTGTTCGTCGGATCCGGGCGCTCTAGCGCTCCCCCAGCCGCCTGACGCCGCGCTCTACCACGCCCTCCGGCGCACCACCCACGAGCAGCACCGCTCCCGGTACGCCATCGGCCTCCCAGCGTGCGGCAGATTCGTCGAGCACCTCGAGCGCCACCGCGAACTCGTCGGGCGCGGCTGCGGCGAGCGCCTGCCAGCCGCGCCACACAATGAGCAGCCCCATCGACTCGCCCACGTCGAGATCCGAGAGGCAGTCGACCAGCGCATCCCAGTTCATGCCGAACCAGCTTGGCAGCGCGAAAGAGTCGGAGCAGGTCTGCAGAAACGACTCCTTGCCCTCGCACAGCGAGGTGTCAAGCACCACCGAGTGCCACTCGAGTACATCCGCCACCGTGACGAGCAGGTCGGCAGCGTCGACGAGGTCGGGCGCATCTGACTCCTCTGACTCGCCGGGCCACCACCACACACCGCGTAGCTCGCCATGGCGCAGTGGGTCAAGTGGGCCAAGTGGGCCAGGCACCCTGGAATCAGCGCTCACCGCTCACCACCTCCTCGAAGCTCGCGTAGTGGTCGGCCGTCCAGAACTTCGAGCCGTCGGCGCCCGTCACGATGCGCCACGGACCACGGTCGCTCTCGCCCGGCTTCTGTACCGTGTACTCGCGGTAGAAGCCGCTCGGCTGCGTGGGCAGAATCCGCTCGCGATTCTGGAAGGTGGCGCCATCCTGCCTGTAGGGGAACGGGCTGCCGTTGAACAGCATCAGCAGTACCGTCACGGCCTCAGGAGGCAGTTGCGCGGCCGAGATAGTGGGTAGGTCGCTCGAGGCTGTTTCCGGAGCGAGCTGCACCGCTGGCAGCGACTGCACGGCCGCGCTGGTCGTGGTCGCAGTGGTCGCAGTGGGTGCAGTGGGTGCAGTGGGTGCCACGGTGCCGCACCCCGCCAGCGCCACGAGCGCAATCACGGCGGCCGTGAGCAGCTGCACCCAGGTACAGCGCGACCAGCGCATCCCTCGCATCCCTGCATCGTGCCAGACGCGAGCCGTGACAGGATGGCGGCCGTGAGCTCACGTGACCTCGACGCAGCCGGAATCACCGGAGCCGACCTCCGCGCGTCGTACGAGCGGTGCCGCGAACTCAACGCCCAGCACGGCAAGACCTACTACCTCGCCACCCTGCTGCTACCCCCGGCCAAGCGTCCCTACGTGCACGCCCTGTACGGCTTCGCGCGCTACGCCGACGAGATCGTCGACGACCTGTCGAGCACCCTCACCGAGCAGCAGAAGGCCGACTGGCTCGTCACGTGGGGCGACGCCTTCCTCAGTGACGTCAAGCGCGGCCACAGTGACGACCCCGTGTGCAACGCGGTGGTCGACACCGTGCGGCGCTGGGACATTCCCCTCGAGCACTTCGAGGCGTTCCTGCACTCGATGCGCATGGACCTGACCGTAACCGAGTACCGCACCTTCGACGACCTCTACGAGTACGTCTACGGCTCGGCCGCGGTGATCGGCCTGCAGATGGTGCCCATCCTCGAGCCGACATCCGACCACGCCTACGAGCCCGCCAAAGACCTCGGCATCGCCTTTCAGCTCGCCAACTTCGTGCGCGACGTGGGCGAGGACCTCGACCGTGGCCGCGTGTACCTGCCCCTCGACGACCTCGAGCAGTTCGGCGTCACCCGAGCCGACCTCGAGCGCCGGGTCATGACACCGCAGATCAAGGACGCCCTGCGCTTTCAGATCGCCCGCGTGCGCGACCTTGAAGAGCGCTCGCGTGCAGGCATTGGCATGTTGCACCCCTCGTCGCAGCCGTGCATTGAGGCCGCCCGCATCCTTTACTGCGGCATCGTTGACGCCGTTGAAGACATCGACTACGAGGTGTTCACCAAGCGCGCCACCGTGTCGATGTCGCGCCGACTGTCGGTGGCGCTGCCCGCGTGGGGCCGGGCCGTGCGCAACCGCCGACGCTTCGGTACAGGCCACGCCGAGGGGCTCGTGCCCAGCGTCTGAGTCGCTACAACTTCACCGTGTTGTTGGCGCCCTCAGCGCCCATAAAGGTCACCAAGATGCGCACGGTCGTGGTGCCGAGGTTGCGGCCGTTGTGCTGCGTGCCGATGGCCTCCATGAAGGCAGTGCCCTCCGGGTAGGTCTTCGCTACTCCGCCGTCGTACTCGACGGTGACCGTGCCAGCCAGCACGTAGGCGTAGAGCGGAACCTCGTGGCGATGGGGACCGGTCTCCTGTCCCGGCAGCAGCGTGATGATGGCCGAGGTCACCTGCGCCGGCTGCTGGGTGGGGTAGGCCAGCGGCTGGTCGAGCACGGTGGTCTCCTGCTTGTCGAGCAAAGGCTCGGCTGGCACCGACGGCTGCTCGCTAGGCACCTCGGCCGACGACGCGGGCCTGGGCACAATTGCGGTCGACGTACTGCAGGCCGACAGGAGCGCGACACAGGCGAGGGCAGAGGCGGCAGCGGCGGCGGCAAGGCGAGGAGTAAAGGTCACTCCCGCATCGTAGGCGTCTTCGCCCTGGCAATGACCTTTCCATATGGAAAGGTCATTGAATCGCCGCGCGAACGCCGGCACGTAGAATGCGCCTAGACACGTCACCTGCTGTGCCCGACCTGCTCCGAGAGGCCACCATGAAGCGCACCCTCGCACTTGCCACCACCATCGCCGTCGGCGCAGTCGCCCTCGTGGCCGGGGTCACCCCGGCGGATGCCGGCACGGGGGGCGTCCCGGGGAACTCGGACGGTTGCGGGAACAGGAGCGGGGCCTACACCGCCTGCGTCACGGTGAGCAACGAGACCCGGGGGTTCAGCGGTCCGGGCCAGACCGCCCGCGCGGCCGGCCTGGCCTTCGTCGGAGGCGGCCTCCACACGAAGGGCCACACGGCCGCCGCCGTCTGGGCTTTCGACCGATCCGACTTCGCGCCTGCCGCTGGCTGGCTGGCTGGACGTTGCAGAACGAACTCGGGCATCCTCAACGGCTGCGACCTCTACTTCAACATGACCTTGGCCGCGACGGCCACGGCCACAGGCTCAAACAGAACACTTCAACAGGACATCATCCACGAGTCACACAATCGCGCCATCAGTTTCCACGGCTGGCAGTACTACAAGAAGAACAACACCGCCGGTGAGGGGTACGGGCACTCCTGCTCCAGCGGCAATCGATTCGTCAGCTGCCAGTACGTGAACGAGTCAGGAATCAAGGACTACCGCCGCTTCAACTACCGGCTCACCAACGAGACGGTGACCGTGAAGATCACCAACTTCATCGACCAGCGCCTGGTGCTGACCCACAACCCGCGCTGGGGCGGCCTGGTGTCCGACGCCCGCGGCGAGACACCCAGCACCCGCCTCGCGAACCGCGAGCTGAACTCATCCCGATCGATCGCCCCCTACCTCGACGGCGACAGCCTGCCGCAGGCCTACTGGGGCGCGCTGCGGCCGGTCGACGACGACGAGACCACCCTGCTGCTCGAGTACCGATACCAGCGCGGCCACGGCCGGGAGGGCGACACGTACACCGACAACACCGTCACGCTTCGACTGCGGATCGAGAAGAACGGTCGCCCCGACACCAAGGGGACCACCTGCGTGGTCGGCGGCCGCTCGGCCTTCAGCCGAGTGATCTGCACGATCGAGGGCCTGTCGTACAGCGGGAACAACACCGAGGTCGCCATCTCGCTGGGCGAGTAGCCACCACCTCCCATCACCTCCGCCGACTACCGAAGGCAGCCATGACCAAGCACACCGTCCGAGTCTCCACCGGCGCCCTCGTGATTGGCCTCGCCACGCTCCTGGCGATCCAGCAGCCCGCCGCGACAGCCCAGCCGGTGACGGCCCGCCTGGCGCCAGGCGCAGTCGCGGCAACGCCCCCGGCATGGGACGCGCAATCACTGCCGGCGCTCACGGGGTCATCTGCCACCGGACGCACCCTGGCAGCGCGCACGGGTGTGGTGGTGCCCCTGAGGTCGCTGGGGGTGGCGACCACGACGGTTCCCGTGCTGATGCTCGACGATCTCACCGCGCACGAGGTGGTCTTCCGCCTCGAGTCGGTGTCGAACGGCCGCCAGACCACCTCGCCCCGGGTGCGGGTCCACGCCGGCGAGGCGCGCTGGACCGTGCCCGCCAACACGCTCGCCCCGCGCGAGGACTACCGGGTGTCGGTGGTCGACGCCGCCCCTCGCGGCGCCACCCTGCTCGAGCCCCGCACCCTGCTCGTCGACCTCCAGCGGCCCAGTGAGCAGCAGCTCTGGTCGTTCGCCGGGTTCAACGCCACCCAGGTGACTGGCGAGCCCCTCGTCAGTTGGGCCTCCCCCGGCCTGTCGACCCTCGAGGGAACCGCCGGGTTCACCCTCGTGCACCGGCCCACGAGCGCTCCCCAGACAGGCGTCCCCACAGGCTGGGCGCTGATCCCTTCCGGAGTCGGGTCACGCTGGTCGTCGCTCACCCTCACCCGCAACGGCGCCGCCGCGCGACTGCTCGCCTGGGACGGCTGGTCGGTGACGTTCGAACGCTCCACAGGTGGTGCCTTCGTGCCCCTGCTCGGGCCGCACGGCGAATGGCCCGGCGGGCGCTACGCGTCGTTGTCAGCCTCCCTCGACGGCGGTTGGTCGGTCACCGACGTCAACGAGTCGGTGACGACCTTCCCCGCGGCCGATGTGAGCAGCCAGGTCACGGTGACTCCTTCGTCGACCTGGACCGACGGCTCACCCACGCTGCAGCAGGCATGGGCCGATGGTCGGCTCGACCACGTCACCGACCCGGTCAGCGGAAGGCAGTTGCAGTTCACCTACGCGCCGTCGGCCGAGTGTGCCGCACCGGCGAGCGGCTTCATCACGATTCCTACCGGCATGCTGTGCGCCGAGGAGGGCTGGGACGGCGAGCGCACCCTGCTGTCGTACGTCTCCACCGACGCAGGAGCGCAGATCGGCCGCATCACCTCCCACGCTGACGCCGGCGAGTCTGCCCAGGTGACCGATCTGGGCTGGGACCGGTCTGGCAGGATCTCGTCGGTGCGCCAGCCCCTGGCCGCCGCCGCCATCGCGGCTGGCTCGGTCAGCGGTCTCACCGCAGCCGACGCCCGAGCCCAGACAACGGTCACCTACGACGACGGCGGCCGGGTGCGCACGATTACTGCGCCGGCCGGTCTGGTGTCCGGCGCCGTGCAGACCGACCGCCAGCGCACCCGCATCGTGCAGACCCTCAGCTACACCACAGCGCATGGCCAGTCGATCTTCACCGTGGCGCAGTCCGGAACCACGGTGCCCTTCGTGCATCAGTCGGCCGCCGACCCGGCCACGATGGACCAGGTGCGCACGACCGACAACGCCGGGCGTGTCACCACCACCACCTACAACGCCGACGACCAGGCCACCGACGTGGTCGATGTCGCGAGCCGCACCCACTCGCGCACCGTGTACGACGCCCAGGGACGCGCCGTGACCACGATCGGCCCGTCGCGCCGGGCGATGACCACCACCTCAGGCGCCCCGGTGGTGCGCACCGGCTACGACACCTACGACACCGACCCCGGAACTCGGGTGCGGATGCGCGACATCGAGGGACTGGTGCTCTTCGCCTACGACAACGCCCAGTTGTCGGGCAGTCCGTCCGAGCGCTCCATCGGGCCGCGCGTCGGCGGGCGCACCCCCGTGGAGATGGCGTTCACGCTGACGGGCAACCCCTCCGGCGCGAGCGGCGCCTGGAGCGGCCGGATGTCGGGCCGCTACGTCGCCGACCGCGAGGGCAGCTATCAGTTCCGCAGCCGCACCGGCGTGCGCCTGTGGATGAACGGGCAGGCGTGCACGGTGGCCAGCCCGTGCACCGTCGAGCTGGCGAAGGACGCCGGCGCCGACCTGCAGGCCGCGCTCACGTCAGACGTGAACGGGCGCGTCACGGTAGACCTCCAGGTGGACATGCCTGGCCGTGGTGGCTGGCAGGCGCTGCCCACCGCGGACCTGCGCCCCGGACTGCAGAACGTGACCGAGCAGGAGGTGTCCGATCAGCTCTCGGCTGGCCGCGGAAGCACGCGGCTGCTCGAGGTTCAGGAGTACGACACCACCACCGGCTCGGGGAACCTGCTCACGACCACCTCGCCGTCGGGGGCCGAGGTGACGCAGACCTGGGCGCCCAGCACGGGGGTCGACGACAACTGGGGCCAGCACACGAGCATGACCGACGCCTCGGGCCACACGACCACCTACAGCTACTTCGGCGGAACCGAGACGGCATCGACCTGCGATGGAACAGCACCTCAGGGCGGGATGCTGTCAGGCTCAGTGCGCCCGGGCGGAATCACATCGCTGCAGGCCTATGGCGCCAATGGGGCGATGGCAGTGGCGAGCGCTGAGGGAACCCAGACGTGCCTGAGCTACGACAGCACTGGAGAGTTGACCCTCGGCAAGGTGACGGGTGACGGCGACGCCTACTCCGTCGCGCAGGAGCATGGAGTTGGCGGCAACCCCCTGCTGTCCTCGGCGACCAGCGTCGCCCAGGGAGACACGACCACGGTCACGCGATCGATCTCGATCACCGGGCGACTGTTCCAGTCCACCGACCGCCGCGGAACCGTGACGACCTACGACTACGACCCCGCCACGAACCTGCCGCTATCGATGACCGAGACCACGGCGCAGAGCCAGACGCGCACCACCACCTACTCCTACGACCGATTCGGCCAACTCACGTCGACCGCGGTGAACGGGACGGTGCTGCAGACGATCACCTACCGCGCCGACGGCACGCCACAGGTGACCCGATACGCGAACGGAACCTCGTCGACCATCGTGCTCGACGACAACAGCAACATCCGGCAGCTCACCTACGCCGGCTTCGCCGGTGGAGCGACCCTGTCGGAGGCCGACACCCACTCGACGGAGAACGCGATCCTGACCCGCACGCTGCGGGCTCCAGACGGCACCTACACGATGTCGGCCACCTACGACCTCGACCACCGGGTGACCGCCGCCCACCACAGCGGCACGATCCCCCTCACCACCCGCTCGACCACCCTCGACTTCTCCGGCCCCTCGGGGGCCAACGGCAACCGCCAGTCGCAGACCTCGGTGGCAGCCGGTGGTGCCACCACCACCTCGACCTTCACCTACGACGACGCCAACCGACTCACGGCAACCACCCTGCCCGGGCTGAGCGGCACCATTGCCTACGACACCCACGGGCGCACCACCACCATCGGGGCCACCGCGCTGTCGTATGACGCGGGCGGACGTCTCACCGACGCCGTCGGCCCTCGCGGCACGCTGGCCTTCAACGGCGACGGCTCCATCGCCTACACGCCCGCCAGCGGGCCCAGCGTGACGCTGCGACCCTCTGGCGACCTGCTGCTCGACGGCGCGGGCCAGATCGTCGGCCAGCTCATCTCGCTGGCCGGGGGGGTCACCGTCGCTCTCGACGCGGCTGGCGTCCCCGCGGCGTGGCAGTACGCCGACCTGCAGGGCTCAGCCGCGTGGACCACCACGGGCAACGCCGCGCCCACGAGCACCACCGTGTACGACCCCTGGGGCGTGCGAATCTCCACCAGCGCTGTGGCGAGTCCGACCACGCCCCTCGACCTCGCCCTGGCCATGCGTGGCTGGGCCGGTTCGTCGCGCCTGCTGGTCGGCGACGACGCCTACTCCATCGGGGACCGGCAGTACTCCCCCGAGACCGGGCGCTTCCTGCAGCGCGACCCGCTTCAGGGTGGGTCGCTCAACGCCTACGAGTACGCGTCGGGCGACCCGCTCAACAGCAAGGACCACACCGGCCAGCTCAGCGTGGGCAAGTGGGTAGGCCTCGCTCTCACCGTCATCCTCGGCGCGGTGGTGGCTGTCGCGACCGGGGGCGCGGCAGCGCCCGCCGCCGCCGCGACAATCGGAAGCACGGCCAAGGCCTTTGCGGTGGGCGCTGCCATAGGTGCAGCCCAGAGCGCGGTGATCAACACGGTGGAGCAGGCGATCGACAACGGAGGATTCGACAACTTCAAGCTCGACAGCTTCGGCATCGCCGTGGGTTTCGGCGCCGCAGCAGGGGGCGTGATGGGCGGGGCCAAGCACGCGTATGCCGGGTGGAACGTGGCACCGGTCGATGTCTTGGCCGCCGACCCGGCGCTCGACTTCTCGTTCGGCATGGACTACGTCGACAACAGCGGCTTCGGCAACGCGTTCACACCGGGAGAGCTGGCCCTCTTCGGGGTTGACCCCCTCGTGGCGGCCGGCACCTCGTTGACCCTCGGCGAGGGCTTCACCCTGGCTGCCAAGTCTGTGCCCCTGTCATTGGCGAAGTGGGGCGTCGGCTACACGGTCAAGACGGCGGCCGCCGGCGGGTTCTCCAAGCCCACTCCCCCCAGCACCGGAGGCGGCCTGCTCGAGGTCGACGCTGGCTCCGCCGGCGCCGTGCTCGTGGACTCGGCCGCTAGGGGCTGACCTCCAGCCTCAGGCACGCTCGCGGTGGCCCAGCGGCTTTCGCAGTGACTCGACCGGCGGGCCGCTGTACGGGGTGCGCTGCACGCCGCGTTTTCCCCACCACACCCACAGCACCAGCGTGAGCAGCACCAGGGCGAATCCGAACAGCAGGTCCTCCGCGGGTGCGTACGCGATGCGGCCGTCGCCGAGGAA
>CALQEM020000025.1:0-24811 GCA_943329595.2 Bifidobacterium breve
CACAGCACGGTGCGCTGCGCCTGGTCGTTGAGCTTGAGGTGCACCCAGTCAACCGTGAAGTCGCGGCGGCGCTCCTGTGCCCGCTTGATGAAGTCGCCGCGAAGCTTGGCCCTCGTGGTCTGCGGCGGCACCGACTTGGCCTCGAACACGTCGATGTCGCGGGTGAGCCGCTCGACGGCACCCCGGCGCTCGAGCAGGTAGTAGAGACCGCGCGAGCGGGTGATGTCGTGGTAGGCAAGGTCGATCTGCGCGATGCGCGCGCTGCCAAGGGCGAGGTCGTGCTTGCCCATGTAGCGCTGCAGCAGCTTCCACTTGATGGCCCAGTCGATCTCGCGCGACACGTCGTCGATGCGGTCGGCCTCGATCGCGGTGAGGGTGCGCCCCCAGAGGTCGAGGGCGCGGGCTGGCACCGACAGCGGGTCGTCGGCGATTCCGCGGCGCCGAGCGAAATCGAGAGCACGCTCGTAGAACTCGGTCTGGATCTGCAGTGCCGACAACTCGCGACCGTTGGCGAGCCGCACCGTACGGCGCCCCGTCATGTCGTGGCTGATCTCGCGAATCGCGCGGATGGGGTTCTCCAGCGTCATGTCGCGCAGCACGTAGCCCGACTCGAGCATCCGCAGCACGAGGTCGGTGGTGGCCACCTTGAGCATGGTGGTGGTCTCGCTCATGTTCGAGTCACCGACGATGACGTGCAGGCGCCGGTAGCGCTCGGCGTCTGCGTGCGGCTCGTCGCGGGTGTTGATGATGGGACGGCTGCGGGTGGTGGCGCTCGAGACCCCCTCCCACATGTGCTCGGCGCGCTGGCTCAGGCAGTACACCGGCCCTCGGGGTGTGGAGAGCACCTTGCCCGCCCCGGCGATGAGCTGCCGCGACACGAGAAAGGGAATCAGCGCGTCGGCCAGCTTGCTGAACTCACCCTGACGGCCCACCAGGAAGTTCTCATGACACCCGTAGGAGTTGCCCGCAGAATCGGTGTTGTTCTTGAAGAGGTAGATGTCGCCGTCGATGCCCTCGTCGCGCAGCCTCTTCTCGGCGTCGACCACCAGACCTTCGAGAATGCGCTCCCCCGCCCGGTCGTGGGTGACCAGTTGCAGAATGTCGTCGCACTCGGGGGTGGCGTACTCGGGGTGACTGCCCACGTCGAGGTAGAGGCGAGATCCGTTGCGCAGGAATACGTTGCTGCTGCGCCCCCACGACACGACCCGCCGGAATAGGTACCGGGCGACCTCGTCGGGCGAGAGGCGGCGCTGCCCGTGAAAGGTGCAGGTCACACCGAACTCGGTCTCGATGCCGAAGATCCGCCGGTCCATCACCCCACCTTAGGCGTGCCGTCGGACTACCGCCCTGCTCCGCCCCCTCCGTCCGGCGTGCGCCTTCCCGCCGTCTCGCTCGTCCATGCGAAAGCGTCACTTGGCGGGACTCTGACCGACGCTTTCGCATGGATCAAGGGGGTTGAAAGCCTAGGGGGCGCCGGCTGAGTCGGCCTCGTCGTCGGGCACGCCGAGGATCGACGCCAACTGGTCGCCCGACACGCGACGGAAGGTGCGTCGGGGCTTGGAGCGCTCGAGCACCGCGACCTCAAGCTGGCCGGGGGTGAGCCTGCGGGGCTCGGCGGCGCCGTCGCGCCCGAGCAGTTCGGTGGCGAGCCTGATGCAGTCGTCGAGGGGCATTCGGGGCGACCATCGCTCGGCGAGAGCGGCGGTGATGGCTTCGGCTGACCCGCCCATCGCGACGTATCCGTGCTCATCGCCCACCGACCCGTCGAAGGTGAGTCGGTACATCTGATCGGTGTCGGCGTTGATGCCCACCTCGGCCACGACCACCTCGACCTCGTAGGGCTTGGGCGTTTCGGTGAAAATTGTGCCCAGAGTCTGCGCGTAGGCGTTGGCCAGACTGCGGCCGGTGACGTCACTGCGGTCGTAGGAGTATCCGCGCAGGTCGGCAAACCGAATGCCGGCAACTCGGAGGTTCTCGAACTCGTTGTACTTCCCTACTGCCGCGAAGCCGATGCGGTCGTAGATCTCTGAGATCTTGTGCAGGGCGCGGCTAGGGTTCTCGGCCACGAAGAGAATGCCGTTGTCGTACTGCATCACGATGACACTGCGACCCCGGGCGATTCCCTTACGGGCGAAGTCTGCCTTGTCTTTGATGAGCTGTTCGGGCGAGACGTAGTAGGGAGTGCTCATGAGCCCTCCCCCGGCTCGAGCGGCGTGAGCGGAGCGAGCGGGCCGTCGGGGCGCACGTCGCGCTGCGCCACGATGCGCTGCACCAGCGGCTCGAGCTCGTCGTCGGCGAGACGTCGGTAGCCCTCGGCGTCGACCACGGCGACCACCGGATAGATGCGTCGGGCAAGGTCGGGGCCGCCGGTCGCCGAGTCGTCGTCGGCGGCGTCGTAGAGCGCCTCGAGCACCATGCTGACGGCCTCCTGCTGGTCGAGGTCGGGCCGGTAGAGCTTTTTGAGCGAACCGCGCGCGTAGACCGAACCGCTGCCAACCGCGTGGAACGAGTGCTCCTCGTAGCGGCCACCAGTGACGTCGTACGAGTAGATGCGGCCGCATTTTTCGTTGGGGTCGTAGCCTCCGAAGAGGGGCACTACGGCCAGGCCCTGGAACGCCATGGCGAGGTTGCCGCGAATCATGGTGGCGAGGCGGTTGGCCTTGCCCTCGATTGACAGTTGGGCTCCCTCGATCTTTTCGTAGTGCTCGAGCTCAACCTGGAAGAGCCGAACCAGCTCGATGGCAAGTCCGGCGGTACCGGCGATGCCCACGCACGAGTGCTCGTCGGCCGGGTAGACCTTCTCGATATCGCGCGATGCGATGACGTTGCCCATGGTGGCCCGGCGATCGCCGGCCATCACGATGCCGCGCGGATACGTTGCCGCCACGATGGTCGTGCCGTGGGGGGCGTCGGGCGTAACTCCGGCAACACGCGGGTTGCCGCTGGCACCGGGAAGCAGTGAGGGGTCGAACGACGCCAGAAAGTCGGTGAACCCTGAGGAGCCGGCGGCTAGGTAGGCGTGCGGGAGCCGTCCGGACTGGTGTCCGCTCAGCTCACTGCCCACCCTTCTGCACGAAGCCCTTGACGAACTCCTCGGCGTTCACCTCGAGCACCTCGTCGATCTCGTCGAGGAGGGAGTCGACGTCGGCGTCGAGGGCGGCCTTGTGATCGGTCGCTGCCGCAGTGTCGAGCACCACATCGTCCGCTGACTCCTGCGACGACCTGCTGGCCCGTTGCTGCTCGCTGTCGCGTGACGACATACGCATCTCCTGACGTTCGCGGCCGACGTCACTGCCGGCACTCTTCCGACCCTATCTCCCGGTCTACGCGAAGCGCTCGGCTCGGTGCCCGGTGGAAGCCGCGCACCGGTGAGCTGCCGAAGGTGAGGATGTCCCGATTCTGCGCGATGTAGGCCATACGATAGGGCTCGAGCCGTGTCAGGATTCACAGGGCAGGACGGAGTGACATTGTGGCCCGTGCGCGCAGGTTCCTCATCATTGACGACCACCCCCTAGTACGTGACGCACTCGCAATGCGGTTGACCGGCCTGCTGGGTGACGTTGACCTAGTTTATTCCGGACCCTCGCTGGCCGACGCTATCGCTGCGAGTGCGCGGCGGCCCGCCGACTGCGCCATCCTCGACCTTGACCTCGGCGACGGCCGCTCCCCCATTCTCAACACCGCCGACCTTGTTGAGGCCGGGTGCTCGGTGCTCATCGTCAGCGCGCTTGCCGATGGAGCGATGGTCAAGGCGTGTCTGAGTGCAGGCGCACTCGGCTACGTGTCGAAGCAGGCCCCCAACGACGAGTTGCTCGATTGCGTCACAGCAACCCTCGCGGGCGAGATGTCGACCTCGCGCGATGTGGCCGGAATTCTGTGCTTGGAGGAGTCGCCCGCCGTGGCACTCAGCGAGCGCGAACAGCAGGCCATGGTGCTCTACGCGTCGGGGCTGACCATCGACTCGGTGGCCCGCCGCATGGGCGTGAAGCCCACGTCTGCGCAGGAGTACATCAAGCGCGTGCGTGCAAAATACTCGCGCGCCGGAACTCCCCTGAGGACGAAGACCGAAATCTACCGCCAGGCTCGCGACGAGGGCCTTGTCTCCTAGAGGCGGCTCGGGGGGCTCGCCCGGCCCTGAACTGGCCGCGACATTCGCTGCTACCCGCCTGGCCATCGTTGTCCTGAGCGGCTTGGTGGTGATGTTCTCGCTGGTTCAAGCTGTCGGCCTCGGATCGTCCCTCACCCCCGTGCAGGTGGTCGCTACGGCTGCCGCAGCAGGACTCATCGCCCTAGCTCTCACCTTGAACGGAGCCACTACTGGGGCGTGGCTCGCTGTAGCGAGCGTGACAGTGCTCGTGATCTCGGTGGCCGCCGATCCTCCCGAGTCGGGGTCGCGGGTGCAGGTCACCACGGCGCTCTTTCTGATCTCCTACTTCGGGGTGCTGCTGCTGAGCAGGATGTGGGGACTCTTGTGGGTGGCCCTATCGTGCGTGCTGTGGTTGCTGATCGCGGCCCCCGCCCCTCTCCCAATCACGCTGTCGGACGTCGTTGTCAACGTTCGACCCATCACTCTTCTGCAGCTCGTCGTCTCGTCGCTGTGGCTCTGGTGGGCCTGGCACACAGAGCTTGGCCGCGTCGAGGCACGGGATGTGAGAGCTCAACGATCCGAGGCAAGCGTCGTTGAGTCGATCACGCTGCAGGAGCGGATCCGTGCTTGGCGACGGTTGGTGGTGCGAACCCATGAAACGGTGCTCAACGATCTTCGGTACGTGCTGGACAGCGACATTGTCGATCGCGGTCGCCTCGCCGAGCAGATGGCTCAGCGAAGGGAGTTCGACGCCGGCCCTCCGGTTCCCCCTATCCCCCGGTCACTTCAGGCCGTGGTCGATTCGGTGGGTACTGCCGAGCGACTCGGGACTCGTCTCACCACCTCCATCCCCGCCACCGTGATGGTCGCCTCCGACCAGGGGACTGCCGTGCAGGCCGCGCTCACGGAGGCAATCCGCAATGCGATCCGCCATGCGGGGGCCACGGAGGTAGCCATATCCGCGACGGTGGAGGACGAGGGCGTCCGCTTGCGCGTCGTCCACGATGGTGTCCCGAAGAGTGGGGCATCGGAACCGGGAATCGGCACCGCGATCGTGATTCGAGAAGGGGTGGAAGCGGTGGGTGGGCGCGTGGCGCAGCTCGACGGCATCCTCACTCTCTGGCTTCCAACACGTGACACTGCAGCCGCCACTGTGCACACCACCCCGCCAGTCGAGCCGGCCCGGGTCGTGATGTCTTCCATTGCAGCTGGCAATGCCATGGGCGGCGCACCCTATTACCTTCTGGTTGCCGTAGTGGGTGGCGTGGGCGGTCTCGTCGCGGGCATAGCCGCAGGTAGCGTTGCCCTGCTCGGCGCGTATGCACTACGTCACCGCCAGGTTCGGCCCCTCATGCTCGTCGTGACCAGTGTGCTGTCGGTTGCCGCTTTGGTGGCGTTGGTTCAGGGAGTCGGCGGTACCTGCGACGAGGCCAGCGTGTGGTTAACCACTGCCATCCTGGTGGTTTTCGGTTCGTCTGCGGTCGTGCTGTGGGCCCGACCGCGGTGGTGGTGGCTCATGGCGGTTCCCACGTTGTCGGCCGCTGCCGTGATGCTGACCTTCCTCCCGTCGTGCGCCGAGGCAGTCACGCTGAACCTGGGATCTATCATCGCTGCCCCGGTGTGCCTCGTACTCGTGCTCCTGAGCCTGCGGGTCGGCGCCAGACGCGCGGCCAAAATGGAGGCGCTCAACCGCGCTGAGGCGAGAGAGCGGGCGGGTGCGGCTGCCGAGTCGGAGATCAGCGAGCAACTGCGGGGTGCGGTTGATGACGCTACGCGCATCATGGAGCAGATTGCTGCGGGTGCTCCGGCCGACGATGATGTGCGCAACCGGCTTCGATGTCTCGACGGTGAGATTCGGGCCACTCTGCAGGTCAGTGCTTCGACGCCGGGAGGGTTCGCTCGCGCAGCGCTCGGCCTCGTGCGGCAGTGCGGTCGGATCGGGATACCTGTGCGGGTGCAGACCATTCGTGACTCGGGAGACCATAGGGCGCTGCCCGAGTCGCTGGTGAGCGTCCTTAGCCGTCTGCTCAGTTCGACAGACGGCGAGCCGCCGTCAATCCTTGTGCTCGCAAATTCGCGAGAGGACACACTGTCGATCACCACGACGGGCCGGGCCATGGAGCGAGCGGGCCTCAGTGCATTGTGGCGGCATGATTTTCCTCACGGTCACGCGGAGATTGACTACTCCGAGGCCTCCGACAGGGCAGTCGTGCTAGTGCACCGCACAGTGGAGCAGCAGAGCATCGCAGCTGCACCCACAGGATGAGCGGTCAGCAACGATGGCAACTGTTCGCCCAGATTCGCCGAAGGCCGTGGCGTCACCGATGAGTTAGCGAGAGGTGAGCGCTGCGACGAGCTCAGCCGCGCTGGCGCACGAGTCGAGCAGAGCGCCCACGTGCGCTTGGGTGCCGCGCAACGGCTCGAGCATGGGCACCCGTTGAAGTGAATCGTGCCCAGGGAGGTCGAAGATGACCGAGTCCCACGATGCGGCGGCTACTGACTCGGGGTAGCGGCGCACACACTCGCCGCGGAACCAGGCACGCGTGTCGAGGGGCGGTGAGGTGATTGCGGCGTCGACTTCGGCATCAGTGGTGAGGCGTGCCAGCGACCCGCGCGCCATGAGCTTCTGGGCGAGGCCCTTGTCGGGCCTCACATCGCTGTACTGGAGGTCGATCAGGGCGAGGCGGGGGTCGTCCCAGCCGAGGCCGTCACGCTCGCGATAGTGCTCGAGAAGTGAGAGCTTCGCCACCCAGTCGAGCTCGCCCGCGAGCGACATCGGATCGCGCTCAAGCCTGGTGAGCACCGATTCCCAGCGATCGATCACGGCCAGGGTCTCGTCGTCATCGATCCCGACGTCTCGCACATGCTTGGCTACGCGCTCACAGTATTCGACCTGCATCTGAAGGGCTGTGATCGTGCGTCCATCGCGCAGCCGAATGAGATGGGTGAGCGAAATGTCGTGAGACACACGGTGCATCTCCTCGACCGGCTTGTCGGGGGTGAGGTCGAAGTCGGCGGCCGAGTCTTCGACCAGACCGAGCACCAGCGAGGTGGTGCCCATCTTCAAGTAGGTGGAGATTTCGGCGAGGTTGGCGTCGCCCACGATCACATGCAGCCGGCGGTACTTCTCGGGGTCTGCGTGCGGTTCGTCGCGCGTGTTGATGATGGGTCGCTTCAGTGTGGTCTCGAGGCCCACCTCCACCTCGAAGTAGTCGGCCCGCTGCGACAGCTGGAAGCCTGACCGGCGGCCCTCCTGCCCAATGCCTACGCGCCCGCTGCCGCACACCACCTGGCGCGATACGAAAAAGGGTGTCATCACCCGCACGATGTCGGCGAAGGGAGTGTCGCGGCGCATGAGGTAGTTCTCGTGGGTTCCGTAGGAGGCGCCCTTGTTGTCGACAGTGTTTTTGTAGAGGTTGATGCGCTGCCCGCCCGGCGCCTGCGCCGCGAGTTCTGCCGCGCGCGCCATAATGCGCATTCCGGCGGCGTCCCAGATAACAGCGTCGCGAGGAGTGGTGATCTCGGGCGACGAATACTCGGGATGTGCGTGGTCGACGTAGAAACGGGCGCCGTTGGTGAGGATGAGGTTGGCGAGGCCGATGTCATCATCGGTGAGTTGGCTGGGGTCGGCGTCGGCGCGCGTCATGTCGAATCCGCGGGCGTCGCGCAGAGGCGACTCCTCGTCGTAGTCCCAGCGCGGCGTGCGGCGCTGCGTCGACGTTGAATGCCCGTAGGCGTTGACCACCTGCGACGAGAGCATCATCGCGTTCATATTCGGGTGACCGGGCACGCTGATGCCGTACTCGGTCTCGATACCCATCACCCGCTGCACGCCCACGGTTACAGGGTAAGCGCGGGCGTGCAAGGGGTCGATGGCGACTGCCCAATAGGGTCTAGACCTTCTGGGTACGGGTCGCGGTGCCGATGACCTTGGTGCCCTTGCGTTGACTGATGGTCATTCTGCTGGTGCCGGTGTTGAGGGCGATCGTGCAGGAGACCCGCTTGGCGCTGCCTGTGCCTGTGACCGTGCACATTACGGTGCGCTTGGTGGCGCCGGTGCTGGTGAGTGTGAAGCTGGTGGCGGTGGTGCCGGGTTTGAACGTGCCCTTCCACACTCTGGCGACATGGGTCCAGGCCACTGCAAACGGCGTGACTGCGGCTGTCTTCGTCGATGCTGGGCCCGAGCCGGCCGCATTGATGGCCTTCACGGTGAACGCATATGCCACGCCGTTGGTCAGGCCTGACACGGGGCACGACAGGCCGCTGGTGGTGCAGGTGCGGGTGGCTCTTCCAACCCGAGGCGTGGCGGTCACCTTGTAGCTGGTGACAACGTTTCCACCATTTGTCGCCGGACGTTGCCATGACACCGTGGCTGACCCGTTTTTGGCCACCGCGACAGGTGACCGTGGTGCTGACGGGGCTGCAATCACTTCAGCAGACGCGCTCGACTCCGCCGGGGTCGCTGTTCCAGTGCCATTGCTGGCCGTGACGATCACCTTCAGGTATCGGCCACGCTGGACAGCGGGAATCGTGTACGAGGCCTTGGTAGCCGACGGAATGGCGGTCCAGCCCCCTGTGCCAGTGAGTGAGGACTGCCACACATACGACAGGGTCGGACGACTTGTGGCTTGATTGCTCACGGTTGTGGCTGCGGTCACGGTCGAACCCACCCATGCCTGCCCGGTGATGCTCACTGACGGCACATCAGGAGTCACGGCGTACACATTGTGGGAAATCACCCAGCTATTCGGGGCCGTGGTTAACGTCGTGAAGGCCGCGTCACTCGCTGTTGAACGCACCAGCGGGTAGGTGTCGAGTGTCACTGCCGACTGAACGGTTTGCGCAGCCCATCCATTGAGCGTCGAGTCGTAGTTGTCTGCCGACATCGCCGTGTAGTTGAGCAGGCCTTCCATGTCGCTCACGTTCAAGACTGACCAGCCGCCCAGGTTCTGGTCAAACGCCGTCGCCTCATAGAACATCGTGTACATGTTGGTGACGTTGCTGACATCCCAGTTACCGATGGGCTGGTTGAACGGTGTTGATCGGAACATGTAACTCGTGTTGGTGACGTTGCTGGTATTCCAGTTACCGATGGGCTGATTGAACTGCGTGCCCCAGAACATGCCCAGCAGGTTAGTGGCGTTGCTGGTGTTCCAGTTCGCCAGTGGCTTGTTGAAGGGATTGCCGCGGAACATTTGATTCATAGTGGTGACGTTGCTGACATCCCAGTTGCCGAGGGGCTGATTGAACGAACCCGCGCCTGTGCCGTTGTAGAACATCGCCAGCATGGTGGTGACGTTGCGCGTGTTCCAACCGGAGATATCTCCATTGAACTTACTCGCGAAGTCGTTGTAAAACATGAAACTCAAATCAGTGACGCTGGCTGGCAGGGTGGCGGGCACCGTGGTTAGGTTGGCGGCGTTGAAGAACGCGCCTGACAGGCTGGTTAAAGTGGACGCAAAGGTGCTGACCGAGGTGATGGTCTCAGCACCTTGATACGGATTCTCTCCAATGCCGAAACCGGTGAGGTTGGTGCCGTATATGCGCACGGTGTGGTCGCCGTCGGCCGTGTAGGTATGGGAGGGCAGTGCTCCCAGAGGGCTGTTGAGAGGGCTGGTGACGGCACTGCCGTCTCCCCAGTTGATGCGGATGTTGCTGATCGTTCCGGACAGTGGCATTTCGACAGTGGTGCTGCCGGTGGTGCGCACGGTGAGGGTCATATCGGCGGCGTAGGTGATGGACGAGGCCGTGGGCGCAGTCACGATCCCCACCCCTGCCAAAGTGGCCACCATCAACCCAGTCAGGGCCGTGCGCAGTGTTGCGGGTCGGAGGGAACCGTGGGTTGACGGATTAGCGCGCATGACCTGATTACTCCTCGATAGTGGACACTTCTCGACGTCATCAAACAGGCAAATTCCCGATTGTCAATGGTGGCATAGGGATATCCCTAGTGCAGTGAAGTCACTCATCCATGCGCTTCGGTGATACCAGTGCCTCTGAGTGACGGATGAGCGAGTCGAGGGACGTGGGGCGCCGTAGCGCGATAGGTACGTGCTTGGGTGCCCCCGATGCGAAAGGGGTTAGAGGTATTGGCCGGTGTTGGAGACGTTGTCGATCGAGCGGCCAGCCTCGGTACCGTGCTTACCCTGAATGAGAGTGCGGATAAACACGATGCGCTCTCCCTTCTTGCCGGAGATGCGTGCCCAGTCGTCGGGGTTGGTGGTGTTGGGGAGGTCCTCGTTCTCGCGGAACTCGTCGAGACACGAGTCGAGCATGTGCTGCACGCGGATACCGCGCTGGCCCACGTCGAGGAAGTCCTTAATCGCCATCTTCTTCGCGCGCGACACGATGTTCTCGATCATGGCGCCGGAGTTGAAGTCCTTGAAGTACAGCACCTCCTTGTCACCGTTGGCGTAGGTGACCTCAAGGAAGCGATTGTCGTCGACCTCGGAGTACATGTGCTCGACCGTGCGACGAATCATGGCCGCCACGGTGGCGTCGCGGTCTCCCCCGTGCTCGCCTAGATCGTCGGCATGTAGAGGCAGGTCGGCGGTGAGGTACTTGCTAAAGATGTCGGCGGCCGACTGCGCGTCGGGGCGCTCGATTTTGATCTTTACGTCGAGGCGCCCGGGTCGCAAGATGGCCGGATCGATCATGTCCTCGCGGTTGGAGGCCCCGATGATGATCACGTTCTCGAGCGCCTCCACGCCGTCGATCTCGCTGAGCAGTTGCGGAACGATGGTGTTCTCGACGTCGCTAGAGACTCCCGATCCGCGGGTTCGGAAAAGCGAGTCCATCTCGTCGAAGAACACGATGACCGGCATGCCCTCACTGGCCTTCTCGCGGGCGCGCTGGAACACGAGGCGGATGTGGCGCTCTGTTTCTCCCACGTACTTGTTGAGCAGCTCGGGGCCCTTGATGTTAAGGAAGTACGAGCGTCCTTCCTCCTTACCCGTACGCTCTGCCACCTTCTTGGCCAGCGAGTTGGCCACGGCCTTGGCGATGAGCGTCTTGCCACAGCCAGGAGGCCCGTACAGCAGAATACCCTTGGGCGCAGCGAGCTTGTGCTCGGCGAACAGCTCGGGATGCATGAAGGGCAGCTCGACCGCGTCGCGAATGGCGTCGATCTGGCTGGCGAGGCCGCCGATGTCGGAGTAGTCGATATCGGGTACCTCCTCGAGCACGAGTTCCTCGACCTCGGCCTTGGGAATGCGCTCGTACACGTACGAGCTACGCGAGTCGAGCAGCAGGGAGTCACCCGCGCGCAGGTGCACCCCGGTGAGGGAGTCGGCGAGCCTGACCACGCGCTCCTCGTCGGCGTGCGCCATCACGAGAGCACGGTCGCCGCCCTCGAGAACCTCCTTGAGTGTGACGATCTCGCCGTGGCGCTCGAATGAGCGCACGCCCACGATGTTCATCGACTCGTTGAGCATGACCTCCATGCCCGGGCGCAGCGATTCGGCGTCGACGTTGGGAGAAACTGTCACGCGCATCTTGCGGCCGGCCGTGGAGATGTCGACGCTGCCGTCGTCGAGGTGCTCGAGGAACACCGCGTAGCCGCTGGGAGGCTCGGCGAGGCGGTCGACCTCCTCCTTGAGCGTGACGATCTGGTCGCGGGCCTCGCGCAGAGTGGCGACCAGTCGCTGATTTTGGGCCGTCACGGCAGCCAGGTCGGACTCGAGGCCGGTGAGTCGGCCCTCGAGCGCTCGTGCCCGCTCGTCGTCGAATGACATGCTCAGCCTCCTCCTCGCGTGGTGCTTCCGTTCGACCCTACATTCGTCCGGTGACTATTCCGATACCCCGTCGATCACGGTCTCGGCGAGCTCGTCCGACAGCGTGGGGCGAGCGCCCTTGGCCGGGCGAATTTTGCGCGGTGGCAGCACCGTGCCATCGGCGAGACGGCGGCAGGCAGCGAGGAAGCCCGTGTGGCCGTTCATGCGGTGGTCGGGCCGCACCGCGAGCCCTTCGAGATGCCAGGTGCGCAGCAGCGTCTCTTGCGCACGGGGCTCGGAGAACAGACCCGAGTCGCGCAGCGCCTCGACCGTGCGCGAGAGCTGGGTGGTGGTCGCGACGTAAACAACGAGCACTCCGCCGGGTACGAGCGCGAACGCGACTGAGTCGACGCACTCCCAGGGTGCCAGCATGTCGAGCACAACACGGTCAACCTGCCCGCCGAGGTCGGATGTCTCGAGGTCGCCCACCCGGAGATCCCACGCGGGGTGCGGTCCGGCAAAAAATCCCTCAACGTTCTTGCGTGCCACTTCGGCGAAGTCATCGCGCCGCTCGTATGAGGTAAGGCGGCCCTCGTCGCCGATCGCACGGAGCAGCCAGCAACTGAGGGCACCCGAGCCAGCACCGGCCTCGAGCACGCGCGCGCCGGGGAACACGTCGGCGAGGCCAAGAATGATCGAGGCATCCTTGGGGTAAATGATCGTCGCGCCGCGCTTCATGCCCAGCACGTAGTCGGTGAGCAGCGGGCGGAATGCGAGGTAGCCGGTTCCGTTGGTGCTCATCACCACGATGCCCTCGTCGTGACCGATGAGGTCGTCGTGCGCGATGGCGCCCTTGGAGGTGTGGAAGGCCGCGCCCGGCACGAGCGTGATGGTGTGAACCCTGGCGCGTGGGTCGGTGAGCTGGCAGCGCTCTCCCGCCACGAAGTGCCCAGAGCGCATGCGCCCGGTGGGAGTTGGCCGGGACGTGTCGTCGGGGAAGGTCACGGGGCCGAGCCTACGGAGCGCTGAGCGCCGCCTGCACGTCGCCCGTCGTCAGCACCCCAAATAGTCCGCCGTCATCATCGACCACCAGGTGCTCGGCCGCGGGATGCTCGCGCAGAAAGTCGAGCAGGTCTTCGCCGCCGAGGTCAGCGGGCACCGACTGGTGCCCCTCGACGCTGCGCGACACCGATGCCACGGTCACCCACGGCCGACGCGCCTCGGGCACGGCGCTGATCGACGCCTCGTTGGCAATCGCCATCGGCCTACCGGCAGGGTCGAGCACCACCATCGCACCGGCGCCAGATTCGGCCAGCCGCCGCAGGGCCTCAGCGAGTGGAAGGTCGCGGGCCACGCCTAGGGTGCGCCTCGCTAGCAGGCGGGCGCTGATGGTGGGAAGTCGCTGCTGCACCTTCGACCGACGAAGTGCTTCGAGGGCACCCATGCCCAACCACGATGAGAACAGTGCGATCGCGACCACGCTGGTGAGGTCGGGGGCCTCGCGGCCGGCCCGGAAGGAGAGGTAGAAGGGCACCGCGAACACCGCGGCCGCCACCATGAAACCCGTGTAGGCGGCAACGCGCATGCCGAGAGGCTCGGACCCCGTGGCCTTCCACACCGCGCACTTCACCAGCGAACCTCCGTCGAGCGGGAGTCCGGGCAGCAGGTTGTATACCCCGAGGGCCAGCCCGACGAAACCGAGTTGAAGGAGCATCTCGGTCACGATCGATCCCGTGGGTAGCATTCCCGACAGCGACGTGCCCGCCCCCCAGCAGGCGGCCGCCAGCACCAGCGTGGAGGCAGGTCCGGCAAGGGCGATCATCAACTCGCTGCCGGGCAGGCCAACCCGCCTCTCGTAGGAGGTGTAACCCCCGAGGGCGTAGAGACGGATCTCGTACACGGGATAGCGGAAGGCACGCGCCGCCCCGGCATGAGCGAGCTCGTGCACGAGGATCGAGGCATACACCAGCACGGCGAACACTCCCGCGAGCGCGTATCCCCGCGCACCGGGGTCGGCGGCGGTGCTGAAGCCGGGCGCGAAGAGCCAGGTGAGCAGTGCCACGCCGATCAGACTCGACCACGGCAGCACGATCGGAATGCCGGCGATCCGAAAGGTTCCGTGTCGCGTGGTGGTATCCCCGTTGTCGGTCATCTGTTGATGCTAGGCGCTCGGCTACTGTGGGTGCATGGTCGACTCCCCCGCAGCAGCGCGCGCGCTTGCCCTGTCGAAGCACTACGGCGAGGGCGATACCGCCGTGGTGGCACTTGATTCGGTCGACATCGAGATGATGGCGGGTGAGTTCACTGCCATCATGGGGCCCTCAGGTTCGGGTAAGTCGACCCTCATGCACTGCATGGCAGGACTCGACTCGGTTACGTCGGGCCAGGCGTGGATTGGCGACACCGAGATCACTGGCTTGAACGACTCCGTGCTCACCCGGCTCAGGCGCGACAGCGTGGGATTCGTTTTTCAGGCGTTCAATCTCGTGCCCACCCTGACGGCTCTCGAGAACATCACGCTTCCGCTCGATATTGCCGGCCGCACACCCGATCGCGACTGGGTCGACACCGTGATCGATACCGTGGGGCTGCGTGACCGGCTCACGCACAAGCCCTCTGAGCTCAGTGGTGGCCAGCAGCAGCGCGTGGCCTGCGCGCGCGCATTGGCCAGTAGGCCGCTCATCGTTTTCGCCGATGAGCCCACCGGCAACCTCGACTCTCGGTCGGGTGCCGAGGTGCTGTCATTCCTCCGAAGAAGTGTCGACGAGTTCGGCCAAACCATCGTGATGGTCACCCACGATCCTGGCGCCGCCGCGTACTCCGACCGAGTCGTGTTCCTTGCCGATGGCAGGCTGGTCGACGAACTGCGCTCGCCCACCGCAGTGTCGGTGCTCGACCAAATGAAGTCGCTCGAGACGTCGTCGGGTCGCTGATGCTGCGCGCCACCCTGCGCAACATCACCGCGCACCGGCTGCGGCTGGTGCTCACCGCACTGGCCATTGTGCTCGGTGTGTCGTTTGTATCGGGCACGTTCATTTTCACTGACTCGCTCAAGAAGTCCTTCGACACCCTGTTCACCCAGCGTGGGCCAGACGTGGTGGTCGAGCCCACCGACCTGCAGCCCTCTGGCGGTGGTGGCGGCGGGGGCCCCGGGGGGGCGTCGCCCGAGCGCTGGCTTCCGGGCTCCACGGTTGCCACCGTGGCGGGGATACCCGGCGTTGCTGTGGCAGAGGGTTACGTCAGCACGCGAGCAGCGGTGTTGCTCGGCGCCGACGGCAAGCCGCTCGGCGGCCAGAACGAATCGTCGAACGGGCGCTCGTGGCTCGCCGACGGACAGCTCAACCCCCTGTCTGTGGCCGTGGGGCGCGCCCCCGAAGGTCCTGCCGAGGTGGCCATCGACCGGGCGTCGGCCGACAAGGCTGGCGTGTCGGTGGGCGGAACCATCTCGTTGGCGCCGCCGAGGGTTGTGGAGGGGCAGAGCGTGGTGTCGCTCACCGTGGTGGGCATCCTCGACGACAGCATCAGCGCCTCGTTTGGGGGTGGTTCCATCAGCGTGGTGACCCTGCCCGAGGCGCAGCGACTCTTCGTGGGCCCCGACCGGCTGAGCTCGGTGCGGGTGATGGCCGAGGCAGGCATGAGCCAGGAACAGCTCGCCAGCTCCCTCCGGAAGGAACTGGGCGCCGGGGTGAGCGTGACCACCGGTCAGCAGCAGCGCGACCGCTCCGCGCAGCGACTGCAGGAGCAGTTGCAGTTCCTCAACACCTTCCTGCTGGTCTTCGCACTGATCGCCCTGTTCGTTGCCTCGTTCCTGATCTACAACACGTTCTCAATGCTGGTCGCCCAGCGCACTCGCGAACTGGCGCTGCTGCGCGCCATTGGGGCTTCGCGCGCCCAGGTGCAAGGGTCTGTGCTGCTGGAGGCGCTGGTCGTATCCGCGGTCGCTTCGACCATCGGCCTCATCGTGGGCCTCGGCCTGGCCGAGTTGCTGCGCTGGCTCTTCTCGGCCTTCGGCGCGGCGCTGCCGGGAGGCGCGCTGGTCGTAGCGCCGCGAACCATCGTGGCCACCTATGGCGTTGGTGTTGTGGCCACCCTGGTGTGTGCATGGTTCCCGGCCCGCCGTGCTGGTCGCGTTGCGCCGGTGGCCGCCATGCGCGATGACGTGTCGGTTCCGGTCAGGTCGCTGCGGGTGCGCGCCATCGTGTCGGCAGTGCTGGTGGCCCTCGCTGCCCTGCTGGCGGTCCGCGCACTCACCATCGTCGACGAGGGGGGTCTCTCTGCCTCACTCGTGGGGCTCTCTGCCCTGTGCGGTGTCGTGGCGGCGATCGCTGCCGCCGCCTTCCTCGCCCGGCCCGTGCTCGGGTTCCTCGGACTTCCGTTGCGCGGAGCGGTATCGCGGCTGGCCGTGGAGAACGGCCGTCGCAACCCGAGGCGAACCGCGGCCACCTCGACCGCACTCACGATTGGTATCGCCCTGATGGCAGCACTGTCGGTGATTGCCTCCTCGGCCACCGCCTCGGTGCTGGCGGCGGTCGATGAAACCATTGGCGCTGACTTCGTGGTGCTCGGGGTGGGCTTCCGACCGTTTCCCGCTGAGGTGTTCGATGCCGCGAAGGCCACTCCCGGCATTAGTCTCTCGACGTACGTGCGGCAGACCGTGGCTCGGCCAGCAGGTGGGGCTGCGGATCAGAACCAGCCCCGCTCGGGCGATCGCACCGTGCTCACCGGCGTCGAGCCCGAGTCCTTCGCGAGCGCGCTGAATCTCACGTTCACGGCCGGCGCGCTCGCACCGCTGGCGAGAGGTTCGGTGCTCGTCGACTCCGACCTAGCCAAGGCCAACGGTTACCGACTGGGTGACGACATCCGGGTGAGGCTCGCCGAGGGGGAAACGCCTCTGAGGGTGGCTGGCATCTATGAGCCAGCCGTCTTCTACCGCGGCTTCATCGTGTCGATGCCCACCTTCTCCGCGGTCAGCACCGTCGAACAGGACACGGCGGTGTACCTGAACGTCGAGCCGGGAAGTGATGCGGCAACGGTGCGCGCCGACCTCGACTCGCGGCTCGCTGCCTATCCGACGGTGACCGTTCAGGACCAGACCGAACTCAAGAATGCCGTGTCGTCGCAGGTGAACTCACTGCTGGGATTCCTGTTCGCACTCCTCGCGCTGGCCGTGGTGATCGCCATTCTGGGGATTATCAACACGCTCCTGCTGTCGGTCGTCGAGCGCACACGCGAGATCGGCCTCATTCGCGCGGTGGGGGCGACCCGTGCGCAAGTGCGGCGCATGGTGGTGCTGGAGTCGGTGCTCATCGCGTTGTTCGGCGCCCTGGTAGGTGTTGTGGTGGGCGTGGTCTACGGGGTGCTGCTTCAGCGCGCGCTCGTCGACCAGGGCATCGGCGTATTGGCCATCCCATGGGCGCGCATCGCGATGCTGGTGCTGCTGGCCGCGGTCGGTGGGGTGCTCGCCGCGCTGTGGCCTGCCCGACGAGCCGCCCGGCTGAATGTGCTGGGCGCTATCTCATCAGCCTAGGTGTGCGTTACCGAGTCAGGTTGGCGTCCCGAACCCACTCGTGGAGATGAGCGGCGGTGACGTCGGCGAGCGACTCGACCACAATGAGCCGCGGTGCGGGCTCGATGGTCACTAAATGCGGGATCGCCACCACCACTCCCCCACTGGCAAGACCGGCCGCGACCCCCGTAGGCGAGTCCTCGAGCACCGCGCACCACTCGGGGTCGACACCGAGGCGGGCAGCGGCAATCAGGTAGGGGTCGGGGTGCGGCTTCGATCGAGTCACCTCATCGCCGGCGACCGTAGTGACGAAGTGGTCGGCGCCGAGTCGGTCGAGCACGACGTTAACGAGGGCTCGCGTCGACGCCGATACGAGTGCCAGAGGGATGCCCGCCTCGACCAGTGAGTCGAGTAGTTCGCGGGTTCCCTCGGTGAAGCTGATGTCGCCCGCACGCAGGTGCGCCTCGACGGTGCTCAGTAGCAGGGCGCCGACATCGTCGGCGGGCATGTCGGTGTGAGAGATGTCCAACATGTGTGTCACCACTCGCTCAAGGGGTCCCCCCAGGCAAAGTTCCTGGTCTGCTCGCGTCCACACGCCTCCGAGGGTGGCCATGGTGTCGACTTCGGCGAGCAGCCACAGGGCCTCGGTGTCGACAAGCGTGCCGTCCATGTCGACCAGCACTGCGGCGGCGGCGGGTCGGTCGAGCGGAATCATAGGTCGACACTACCGACCGTCCGGTTGGAGGTAGCCTCACTACGTGCCCGATGAGACCCGACACACACCCGAAGAACATGAACGCCTCGAACTCGTCGTCGACGAGGTTTCGGGCCGAGATGGACCCTCGGTGGTACTGCTGCACGGGCTCACCCAGCAACGAAAGTTCTGGATGCCCGTGATGAAGCGACTCATGAGTGACCCCGCGCATCCTCGGATCATCGCCGTGGATCTTCGCGGGCATGGTGAGTCTGCTCGCCCCGAGGGGGGGTACGGCGTGGCCTCCTGCGCAGCTGATGTCGTGGCGGTGATGGAGAGCCTGTCGCTCGAGCACAGCGTCGTCGTGGGGCACTCGTGGGGAGCGTCGGTCGCACTGTCAGTGGCTGCAGCTCGACACGACCTCGTATCGGCCGTCGTGGCCCTCGATGGCGGGTTCGTTCGACTCTCCGATCTCGGCGATCGCGAGCAGGTGCGAGAGCGACTACTCCCGCCACGATTCGGCATTCCACTTGATGAGCTCATGGCGTCGATCTCGTCGGGGCTGCTGGCGCCCTGGTGGAGCGATGAGGTGCGCGATGCGCTGCTGCCCACGTTCGAGGTGGGTGACGACGGCCTCGCCCGCACGCGACTCGGGTACGAGCGTCACCTGATGGTGCTCGACGGACTCCTCGACTTCGAGCCCGAGGAGGTGCTCCCCAAGATCCTGTGCCCCGCCTGGCTGATTCAGTGCGAGCCGTTGCCGAATCCTGACGACCCCTATGCCTCCAGTGAGTGGCAGCAGATGGGTGAGAACTCGCTGCAGGCCGCGGTCGCGATGCTGGTGCAGGCCAGGGTGCAGCGATGGGCGGGGGCGCTTCACGACGTACCCTTGCAGTGGCCGTGGTTGGTGGCCGGGTTGATCAGAGCCTGCGTCGCAGAGGTCTCTCGCCCGACGCAGGGATCGAGGAAGCAGTGAGGGGGTCGACGTGAATCAGCCTTTCCAAACGATTCCGGAGTTGCTGGCGCCGGTGATGGTCGTCGCCTTCGAGGGATGGAACGATGCCGGCGACGCTGCCACCGACGCGATCGAGCACCTTGAGGAGGCCTGGGGGGCGTCCCCGTGGGCCGAGATCGACCCTGAGCCCTACTACGACTACCAGGTCAACCGACCGCTCACGCACATCGACGAGCATCAGGTGCGGCATATCACCTGGCCCACGACGAGACTGTCCATCGCCCGCATCCCCCTCGCGCAGCGCGACGTGGTGCTCGTGAGGGGTATCGAGCCGAACATGCGCTGGCGCGGCTTCTGTGACGAGCTCCTCACCTATGCTCGCGCGCTCAGCATCGAAATGGTGGTGAGTCTGGGGTCGCTGCTCGCCGACACCCCACACACTCGCCCGGTGCCCGTTTCCGGAGTGACCACTGACGAGGGGCTCATCGAGAGCCTGGGCTTCGAGCCCTCTCGCTACGAGGGCCCCACCGGAATCGTGGGGGTGCTGCAGGCTGCCTGCCAGGCCGCTGGCATCCCGTCGGTGTCTCTGTGGGCCGCGATCCCCCACTACGTCGCGCACCCGCCCTGCCCCAAGGCGACAATGGCCCTGCTGACCCGACTCGAGGACGTGCTCGACATCTCGGTACCGCTCGGTGACCTCGCCGACGACGCAGGCGCGTGGCAACTAGGGGTCGACGAACTCGCCGAGGATGATTCCGAGATCGCCGACTACGTGCGCCACCTCGAGGAGACCCAGGACGCCGCTGAACTGCCCGAGGCTAGCGGCGAGGCGATCGCGCGCGAGTTTGAGCGCTACCTGCGACGCCGCGGCGGCGACAGCTAACGTCGCCGTCAGAGTCGGCCGAGCCCGGCGACTGCGCGCAGTAGTTCCTGCCCGCAGCCTCTCCCCTCCCAGAACTTGTGTCAGAAATGGACACCGTTCGTCTGAAACTGACACAAGGTGCGAGGGCACGAGTGGTGAGTCGAGGATCAGCGCAATCGCGCCGCGCACATGGCCATGGCGGTGCGCACCTGGGCCACGACCCACTCGGGCTCGTAAACCAGCTGATGCCACGTAAAACGGAGTACGGTCCAACCGTCGAGCGAGAGGGCATTCTGGCGACGCCGGTCGTGTTCGAAGGCGCTGGCGCCGCTGTGGGCGGCGCGGCCATCGATTTCGATGCAGAGACGCAGATGAGGGAAGGCGAAATCGAGCTCGGCGCGGGGCCGCCCGTGCTGGTCGCGCACCACGTAGTTCGCAACCCAATCGGTAATCCCGGCCGCGCGGAAGAGTCGGGCGCAGCGACGCTCGCCGTCGGAGTGTGTTCCCTCGGCGATGCTGAGGCTCAACCGGCGCAGTCGTGCCGCTCCAGCCCGCCCGCGTCCCAGCCGAACGTGCACTGCGTCGAACCAGTCGTCGGCCGTTAACCACCTGCGCTGAAGCGCCAGATCGAGTAGTTCGCGCGACTGTGGCACGGTCACACTGATCACGGTGTCGAGCAAAGCGTCGATCGGCGCTGCTAAGTGCAAACCCCGGATCTCCCGAACCTGCCGAGGCAGGTCGTCACGGAGCAATCGCACGCCTCCCAGCCGTGGCATCGAGGGACGAGGCACCCAGGCGACCAGCATTCGATCGGAGATGTCGATGCCCTGTAGTCGCAGAGCAGTGGGCCCCGATACCAATGACTGAGGGCCGAGGCGCAACTGCAGGGCCGTCGCATCGCCGATGTCGCGAACGGACTCGGTCGCGGGAACCACGATGACACCCAGGTACGCGCGCCAGCGTCCGGTCGACAGCAGTCGACTTACCATGCGCGGGTTGACGCCAATTTCGGCGACCTGCGCGCGGCTCACGATTCCGTGCTGGGCGCGGGCAAGGTGCTCCACCTCGACGACCGACCAGTGCGAGCTGCGCATTGCTACAGAGTGCCCCAAGCGCAGGGACCGTCGAGAAATTTATCCACAGGCGTGCGATACGTGACCGTCCCGACCGACCTATCCCCGGAACTTGTGTCAGAAACGGACAGCTGGTGTCCATTTCTGACACAAGTTCGGGAAAAGAGAGGGGGCGGGGGCGAGGCTCAGGCTCTCCGCTCTCGGTACCTCGCGATGAGGGCCGCCGTCGAGGGGTCGACGCCCTCAGGAATGTCGGCGCCGGTGAGCGACGGAATGATGCGCTGGGCCATCACCTTGCCCAGCTCGACTCCCCACTGGTCGAAGCTGTCGATACCCCACACGCAGCCCTGCACGAACACGATGTGCTCGTAGAGCGCGACGAGCGAGCCGAGCGCGAACGGAGTGAGCTCGTCGAGCATCAGCATGCTGGAGGGACGGTTGCCCTCCATGACCTTGTGGGCGACCACCGATTCGGGAGTGCCGTCGGCGCGAACCTCGTCGGCCGTGCGGCCGAACGCCATCACCGACGCCTGCGCAAGCACGTTGGCCACCAGAATGTCGTGGTGATCGCCGAGCGGGTTGAGCGAGCGCGCGAACACGATGAAGTCGGCGGGCACAAGCGTGGTGCCCTGGTGCAGCAACTGGTAGAACGAGTGCTGGCCGTTGGTGCCCGGCTCTCCCCAGTAGATGGCGCCCGTGAGGTGGTCGACGGATGAGCCGTCGAGGGTGACGTGCTTACCGTTGCTCTCCATGGTCAGCTGCTGCAGGTACGCGGGAAAGCGTTTCAGATACTGCTCGTACGGGAGCACCGCCACTGTCTGCGCGTCGAAGAAGTCGCGGTACCACAGGCCGATGAGACCCATAATCGCCGCGATGTTCGACTCGAGCGGCGCCGTGCGCACGTGCTCGTCGATGGCATGGAAGCCGGCGAGCATGTCTCGAAAGGCTGCGGGGCCGACCGCGATCATGGTCGACAGTCCGATAGCGGAGTCCATCGAGTAGCGACCCCCCACCCAGTCCCAGAAACCGAACATGTTCGCAGTGTCGATTCCGAACGATTCGACTCCGCTGGAGTTGGTGCTTACAGCCACGAAGTGCTTGGCGATGTCGACGTCGGCGCCGAGCCCCGCCACAAGCCACTCGCGCGCCGAGCGCGCGTTCGTCATCGTTTCGAGGGTGGTGAACGTCTTCGACGACACGATGAAGAGCGTCTCCGCCGGGTCGAGGTCGAGCGTCGCCTCGGCGATATCGGTTCCGTCGACATTCGATACGAATCGGAAGGTGATGTCGCGCTTGCTGTAGTGCCTCAACGCCTCGTAGGCCATCACTGGGCCGAGGTCTGATCCGCCGATGCCGATGTTGACGATGGCCCGAATTGGAAGCCCGGTGTGACCGGTCCACTCCCCTGAGCGGACGCGCTCGCTGAACGCGGCCATGCGGTCGAGCACCCCGTTGACCTCGGCCACGACATCGACGCCGTCAACATCGAGCGACAGGGCAGGCGGCATGCGCAGTGCCACGTGGAGAACCGAGCGGTCCTCGGTGGTGTTGATGCGCTGGCCGGCAAACATGGCTGTGAGCCGTTCGGGAACACCTCGCTCGCGCGCAAGCGCAAAAAGAAGGGCAAGAGTCTCGTCGGTCACCCGGTGCTTGCTGTAGTCGAGGTGAATGCCGGCCGCATCGGTCTGAAAGCGATCGGCCCGCGAGGGATCAGCGGCGAACAGATCGCGCAGGTGGGTGTCGCGCATCTCCTCGGCATGCGTGGAAATGTGGCCCCACATCTCGGTAGGGATCGGGACGTTGCTCAATGCTGATCCATCACGTGCGGACATTTCCACGGTCCGTGCCCACGGATCAGGTCCTGGGCCGCCTCGGGACCCCATGTGTCTTGAGAATAGGGAAGAACCGGGGGCGGATTGTCGAGCAGTGGCTGCACGATGCGCCACGTGGCCTCGACGGTTGACCACTGGGGGAACAGGTCGTTGTTGCCGTGAAGCGCGTCGTCAAGGAGCCTCTCGTAGGGGCCGGGGGCCTCGCCCAGCACGTCCTCGAAGTGCACTGACAACCACGTTGGCTCGGTCACGTCGAGTCCGGGCTGCTTCACACGCACGCCGATGTCGACGCCTGCGTGGCGGCCCACGTTGAAGACGATCTCGTCGTGGCCGGGAGTGGTCACTAGCCTATTGCCGACGCGTACCGGCGGAATTCGCTTGAGTCGCACCACAACCTCGGTGGCGGTGCCGGGCATGCGCTTGCCGGCCCGGATGTACACGGGAATGCCCGCCCAGCGCCAGTTGTCGATCTCGAGCTTCACGGCGATGAACGTCTCGGTGTCGGAGTCGGGGTCGACGCCCTGAATCGACTGGTATCCGGCGTACTGGCCGCGCACCGCGTGCTTGGGGTCGATGGGCCGCATTGCTTGCACGAGGATGCGACGAGAGTCGGAGACCGCGTTGTCTCCAGCCCCCGGAGGCTCCATCATGACGAGTGCCAGCACCTGCAGCAGGTGGTTCTGCAGTACGTCGCGCAGGGTACCCACGCGGTCGTAGAACGACCCTCGGTCCTCCACGCCGAACGACTCGCCCATCGTGATCTGGATCGAGTCGACATGGTGGCGGTTCCATACGGGCTCGAAGAGCGCGTTGGCGAATCGGAGATAGGTGATGTCCTGCACCGGCTCCTTGCCGAGGAAGTGGTCGACCCGGAAGATCTGGTCTTCGTTCACCACCTTGAGCAGCCGCTCATTGAGCTCAATCGCGGTGTCGAGGCTGGTGCCATAGGGCTTCTCAACCGCGATACGTGCCCCCGAGGTGAGGTGTGCGGCACCGAGACTCTCGACCACGGGGCCGAACAGCGACGGCGGGATCTCAAGGTAGAAGAGGGGCGAAGACGAGCCGGCGAGGGCCGCAGCGACCCGCTGGTAGAGCGCCGCGTCGGTAAAGTCGCCATGCACGTACGAAAGGCGGGCGGCGAAGCGATCGAACACGTGCTGGTCGAACTCGTCACCGGCCTGCTCAAGAAACTCGATGACTGCAGAGTGCGCACGGGCGACCAGTTGGTCGACGGTCCAGTCCTCGAACGCCACCCCGAGCACTGGAACCTTGAGTAGGCCGCGACTCTCGAGTCGGTAGAGCGAGGGAAGGGTCATCTTGTACCCGAGGTCTCCGGTGATGCCGAAGATGACTAAGTGGTCGGACTCTGTGGCCTTACCGGGCATGACGCCACCGCGCTTTCTCGTCTAGTGTGCGCTCAACGCAACATTCGAGATGCTATCGGTGCCGGCCTCGGTCGCACCCACCAATCGATGGGGAGTGGCACTATGACGACGTCAACGCCGATGCAACTGGGCATGGTCGGACTCGGCCGCATGGGGGCCAATCTCGTTCGCCGGCTGATGGCCGACGGTCACCGCTGCGTGGTGTTCGACGTCAATCCAGATGCAGTAGCGGCGCTCGAGGCGGAGGGTGCCGTGGGCGCCACCAGCCTCGATGACTTCGTCAGCAAGCTCGAGAAGCCGCGCACCACCTGGATCATGGTTCCGGCCGGAGCCATCACCGACTCCACGGTGAGTGCTCTGGGCCCGCTGCTCGAGGAGGGTGACGCGCTCATCGACGGAGGCAATAGCTACTACCGCGACGACATCCGTCATGCCGCGGCACTGCGCGACCGAGGCGTGCACTTCATCGACTGCGGAACGTCGGGCGGTGTGTGGGGACGCGAGAGGGGCTTCTGCCTCATGGTGGGCGGCGATACCGACGCCGTCACCTACCGCGCGCCACTCTTCGACACCATTGCGCCAGGGTTCGAGGCCGCGCCGCGTTCGGAGGGTCGCACCGGCGACGTCGCCCCCGAGGAGAAGGGCTGGCTCCACTGCGGTCCCAGCGGTGCGGGTCACTTCGTCAAGATGGTTCACAACGGCATC
>CALQEM020000026.1:0-24703 GCA_943329595.2 Bifidobacterium breve
CGAGCCGCTG
Organism: Bifidobacterium breve; assembly: GCA_943329595.2. Taxonomy (GTDB): domain Bacteria; phylum Actinomycetota; class Actinomycetes; order S36-B12; family CAIYMF01; genus CAIYMF01. The sequence goes on from CALQEM020000026.1 coordinate 11, forward strand.
AAGGGACTGCAGGCACTGGTGACTCGCACCACCCCCAGCGGGCGGGTTCTCGGGGCCGACGAGCGCATCACCGCGGCGCAGGCGCTGCGCGCCTTTACCTATGGCTCGGCTTTCGCCGACCATCAGGAGGGTCGCAAGGGATCGCTCACCCGCGGACGACTGGCCGACCTCGTGGTGCTGTCGGACGACCCGCTTGCGGTTGACCCTGCCTCGATCGGCTCCCTTGAGGTGGTCGCCACGATCGTGGGCGGCGACGTGGCGTTCGGGGAGGTATGAGGTGATCCACGACGACCGGCCGACCCTCGACAACTGGCTGGAGCCGCCGCACCTGCACTGGTCGCTTCGCCATGCCCGTGAGCTGATTCCGACCGCCCTCGTCCGCCGCGGCGAGTCCATTCGTGCCCTGAGCGACGACCCTGACGACGGCCTGTTCGACCTTGAGTTCGTAGGCCATCAGGGGCGGCGCTCGATCGGGACGTGGCTCCAGACCACGGAGGTCGACTCGCTCACCGTGCTGAGAGGCGAGTCTGTGGTGCTCGAGTGGCGAGCCCCCGACGTGCGCGCCGACGACGTGCACCTGCTGTTCAGCGTGACGAAGTCGATCACCTCACTGCTGTGCGGGGCACTGGTGGGGCGGGGGCTCATCGATGTCGACGCTCCAGTGTCCGAGTACGTGCCCGAGGTCGGCGCCAGCGGCTTCGCCGGGGCGAGCGTGCGCCACCTCCTCGACATGACGGCGTCGTACGCGTTCGTCGAGGACTACGACCCCGGCGACGACGTCACCGCCTACCGGAAGTCTGCCGGCTGGTACCCCGACGTGCCGGGTGCGCCCACGCTCCGCGACTTCATCGCCACTCGCGAGCCCGACGGCGCCCACGGGCAGCGCTTCCGCTACCAGTCGCCCACCACCGACCTGCTCGGATGGGTGTGCGAGAGGGTCACCCAGAAGCCCTACGCGACAGCCCTCTCGGAGCATCTCTGGGCACCGATGGGTGCCGAGTTTGACGCGTGCGTGACCGTTGACCGCCACGGAGCCTCCCGAGCCGCCGGCGGCCTGAGCGCGACCGCGCGCGACCTCGCCCGAGTGGGTCTGCTGATGGCCGAGGGCGGCCGCGGAATAGTTCCGGAGGCTTACCTCTACGACCTGACTCGCGCGGGCAACCCGGCACAGTGGGCAGACGGGGACTTTGCCCCCTGGCTCCCGGGCGGCGCCTACCGGTCGTGCTGGTATCAGCCGCGGGTCGACCCCGACGCCATCATGGGCGTGGGAATCCACGGCCAGATGCTCTACGTGGACAGGGCTCGCGGCGTGTCAGTTGCGAAGCAGTCGTCCTGGTCGATTCCGAGCTCGACCGACGATCACGACGACGACTACCTCGCCTGCCAGACCCTCGCCCGCACCATCGGGGGTTAGCAGGCTCAGGCCGCCTCAGCGTTGGAGGCCGCGGTGGCCTCCGGAGCCTCGACCGCCTCGAGGGCCTCAGCCGGCACCGAGGGCTCTCGTCGCACCCGCTCGAAGCTTGAGCGCCCGCGCCCGAGGTCGTGGCCAACTGACGTGGCCTCCACCTCGACGCTGAGCGCCGACCGGCCCTGCGAGTCGACGTACTCGCGCACCCGCAGCCGGCCCACCACCACCACGGGGTCGCCCTTGCCCACCGACTCGACCACGTGGTCGGCCAGTGCTCGCCAGCACGCGACGGTGAGAAAGCTGGTGTCGAGGTCTTCCCACCGGCCAGCCTCGCGGTTGAACCGGCGCGTGGTGGAGGCCACCCGGAAGGTCGCGACGTGGTGCCCGGAGCGGGTGGTGGCACTGCGCACCTCGGTGACAACGTTGCCGATCACGGTGCAGTGAATCTCATTCATGGTTCCCCCGATTGTGAAGCCCGACTGCTGACCGGCTCATCCTGCCTTTGATGCCCCCCGCCCCGCTGGTGCCGAGGGCGTCCTGTGGATAACGGGCGGGACATTACCCCTCAGGCTGTGACTACTCACGGTTACCGCGACAGGGCCAATGGCCCCAGACATTCGTCACACCGAAGCGTGGCAAATGGGTGACATTGACTTCACCTGCAGCCTCCCTGCCCGATAGACAGAGAATGAACCGCTCAGGACTTCCCACTGGTCGGCTACCGCGAGTTACCTCCTTGGTCTCCGCGGTCGCCGTGGCAGCGGTTCTAGGGACGGTGGTCACGGCCGCTCCATCCGCGGCGGTCGCGGCAGCAAGCACTGTGGTGACAGTGGCCTCTGCGACCTCCCTCACTACGCTCTCGGCCATCCCGACCTCCTCGCGCGTGATCCGGAGCGACTACTTCGGCATCAACGCCTACGGGGTTGCCCCCTCTCGACGGTTCGCCGCAGGGGTCAACGCAACCCCGACCCTCTCCACCAGCACCTTCGGCACCGTGCGCTTGTGGGACTCGCCCACGATCCTGTCAACCCGCTGGTGCGACGTGCAGCCCACCGCCTCCGCCAATATCGAAGCAAACCTGCGGGCTCGGCTCGACCCCAAGCTCGACGCAGCGGCGCGTGCCAATGCGAGCCGGGTCGTGATAGTGGTCGGCCATGCGGCTCCGTGGGTTTTTACTCAAACCAGGTCGCCGAGCACTTCCGCAACCGCGACTGTTCCCCAGCCGGCTGCTCCGTGGTTCTGCGGTGGGCAGCAGTCGGCAATCGCGATGCCGTCGACGAGCTACCTTGGCACCGCTGCCGCCCCCGGCCCAGCATGGAAGGCGTGGAGCCACTACGTGGGCGCACTCGTGAACCACATCAACGCCAAGTACCAGGGCAAGGTCCCCTTCGAGGTTGCCCTGCAGTCCGTGAACGAGCCCAACGGTCTGCTGAACGTCACTGGTCGGGTGCCCAACTCGGCCACCACCAAGGCGGAGGCTGCAGCCTCAACGGCAACCTACGACGCGATCATCCGGTGGAACCTCACGACCACCCCCGGTCTCGACCGCGCCCACTTCAAGCTCTTCACCGCGCCCCTCACCTCACCCGTCGGACTGTTCTCAACGCGCTACTTGGCACTTGCGCAGGCCGCCCAGATGAAGTCGCACCGCTACGACGGATTCAGCCTGCAGACCTACTCGAAGCAGTCGGCCGTACCACTGAGCGCGCGTCAACTCGTCACCCTGTACAACACCGGCAAAATTCAGGCGTTCACGCGGGTGCTTCCCAGGTACCCCGCCCTCGATGCGCTGCCCCGACACCAAACCGAAACCAACCATGGGCTCACCCTGAGCGCCACCGCCACAACGCAACCGCTCCGGCTCTCCCCCGCTGACCAGAACATGATGCTGTCGCGACTGATCATCGATGGGCTGCGCTGGAACCTCGCAAGCCAGTCGCTCTACACGATCAACCCGTCCCTGCAATTCCCCATCAACCTGCGTACTCAGACCGACGGAACGCTCGAGGTGGACCCCACCCTCGTGCGTTCCCTCGCGGTGATGCAGCGCTGGCTGATCGGAAGCAGTTTCGAGGGGTGCGTGGTGCGCAGCGGAATCGTGTCGTGCACCGTGAGGAACACGATCTCCGGCCGCGCGAACCGCATCATGTACGTCGATGACGGAAGCACGCGCCTCATCCCGGTGCAGCTGAGCAACCACACCGCCGAGCACGTCAGCGGCGCGGTGCAGCAGCTGACCCTCGGGTCGACGATCCTGCTCGATGGAACACCTCGCCTGATCTCGTGAGCCCCCACTAGCGTGGGCCTGTGATCCTTCGCATCCACCGTGCGTGGTGGGTCGCCCTCGTGACCTTCCTAGTGCTGCTCGCGTCGGCTGCCTTCCGTTCGACCTTCGGCGTAATGCTGGTGCCGATCGAGGATGATCTTGGCTGGAGCCGAGCCGCCACCAGCCTCGCCGTGTCGGTGAACCTAGTTTTCTACGGAATCACCGCACCCTTCGCTGCGGCACTGATGGAGCGATTCGGAATTCGTCGAATCGCTTCACTGGCACTGGCACTCATCGCCGTCGGAACAGGCCTCACCGCTGTGATGACGGTGTCGTGGCAGCTGGTGCTGCTGTGGGGCGTGTTCGTGGGCCTCGGCGTTGGGTCGACCGCGCTGGTGTTCGGAGCCTTCGTGGCAAATCGATGGTTCGCCCGCCACCGCGGACTCGTACTCGGCATCTTCGGAGCCGCCTTCTCCACCGGGCAGTTGGTGTTTCTGCCCTCGCTCGCCCACCTCATCGAGTCGCAGGGATGGCGTGCGGCGTCACTTGCGGTGGCGTCGATGTGTGCGCTGCTCATCCCGCTGGTCGTGTGGGTTCTGCGCGACCGCCCGGCCGACGTGGGGCTGCGCCCCCTCGGGGCTACCGGCGAGCCAACGGTCGAGGAGCAGATGTCACGCACCACGGGCTCGGGCTGGAGTGCTGCCAATACGGCCATCACCACACTGCGAAGCGTGTCGCGCACCGGCCCCTTCTGGCTTCTCGCCGGAACCTTCTTCGTGTGCGGGTGGACCACCAACGGAATCGTCAGCACACACTTCGTGCCCGCCATGCACGACCACGGAATGGGCGCCACCACCGCGGCCTCGATGCTGGCCATCGTGGGTCTGTTCGACATCATCGGCACCATCGGCTCGGGCTGGCTTACCGACCGCGTCGACCCCCGACTCCTCCTCGCGGTGTACTACGCCCTGCGGGGTGTAGCGCTGCTCATGACGCCCATCGTGCTGGGGCCCGAGGTGGAGCCGCCACTGATTCTGATGCTGGCACTTTTCGGGCTCGACTGGGTGGCAACCGTGCCCCCTACCGCGGTGCTGTGCCGCCGCATCTACGGCACGTCGCGCGGCACCGTGGTGTTCGGCTGGGTGTTCGCGGCCCACATGATCGGCGCCGCCGCCGCGGCCTCGGTATCGGGCTGGATGCGCGCCTCCCAAGGCGACTACTCCACCGCGTGGTGGCTGGCGGGTGGACTGGCCGTGGCGGCGGGGGCGGCCGCCCTTGCGATTCCGCGCGTGACGATTGGCGAGCCGGCCACCAACCTGCTGGCCGACGCCGAGCCCGTGCCGCCCAAGGCCTGAAGATCAGTTAGGGAAGGTCGTCGCGGCTCCACGTGATGCCTGTGCGCACGACTCTGGCCGGCGCCCCCGCAAGCACCACACCATCGGGGTGCTCACCCGCGGTCACGATGGAGCCAAGGCCCACCACGGTGTCGCGGCCCAGCACAGCACCGCCCAGTACCGCGCTGTCGCGCCCGAGCCACCCGTGCGTGCCGATGCGAATGTGCCCGCCGAAGGCGTTGAGTCGCTGACCCGTTGATGCGTCGCGAATCGCATGCATGTCGTCGGTCTGCAGCGTGATGTTAGTAGCCCACAACTGGTCGCGACCCACGACGATCGACCCACCATTGCGAGCCTGCAGTTCGAAGGTAGCGATTGCCGTCGCCTCCCCCTTGAGCACGATCGTGCTCGCATCACCCAGCGCCACCGTGCCATGGCGCAGTGAGCTGCCGGGGCCGATGAAGAGCAGAGGACCGTGCCCCCACATCCTGATCGCGGGCATTACCTCGGCACGCTCGGCCAGCACCACCAGTGCGTCAGTGGCAGGTGGGTGAGCCGACGACGTGAAGAAGAAACGTGAGTCAGGCGCGGATTCGCCCGTCAGATACAGGCGGTTACCTCGGTCAGCCCACCCGTCGGGGGTGTCGGTTTCGACGAGTACGAGGTCGAGCGAATCGATTCGCGAGGCGTCGACACCAGCCGCGAGCAGCCTGGCCCGATCGGCGGCGGCCAGCTTCGCCGAACGTGCCATCGTGACCTCCACCAGGTTGCGCCGTCGCGACGTAACGACGGGTACCACATTCTGCAAGAATCAATGAGCACCGTAGGCAGTGGGTGCGCAGCGCCCGTAGCTCAACGGATAGAGCCACTGGTTTCTACCCAGTCGGTTGGGGGTTCGAGTCCCTCCGGGCGCACCGTTCTGGTGTTTCGGCGAGTCCATCACTCGTTGTGGCTTCAACCGCCGCGAAGCCACAACAGGTGATGGACTCGCGCAGCAAGGGATGATCCCCGAGTGAACGCACTGCCTCACCCCGGCGTCTGGTCAGCCGCCCACCGTTCGCGCAACGGATGTCGTCACCGTGCTGCCGGTGGGGTTGGTGGCGGTCACCCGGCACGACAGCCCTCGATCGCGGTCGGCCGCCTTCGGCACGTACGTCTTCGACGTCGCCCGCGCGATGGCGCTGCCACCGCGCAGCCACCGGAAGGCCAGCGTCTTGGCGCCGGTCCACGCCGACTTGCACGTCACCGCGACGCCTACCCGCGGTGAGGCACTCGACAGCGCGGCGCGCGTGCGCGCGAATGGCTTGGGCAGCGCCGTGGTGGCGGCCACGAGGCCGAAGGTGGTGTCGTCGATGTACGTCAGGGTGGCGCGACCGGCAGGGTCGAGCACCATTCCGGTCGTCATCTGGGTGTAGGGCCGCGCGGGCAGGGTCGGCTGCTCGGTGAATGCCGTCCCCCAGCCCGTGCGCCAGGTCGTCGACGCCCCGAGGGCGACGGTGCCGCCGCCGGCGGCGTAGGGGGCGGGAAGCAGCATCACGGCCGTACCATCGCCGGCGAGCACCGGGTCCATGCGGGCCATCGTGATGTCATCGATGGAGCTGTCCACGGAGACGGCTTCCACCAACCGGGCAGCGGACCAGGGCCCGCCCAGGGTCGTGCGCTGCGCCAGCATGGTGCTGGCAGTCCGCCACGGGGGGGCCGTGCCATCCCTGAGGTCGAGGAAGCGCACCACGGCGCCGCCGCCCGGCGTCATCGCGAGGCTGGGCGACGCGGCATACCGTCCCGGGCCCACGAGCGATCCACTCATGGTCCACGGCGACGTGGGCGTGGGCCTGTGCAGCACCCGGATGCCCCGAGCGACGGCGTCGACGCTGTAGCCCGAGGTTCCCGAGACGATGTCGACAAATGCCAATGCCGTGGCGGTGCCGGAAGTCTCGACGTCGACGAGTCGCGACGCGGCGAGGCCACTGGGCGTGACCGAGCCGGCCACGAGCACCGGGGACCACGTGTCGCCTCGACGGGAGCGGACCTTGACGTCGATCAAGGCACCCGAGAGCTGGATCCACGCGACCGTGACCGACCGCGAGCTGTCGATGCCGGCCACGAGGTCGAAGGGCAGTGAGGTGACTCCCACGTCTCCCAGTTGCTGCCACGCGCCGCTGGTGCCGGCACGCCTGGCCGCTCGAATCTCGAACCCGAACGGACTCACGATCCCCCACGCCGCCACCGCGCTGCCGTCGGTGGCGGTGCCGAAGGCCACCGGCACCGACGAGATGCTGTCTCCCCCTGAGACAGTCGCCGGCGCAGGGACGGCGGTGGCCGCCGCCGCCACCCGGGCGACGCGCACCCTGACGGAGCCGCCCATCGACTCACCCCAGCCGAGCAGGAACTCCGATCCGGCAGGGCGCAGCGTGACGACCGGCCAGCTGGCAGAAGGGCCGTCGGTGACGATGGAGTCCGTCAAGGTGAGCGGGGTCAGCGTCACGAAGGTGTTGGTGCCCGGCCGGCGGATGGCCATGCGAACGGTGTTGAGCGTGGACGTCCACGCCACTCCCACCGTGCCGTCGGGGAGCACGGCCATCGACGGCCCGTACACGTCGACGACAGGTGGGGCGATGCTGATCGGGGCGCCGAACGCGCGAACCGGCATTGACTGGGCAGGAGTCACGAAGGTGGTGGCGCCGAGCGCCGCGACCACCGCGCCGGCGAGCCACGCCCACGCACGAGGCCTCATGCGACCGTCCTCCCGGGCGAGGCCGACACCGTGGTGCCGGTGGGATTGGCGGCCGTCACCCGGCACACCAGGGTCTTGCCCCGGTCGGCGGAGGTGGGCGTGTACTTCGACGCGGTGGAGCGCACCACCCCGTTCACCCGCCACTGTCGCGTGATGCTCGCCGCGTCGGTGAACGCGAAGCCGCACACCGACGCCACACCCACCCGCGGCACAGCGGTGATGCGCGCGGACTGCCGCACGAACGGCTTGGGCAGCGCCGACTGCACCACGATGACGTCACCGGTGCCGAACTGCACCCCCAGGGCCGTGGCCCGGCCCGAGGCGGCAATCACCAGCCCCGACGTGGTGGTCACGCCCATGCCGGTCGACGAGGACCACGTCCCCGACCACGACGAGCGGCGCACGAAGCCGGTGGTCCAGAGCGGCGCGGCCGGCTGGGGCACCGGGGCGGACACCAGCACCTCGCCGGCGGGGCCGAGCGCCGCGGCCGACAAGAGAGGGACGATGCTCTCACTGCTGGAGATCCCCAAGGATGACACGGTGAGGGCTGGGGTCCACGCCCCAGAGCCCTGCTGCTGCGCCACCCGCTGGTCGACGCCGTATCCCGGACTGCCGCTGTCAGATCCCACGGCACCGCGCAACCGCTCGAATTGCACCAGCGCGCCGCCCGCGCTGGCCAGGGCGAGGGGTAGCACGTTGACCTCGCCGGGCTGGCCCAGCGTGGCGGCCGTGACCCACGCACCGGAATCGGCCGGGCGCTCGCGCACCCGCACCACCGTGGGCATCACCGGCGCCAGAATCGGAAAGGGAACCGTGCCGGTGCTGGCCGCGATGCCGGCGACGATGAAGCCCTCCGGTGTCGCCGCCATCGTCACCAATGGCCCCAGGCTGCCGATGGTGGTGGTGTCGGTGAAGGTGCCCACCGGCTGGGTGGCGGCGGAGCCGAGGGCAGCCGGCGGAGCGCACTTGCTGCGCACGGCCACGGTGGAGGGCGTGAAGCTGGCCGAACCGATCGCGCACACCGTGCCCGACGAGTGCACCGCGACGCGCGACACGAATGCCCAGGGCCCGGGAATCGATGCCACGGGGACGCTGGTCACGGTCACGGCCGGCCGCCACGACGACGACTCGGTGTCCCGCACCCGCACGCTGAAGGGGGTGGGAGATGCGTCGGTGAAGTACGACACCGCCGCGCGACCGCTGGCGTTGGTGGCTACGTCGGCCAGGTAGACGTAGTCGGGCCCGGCCAGCACGGTGTGCGAGCCCACGGGCGCGCCCGACCTGCTGAGCCGCTGCGCCTGGATGCGCTGGAACGAGCCGTTCCTCTCCCGCCACACCAGCAGGAAGTGCATGGGTCCGGCTGCGCGCAGCACCAGCTGCTGCAGGCTGGGGAACACGGCCCCGGACGCCGACCAGCCGGGCGCCAGGGGAATGACGGTGGGTGCCCCCCAGGACGAGTTGCCCGCCGGCCGCACCCTGACCACAAGGGAGGCGCCGGACGCGTCGGCCCACGCGGCCGCCACCGTTCCGTCGGGCAGCACCGCCAGCTGCTGCGAGGCCCCCGGTGGCGCCACGCCAGTGCCCAGCGTGATGGGGGCCCCGAGCGGACCCACCGGCGCAGACGCCGCGGGCGCGGGGAGCAGAACGGCGGCAGTCGCGGCCAGCGTCATCGCCATCACGCCCAGCCGTCGCATCGCCCTCACCCTCACCGTTCTTCCGATTCTCCGGTCACGATACGTCGGCGCTCAGCGAAAGTCTGCCATTTCAGCAACATTTCACCTCGGCCGCGGGGCCTGAGGGCAGGTCCGCACCCGATGCTCCTCGGGTCGGAGCTACGGGTGCGCCGAGGCAGGGGCTGGCCGCCGCGTACAGCCGACGAGGACTAGAGGTCGATTCGCGTGCCCAGTGGGATCACGCGCTCGGGAGGCAGGCTGAAGTAGGCGGCCGGCGCTTGACTATTCCGGTGCAGGAATGCGAACATCCGCTCAAGCCACGCTGGCAGCATCCCGTGGTCGGTCGCTACGAAGCGGCGCTCCGACAGGTAGTAGGTGGCATCCGCCTCCCCCTCGCCCAGCACGCTCGTGCGCAGGATATCCGGCAGGTCGGCGGTCTCCATGTAGCCCGTGTAGACGGTGACGGGGCGCACGCGATCCATGACGTCCTCGACCAGAGGAGCCCGAGTCAAGAACGGCACACTCTCCGTCACCACGGTGGCAACGACCACGTCTGCCGCCATCGAGTGCTGCAGGCCGATCTACGTCGCGAGTGACGCGGGCACTTACTCTGCCGGGGAAGCGAGGTAGACGCCGACGCCCGGGGCGCGGGCGACACTGCCCGCACGGACCAACTCCGCGATGCCCTCCCAGTTCCCCATGTGCGTTCCATCTACGATTTCAGCGCGCGGTTGCCGCCCCACCACGCGAACATGACCAGCAGCACGATGCAGGCTAAGAAAGCGCAACTCGCCCGCGCGCGCACTGACACGGCGGGCTGTCAGAGCGGCAGCACGCGCGTGCTCGGAGACGGTGGCCCTCGACTAGGAACTGTTCCCTGCGCGGTCGAACCGAGGGCCTACGCCCTTCGCCTCTAGCCGACGTGCACGCTCCGGGCCCGTGCCGGCCCAAGGGCCAGTGAGATGGGCACGAGAATCACTGACGTTGCCACCACCAGCCACCAGACGGCGGTGAAGCCACCACTCAGGTCCCTGATCCAGCCGCCGATCGCCGCACTCGGCGCGCTGGCCAAGTAGGCAATCAGGAAGGTCATGGCCGACAGAGCAGCAGTCGAACGCGGAGAGTCGCCTAGGTCGATCAGCAGTGCGATTGCCACCCCGAATCCGCCTCCGAGCCCACACCCCAGAAGCACCATTGCAGGCCATGCAAGGGCTGTGGCCCCGAATGCGAGATAGAGGCCTCCCGCCCCAGAAATGGCAACGGTCAGGAGCAACACCGGACGTCGATCGGAACCGAACTGGCTGAGCATTGGCGTCGCCACCGCACCGAGCATGCCGCCGATCGTCACGGCGCCGAGCAGGAACCCAGCCTCATCGGCGCTCAGCCCGCGTGCCTGGAACGAGGGTGCTATCCACGCCAGAGCCACGAGGAAAACGATGTTCTCGCCGGTGAGGAGCGCCGCAGTAAGCCAGGCCGAGCGCGAGGCCCAGGGCATCCGGGTGCGACCCCCGGGTGTGGGAGCACTGTGCAGCGCGAACGGAAGCCAGATCAGCATCGCCAGCAGGGCGGGTACGGCCCAGGCAGCGAGTGCCCAGGTGACTCCGATGCGGGCGGCGAGCGGCACGGTCAAACTCGACACCACGATCGCAATGAAGGAGAAGGCAAAGTTGGTGGCGCCGACGGCCACCCCCACTCGGCCTGGCAGCCGCTCGGCGATCACCCCAGGAATCATGGTGCCAACGGCTGCGATTCCCAGACCGCCCACCACCGAGCCGACGAACAGTGTCACCTCGAGGGGTGGGACGGCACGGACCAGGCATCCCACCGTCACGGCCGCGGAGCCCCACACCAGAATCCACTCGCGGCTGACCCGATGGGTGAGCTGGGCACTCAGCGGTGAGCCGATCGCCATCATGACCACCGTCAGTGTGGTGGCCATGCCCAGCCCAAGTGCGTTCAGGCCGGTCTGGTCGCTGATCATCGAGGTGAGCGGCGGAACCTCCGCCAGCGAGAAGCGCTGGGTGCTGGCGACGACCACTAGGGCCACGAGCAGACCGCGGGTCGCGGCTTGGCGGCTACCACTGCCAAGCATGGGGCCAGTATGGGCCCGCCCCCTGCAGCCGGCATAGTCGGCCCGGCCCTATCTCGGGGGCCGGGCCGTTCTCGCCTGTGTCAGGTCAGCGGTCGGTGCTGCGCTTTTTAGCCAATGCGAGCACACAAGCGAGGGCACCGAGGAGGGTGCCGATACCTAGGCACACGTGCCAGTAGGTGGAGGTCGCTGCGTTTCCCGGATCGAAGGCCGCGAGGAAGGGGTTGGCCGCGTAGAACAGCGGCGCGAGGATCGCGACGATCACCGCTGCTAGGCCGATCCGGGGAATGAGGTGCTCGACGTGGCTGATCACTCCGATTGCGGCCAGTACCGAACCCACGCACATCATCACAAACGGTCCGCGTCCGTCGTTATAGGTGCGTGCCAGAATGCCAATTCCGTACAGGAACAATCCGAGGGCGCCGATGATCAGGGTGAGGAATGAGGCGTGCACCGTGACCCGATCAACCCACGGTGCGCCCGCGGCGCACTCGGCGAGGGTGGCCTTCATCTGGCCTTCCTTGTGGACCGCTACCGCAGCTATACCCACACCCGCGAGCGCGAAGCCCGCTCCGACGAAGAACAGAACTCCCGTGGGGCCGGCGGTTAAGAAGTCCAGCAGGAGCCCGATGCCAACGCAGATTGCACCAATGATGATCAGCACCACCGCGCTGCGCCCAAGCCGGAAACTGAGGTGATCAACATGCAACACCACCGCAACCACAATCAGCGCAGTGCCCACGAACGCAATTCCGGAACCCAACTGGGGGTGAGCCGGTCCGAAAATGGCCGCACCCAGCAGGCGACCGACACCATAAATTGCGAGCCCAATCGCGCCGAGCATCAGCACCGTCGGCGAGGCATGAATTCGCTCGGACTCGAATCGGCGCTCCTGCGGGGTCAGATCGGTCGTCGCCATGATCTATCTCCATCTTCGGGCGTAGTGCCTCCACTCACGTGGGGCGCGGATGAACTAGTGGGCCTCATTGTCACCGGTGACAGGGGGTCTGACCACCGTGCAAGCACGGTGGTCGCTCGTGGTCGGCCACCAACACGAATGTACAGACGGACGTGATCACGTGGAGACGAAATGTTCCGCCAGCGGAACATTTCGCGTGGAGCCAGGCCTACCCCCCGCTACGTTCATCGCACAGACCTGAACGATGACTGAGGGACAACTAATGACCGCCACACCGCCCGACACCGGCATGGGACCCGAGACCCCCTTCGTCACCACCCGATCAACCCGCCGCACTCGCCGCCTCGCCATCGTCGGCGCGCTGTCTCTCGTGCTCATCGCTGGCGCAGTGCTCGTGGGCGTCACCACCACCGGCGCACGCTCGGGGTCACTCTCCACGGCGGCGACGAAGGTCAACACCGGCCTGTACTGCTTCAGGTCATACAACGCCGATTACTCGGGCGACACTGGTGATCCGACTGTGTGGCTCGCCTGGAAACTCCCCAGTGACGCCCCTGTCGACACCATCTACCGGGCCTACCAGCGAACCAACTCGTTGGCCCCCTTCACATACAGCGCCGAATTGGGACGGGCGCAAAAGTCCGACTTAGCCAGGATGGCCGACGGTTCGATTGCCATCGATTTCTCTGTCACCGACACGAGCGCACAGACGTACGTCATCACGTGGGGCGCGAGCTCCGCGGGTGACCTCTACTACAGCGAGGTCTTGTGCCCCGCAAGTTAGGGCACCCCATCGGCGCCGCGCTCATCCATCGCCGCCCCTGAACTTTCACCCTTCTGCGAACTCCGGTGGGAATCGACACGAGCGCATGTCGAATCCCACCGGAGATGGAAATGCCGCAGCAGGTAAGACCACTCCGATCAGGCGGTGGCCAGCTCGATCGTCACCGGAACGGCCGCTCGGAGGGTGTGGCCCACCGGGGAGGTGCTCAGCACGTGCTGGTGGAGCTCAGCGATCTGCTCGTCCGACGCGCTTGACTCGAGGTGCACGCTCGCGCGGATGTCGTCGAAGCCGGCGTGACCCTCACGGATACCCAGGAAGGCATGCAGGTCGACCGTGCCGCTGATGTCGACCCGCAGGTCGGTGAGCTCGATGCCGCGCGCGGTCGCGTTCGCCGCATAGCCGACGACGAGGCAGTTGCCCAGCGCGGCGAGCACCTGCTCGACCGGGTTGGGAGCACTGTCAGTGCCGCCGAGACCCTGGGGCTCGTCGGAAAACACGGGCTCGAAGTCACGCACCTGTGCGTCGCTGCGGAACCCGCCTCGCCACGTCACTGACGCGGCCCAGGTGGTGTCACCCACCGACGGGTTGCGGCGAACGGCCTCGATGAGGCCGCCCACGGCCTCGATGTTGACGTCGTTGAGCACGGAACTGCTGGTGGTCATGATGTTTCCTCACTGTGGGATGGTGTGCGAATACGCGCCATCGCGACCGACTGTCGCGGGCACGGCGAAGCTAGAGGGCCTTGCGGAACGCTCTCGGGACTGGTGCGCTCAGGAGGCGCGGACGAACTCAGTCATCCCGAGAGCGACGACACATCACCACGAAGCACATTGGTTGACGCATGCTGTCCTCCTCATCGATCAGGCATTGGCACCCGTGTACCGGGTTGCCGCGACTTCACAGGGCCTGTCCCTCAGTCGCTCTTGATGAGGCTCAAGTTTCTGAGCCGCGCCGAACGTACCCGCTGCGCAGGGGGCCTGTCAACTCAGCCAACTCCTCGACAGCAGTGATACAACCCAGCATTACCAACGCAATTGCGAGCTGCTTGCAGGAGGCCAGCCGGGCCAGGTCCGCCGCTCGCGGTGCTGTCTTTTTCTGACACAAGTAGACCCGTGATGTCTTGTTCTGACACAAGAAGCAACGTCCTGGCTCATCTCGGTCGCAGTGCCCAGCCCGCGTCACGTCCCGGTGCAGGCCCCCTCGTCACTCAGACTTGGGGATGAATCCTGAGTCGAGCTCCCAGGGGCGAACAGGGGAGTTTTCGATCACCCATGTCTGTAGGTCCCTATCCCAGCCTGCGATGATCGCTACGCCGACCAGGATGAAGGCCCAGCCGAGTGCTCGACGGAACCATCCGTGCGGGTCCGCGGCCCAGCGGGCGCCCCCGATCGCCCGTTGCCCCAGAAGCGCGACCGCCAACAGCATCCCGCAGAGCCCGATGACGTAACCCACTAGCAGCACGAGCCCATCGGTGAATGAACCGGGCAGCGCGGTGACGATGACGTACGCGTACAGCGGGCTGCACGACGTGAAGACGGGCCCCAGTGCCGCTCCGGTGAGCACTGCCCCCAGAGACCCCTCACGCTGACGGGCAGCTGCGAGCCGCCGCGCGCTTCGGCCCTGGAGGGACAGGCGCATCGACACCTGCTCCCACAGGGCCGGAAAGGCAGACACGAGCCCAAGAGTGATCAGGATTAGCCCACTTACCCATTGCCACACGGAGGTCGGGACACCGATAAGAGCCGTGCTGACCTTGAGCGCGAGAGTGAACAGCACCACCGACATGCCGAGCGACGCAGTAATGAGATACGCGCGGCGACGGTCGGCTCGACTCGACTGCCCCAGTGACCCACCTACGATCACGGGAAGCAGCGGCAGAACGCAGGGAGCGAGGGTCGTGAGCGCCCCGGCGACAATCGCGCCGATGAACAGAAGCATCAGACGGTTTTCTCAGCGATCTCCGCAGCCGTGACGCTTCCTGACCACTTTGCGAGCGGGTTTCCGTCTTCATCGATCTGGACGTAGGTGTGCTGAATTGTCACTCCGTACTTCTGCTTCAGCTCGCCCGCCGAGTCGTAATCGACGGTAACGATGGTGAGGCCAGCCGGGATAGTGGAGAGGTCGGCAGTGATGTTGTCCCGCGCCTGCTTGCACGTCGAGCACCACGCGGCATTGAAGAACAGTACGACGTCAGTTTCGGCATAGCTCCCCTTGGCGCCCTCATATTCGTCCAGGGCGATGTACGAGCCGGGCCGATCTACCGACGCAGAAGCATTCGACGGCGTTGTGGGCGACTCGGCCTCTATGGCCGACTGCAACGGCGAAGCGGACCTCGTCTGGGTTACGTCTCCCTGCGGCGTGGCCGACTTGCTTGTGGCGGGGCTTGTGGTGGCGGAGCCAGCATCCCCCGACGAGGAGGAGCTGCATGCCGTGATCGCAAGCGCGACCAGGGCCAGCGGGGCTGCCATGCGGACGATGCGTGTGAGTGTCATGACTCTATGCAATCGCACCCGGAGCGGGAATGGCGCACGGATTCCTTACAGCTCCCTTACCGCTGCTCGCTGCGGAGTTTAAGCCTTGCTGGGCCCCTAGTGTTGAACCGTGCCCACCATCCTCGTCGTCGATGATGATCCAACCGTGCGCGAGGTCGTCGTGGCCTACCTCCGCCAAGCCGGGTACGAGACGCTGGAGGCGCCCGACGGCCCAAACTCCGTCGTGGCAGCGCAGGCCAAGCCGGACCTCGTGGTGCTAGACGTCATGCTGCCTGGCTTCGACGGCTTCGAGGTCTGCCGCCGCCTGCGCTCGGAGCGGCCTAGCCTGCCCATCATCATGCTCACCGCCCTGGGCGACGAGGAGGATCGAATTGCCGGCCTAGACGTAGGGGTCGACGACTACCTGAGCAAGCCGTTCAGCCCACGGGAACTAGTGCTCAGGGTGGCATCCGTGCTCCGCCGCACGCAGCCACCACCGGACCTGAGTGTGCGCGAGGACGGCGATCTCGTAGTGGACCCTCTAGCGCGTCAGGCGATGCGCGCTGGTGAGCCAATGAGCCTCACCGCGCGCGAATTCGATCTGCTCGCCCACCTGATCTCTCACCCCGGACGTGCCCTCTCACGCGAAGAGCTGCTGAGAGAGGTGTGGGGATGGGACTTCGGTGACCTCACAACAGTGACAGTGCACGTGCGGCGGCTGCGGGAGAAGGTCGAGGTCGATCCGAGCGCTCCTGTCCGGCTCGTGACGGTGTGGGGCGTCGGCTACCGCTGGGATAGCCCGTGAGGAGCGAGTTCGAGGCCGCGCTCATCGCGGGAGGCACCGCCGCGGCGACCGGACTCGCAGGGCTTGGTCTGGTAACGCTGCTGAGCCGACGCTCGCCACGCCTTGTCGCAGTGATGGCACCGGTCGTTCCCGTTGTGGCGGTGGCCGCAGCGATCGCGCTCTCTGGCCAGGCCATGTTCATCTCCCCACGCGACTTCGCGCTGCTCATGTGGATTGTCGTGGCAGCGGTGCCACTGGCCATCGCATTCGGGGTGGTCGCCGCTAGGCGGCTTCACCAGCAAACTCGAGTGGCGGCAGCCGCAGAGGCCGCACTGGTAGCCGACCGCGAACTTGAGCGCCGGCGACGGGAGATGACCTCATGGATTAGCCATGACCTGCGGACACCCTTGGCCGGCATGCGAGCCATGACCGAGGCGCTGGAAGACGGGGTGGCTCCCGACCCCGACAGATACCTCAGACAGCTCCGACTTGAGGTCGACCGCTTGACCGACATGGTGGATGACCTGCTGGCTCTCTCCCGCCTGCAGTCCGACGGGCTGCACCTCAAGCTCACCGATGTCGATGTCGGCGATGTCGTCTCCGACACCCTGGCCGCGACCGAGCCACTTGCGCGGGCGCAGCACGTCCAGCTGGAGGGACGTGCCGATCGCGGACTGATCGTCAATGCTGACAGCCGTGAACTCTCCCGCGCTCTCACCAACCTCGTAGTCAATGCGATCCGACACACGCCGGCTGACGGGAGGGTCCATGTGAGCGCAGATCTACTTTCCGGCGACGTTCGGATTGCGGTCACCGATCAGTGCGGAGGCATCCCAGAGGATGACTTGGCGCAATTGTTCGAACCCGGTTGGACCGGCAACCGTGCACGTACGCCCGGGGACGGAGCCGGGCTAGGCCTAGCGGTCGCTCAGGGCGTGATGGCTGTTCACGGCGGGGCCGTGGATGTTCAGTCCGGGGATGGCGGCTGCACCTTCACGTTGAGCCTCCCCGCCCGGGGGTGATGCTCGACGGCACCTGAGGGCTCATCATGGATTCGAGCCGCGACACGTTCGCCAGCTCGGACCACCGCGTGCGGGTGCTGATTTCGATCGCCCTGTCGCTACTGTTTCCCCCATGAATCCCCTCGAGTGCGCCACGTCCATCGCCGAGCCCATCGGCCGAGCGGGCAGCTGGTTCTACTTCACGCCCTCGACGGCCTCGTACGCCGAGGCCGTGGGTCTTGACGCGTTCGGCCTCTACGCGCTCGGTCGCGGTGGGGTGCTGGGCGATGTGTCACCCGAGGAAGTCGACTCGACCTTCTACTTCTTCAAACCCGGATTCATCGCCGCCATCTACGGTGCCGCACGAGCGATCGCATCACCCGAGGTAGGGGTGCCGGCGCATATCGCCGCCGCCGACGACTTCGCCCTTCGCACCTTCGGGGCTATTCCCCCGGCCACCCTCGAGGCCTTCAACGAGGCAGCTGAGTTGCTCATTGCCTCAACCCCGCTCGGAAAGTGGCCGATCGCCGACGGCTATCGCGCGCTCCCGCTTCCCGCCGAGCCGGCGGTGCGCGCGTACCGCCTCACCATCGATGTGCGCGAACTACGGGGCGGCGTGCACACCGACGCTGTGATTGCCGCCGAGCTCAGCCCAGTGCTGGCGTGCTACCTCGACGGAGATGCCCGACACTTCGCACTGCACGGCTTCACCGACGACGACATTCCCGAGGTTAACGACGCCCTTCGCGATCGGCGGGCCAACGCAGAAACCGAGACCACGCGTGCGATGGCCGAACTTCTTGACGTGCTCACCGACGCGCAGCGCGCCGCACTCGTCGAAGGCGCCATCGCCCTGCGCGCAGCGCTCAAGAATCCCGTCGCCGTGAGCTAATCGCTCGACGCACTCCCCTCAGTTCTCCTGACCTTCGGCTTACCCACACAGGTCTTCGGACACTGGCCGGGCGGCCCCGGAGGGTCAACTGTTGAACCACCAGCAGTGACACAGCCGGGCCGAGAAGGAGACAGTCATGTCAGCATCGATCTACGTGGGATTCGACGGGTCAGCAGCGTCGAGTAGGGCCGTGTGGTGGGCGCTTCACGAGGGAGAGTTGCAGCACCTCTCCGTGTGCCTCGTGCGCGCCTACGAGCCGCCAGCCGCCACCATGGCCTACGGGTACGGAGGGATTGCAACCGACCGGTTTGCGCAGGACCTCATCGACCTCGAGGAAAAAGACCTCGCCGATGCCGTCGCCTCGGCGCAGGCCGAGGCGCCCTCGGTCGAGGTGACCGGCACCCTCCAGATGGGCAGTGCCTCCTCGGCGATTCTCAGGTCTGCGGAGGACGCCAGCCTCATCGTGCTGGGGTCGCGCGGTCTCGGCGGATTCCGCGGCCTGCTTCTGGGGTCGGTGGGCCAGCAGGTCGCAGCCCACGCGAAGGCTCCCGTGGTCGTCGTCCGCGGCGACAGCGACCGCGACGTGAGCCAACGGGTCGTGGTGGCCATCGACGGGTCGCCGGCCTCGCAAGACGCGGTGGGCTTCGCCTTCGAGTTCGCCTCGCGCCACGGGCTCGCGCTACACGCCCTGCACGCGTGGGAATTCCCAGTGTTCGACGCACCCGGGGTGACCGTGCCTCCCACGATGGCCCTCGAGGAGATCGGGGACGACGAGATTCGGGTCACGGCCGAGGCGCTGGCCGGCTGGGCTGAGAAGTTTCCCGACGTGCGGCTCACGAGCGAGGCTGTACAAGGCTCTGCCGAGCAACTGGTGGTTGACGCGTCAGCCAACGCCGACCTGCTGGTGGTCGGTTCGCGCGGCCGCGGAGGCTTCACCGGCCTGCTGCTGGGTTCGGTCAGCCAAGCGGCACTGCACCACGCGCACTGCCCGGTCGTGGTCGTGCGCCCGCACTGACTCGTGGTCGGTGCCACCGCGTAGGGTTCGAACGTGACCGACACTCCTGATTCCACACCCGCACAGTCCGACGCCCCCGCCCGCAAAAACGATCGGGTGGTGTGGATCGACTGCGAGATGACCGGTCTCGAACTGGGTCACGACGCTCTGGTCGAGATTGCGGCCATTGTTACCGACGCCGAGCTCAACGAGCTCGACGCTGGCATCGACCTCGTGATTCGCACCGATGCCGACAAGCTGGCTGGCATGCCCGACATCGTGCGGCAGATGCACACGGCCTCAGGGCTGCTCACCGAAATTCCCTCGGGCATCGAGCTCGACGATGCCGCCGCCCAGGTGCTGGCCTACGTGAAGTCTCACGTGCCCGAGGCTCGCAAGGCCCCGCTCGCAGGGTCGAGTGTGTACGTCGATCGCGGCTTCATTTCCCGCGATATGCCCGAGCTCGACGCCTATCTGCACTACCGACTCATCGACGTGTCAACGTTGAAGGAACTCGCCCGCCGCTGGTATCCCCGAACCTTCTTCGCGTCGCCGCCCAAGAATGGCGGGCATCGGGCGCTGGCCGATATTCGCGAGAGCATCGCCGAACTGCGCTACTACCGGGCGGCCCTGATGGTTCCCCCTCCCGGGCTCGACGCCGCCGCGCTCGCGCCGCTCACCGACGAGCACATCGTGACCCACCTCTGACCTACACCGCTGACCCGCCGTATCCTCGCGCGCCCGGCTGAGCAAGGGTTGGGCCATGGCCATCACCATTGAGCAGGTGCTCGACCCCGCGGGGCACGGATCGCAGGAAGCCCTGCCTGTTAACGAGGTCATCATCGATCGCGGGCCACTGCGGCTGACGTTGCTCACCCTCGGCGCCGCGATTCGCTCGCTGCAGGTTCCCGACTCATCGGGCCAACTCGGTCACGTGCACCTGCAGTTGCCTGAGGCCGCCCACTACGCAGACGCCGCACACAATCCGCACCTCGGCGCCACCGTCGGGCGCTACGCCAACCGCATCGCAGGGGCGCGCCTCACTCTCGACGGCACCGAGTACCTTCTCGACGCCAACCGGCCGCCGAGCATCCTGCACGGGGGCACCTGGGGCTTCGACCGGCTCGTGTGGACGATCGTTGAGGCCGTGTCATCGCCGTCATCGCCGTCATCGCCGTCATCGCCGGGTGAGCCCGACCGCGTCACGATGCAACTGCACTCCCCCGACGGCGACATGGGGTTTCCCGGGGCCATGCTCGCCGAGACCACCTACGAGGTCAGCGACACCTCGGTCACCATGCACTACCGCGCCACGAGCGACCGCACCACCGCGGTAAGCCTCACCAACCACGGCTACTGGAACCTGTCGGGTGAGCCCACCGTGGCCAACCATGTGCTCACGGTGGCCGCGGGCCGAGTGCTGGCCCGCGCTGCCGACGGACTTCCCACCGGAGTCCTCGACGACGTCAGCAACACACCCCTCGACCTACGCTCACCGACACGGGTGGGCACGGCCATCGAGTCGGTGCCCGGCGGCCTCGACCATTGCTACGTCGTCGACGGCACCGACCTAGCAGGGCTTGAACCCTCAGCCCTTCGCCCCGCGGCCCTGCTCGTCGGGGGCACCCGCTGGATGTCGGTTGCCACCGACTGCCCGGGCGTTCAGGTGTACTCGGCGAACACCCTGGGCGCCCCCTTCCGCGCGCACGCGTCGCTCTCGCTCGAGACCCAGCGCCTGCCCGACGCACCCCACCACGACGGCTTCGGCCCGTGGAAGCTGGCGGCCGGCGACGAGTACCGCAGCACGACCAGGCTCACCTTCGGCGTCGGAGAGCCCCCGCCCCACACAGTGCTGTGATGCCACTGCCAGCTGCCGCGGGCATGGCACGTCGCGCAATGCGGTTTCACCTGCCGAGACTGAATCCCACCGGCGATTCGCGGCAACGATCTGACCCCCGCACTGGAATCCTGAGGTCATGACCACGAATACCGTCGAGCCTCAAGCCCACACCAGCAGCGAGCACGGCATGACGCTTGCCCGCTGGGAGCGGCTGGCCACCCCGTTCATCGTGGTGTCGTCGATTCTGCCCATCGTCGGCATCGCGGCAGGAAAGACAGACGGAACTGCCGTGGTGGTCATCGGCATCGCGTGCTGGCTCGTCTTCCTAGTCGACCTCATCATGCACATGCGCCTCTCCCCCGGATACCTGCGCACCCACTCCGGCAAGGTTGACCTCGTCATCGTCATCCTGACCTGCCCCTGGTACCTGCTGACCGGGTCGAGCACGGGTGCCATCGTCACTCTCGCGCGCTTCGCTCGCCTCGCCCGCCTGCTGTGGGTTGCCTCCCGCAGCAGGAAGGCCCGACGGCTTCTGGAGCGCCTCGGCCAGGCCGGGCTCTACGCCGGTGGGCTGCTGGTGTGCTGTTCGCTCATCGAAAAGTGGGTCGAACCGCCGTCGTCGGGCTTCGTCACCTACGGCGACTCCTTCTGGTGGGGGTTCGTCACTCTCACCACGGTGGGCTACGGCGACATCACTCCGGTGACGCCGGTCGGTCGCATTGCAGCCATCTGTCTCATGTTCGGCGGCGTGGCACTGCTCGGAGTGCTAGCTGGAACTCTCGCGTCGTTCTTCGGCCTCGGCGGGCAGTCGGAACCTGAGCCGCTCCCCGCGGTCGCCGAGGCCGAGCAGGGCTGATTTGCCCCCGCGCGCGCAGGGGTACCCACCGAGGAGTCGATCATCGGTCGCTCGCCCACCTCAGGCCCAGGCGGCCACCAGCTCGTCAGGCTCGATGATGCGCAGCCGGGGCCCGGCGGGAACAGTGCACCCACTCCTCGGAACGACGATCAGGGGCGTGTCGACCGAAGCCCCCGGCAGTTGCCCCCGATGCGTGATCAGGTCGCTCAGGTCACGGTTGTCGAACGGGCTGCCACTTCTCCACTTGATCGAGCCAACGGCGTAGATGGACGCGGCGACGGGGGATGTGTCGGCAATGACGACATCGATCTCCGGGTTGTTCGTGCGCGTCCAATAGCTGCCGACGACGCCCGTCTCGCCGTGTGGGCCGCACCGAATGGCCATCCGCTCGAGACCCTCGTGAACAACAGGCTCGATGACGCGGCCGCGCCAGCTCTCCCACGATCTCTCCACTCGAGCCAGCACCTCCCTACCCCCTCCCCGCTCGATTCGCTGCATCTGCGGCTCGACGAAGGTCAGCCAGAACCGGAGGTAGGGGTCGTTGACCCGGTAGCGGGTCTCCCTCGACGCTCGCGTGGACAGGGGGCGACCTGCGGCCACAAGCCGCTTGCCGGACAGGATCTCAGTTGACCTGCTCAGGGCAGCCCCGTTGATGCCCGCGCGCTGGCTGATGCCGGTGAAGGTTCGCTCCCCGTCGCCACCGATCGTTGACAAGACCCTGCGCGCTTGCGCTTCGGTGGGAAACTCGGAGGCGAGCGCCCGCTCTGCCGATATAAGGAGTGCGGACGTCGGATTCTGCAGCGCCTCGCGCAGGTACTCCCACACCGATGCCCCCGTTGGCCACTCGTCGAGGATGAGCGGGAGGCCACCGCTGACGAGGTAGGCGTCGAGAGCGTCCGGCGCATCCATTCTCAACATCGTCGCTACCTCGAACGGGGACAGCGCCGGCACGACCATCTCACTGGCTCGCTGGTGGAAGGGCCGACCGTAGTCGTTGAGCAGCTCCATCATGGCCAGGTCGGAGCCGATGCCGATGAGCAGAAGCCGCCGCTTGGAGAGCAGCCGATCGAAGGTGGTCTGCAGGGACGCCTCGAACCCCGGGTCCCTGGCAACGAGGTAGGGCAGTTCGTCGAACACCACCACGGAAGGCCCTGACTGCGGCACCGCATTGGCCAGGAGCCGGAATGCCGAGTCCCAGGTGCTCAGTGCGACGTCGCGGAAGTCGCTGGCACCCGGCAGGTTCGAGGCCGCCACCTCCTGCGCGAAGAGTGCCAGTTCGTCCGCGACGGGCCGCCCCGTGGCGGCGTAGAACACATACGGGACGTTGGCCCGCACGAGGAACTCCTCAACCAGCCGCGACTTCCCAACGCGCCGCCGCCCCCTGATGAGCAGTGCGCGGCCAGGCGTGGAGTCATCCTTGGTCTGGACGTTCCGCAGGAGTTCGTCGAGGCGGTTGAGTTGGTGAGTCCGGCCGATGAACACGGGACCTCCTGTGAGCCACTTACACTATCATCGATGATACTATCACTGTTGATAGTTCAATAGCCACGAGTGAGCCCGAAGGCTGCCACTCTCTCCGCGGGCTCAACCCCCGGCCTACACTCAACCTGTGGAGCCGTGGATGGGATGGATGGTCGCAGCCCTCGTCCTCGCTATTGTCGAAACCCAAACCACCGCGCTTGTCGCCGCGATGCTCGCCGGAGGAGCCGTTGCCGGCGCGGCCACGGCGGCGCTGGGGGGCAACGCAGTGGTACAGGTGGGCGCCTTCGCCCTCGTCTCAGCCCTGCTGCTGCTCGTGGTGAGGCCCGTGGCCCGTCGCCACCGGCGCACGCCCACGCAATTGCGCACCGGCGTCGAGGCGCTGATCGGACGCGACGCCGAGGTGGTGGCCCGAGTCGACCACCGCGACGGACGAGTAAAGATCGGGGGCGAGGTATGGTCGGCGCGCAGTCTTTCTCCCGACGCCGTACACGAGGTGGGTCAGACCGTCCAGGTTCTGGTCATTGAGGGTGCCACCGCTCTGGTGGCCTAACACAGGGGGAAGCATGTCCGGAATAAGTCTCGGAGCACTGGTCGTCACGCTGATGGTGGCACTGCTCGTCGTCGTCACCATCGCCCGCGCCGTGCGCATCGTGCCTCAGGCCCGCGCCGGAGTTGTCGAGCGGCTCGGACGCTACCACCGCACTCTGCAGCCCGGCCTGACCCTGCTGATCCCCTACGTCGACAAGCTCAAGCCGCTGCTCGATATGCGCGAGCAGGTGGTGTCGTTCCCGCCGCAGCCGGTTATCACCGAGGACAACCTCGTGGTGAACATCGACTCGGTCATCTACTTTCAGGTAACCGACGCGAAGTCGGCCTCGTATGAAATCGCCGACTACCTGCAAGCCATTGAGCAGCTCACCGTGACCACGCTGCGCAACGTGATCGGTTCAATGGACCTTGAGGACTCGCTCACCTCGCGCGACCAGATCAACACCCGGCTACGAGGGGTGCTCGACGAGGCCACCGGCAAGTGGGGCATCCGCGTGAACCGGGTTGAGCTCAAGGCCATCGATCCTCCCGTGAGCATCAAGGAGTCGATGGAGAAGCAGATGCGCGCCGAGCGCGACAAGCGTGCCGCGATTCTCACGGCCGAGGGCTCGAAGCAG
>CALQEM020000027.1:0-24521 GCA_943329595.2 Bifidobacterium breve
CGCTGTCAACGCCACGAAGTCAGCTTCTGGAATGAGATGTGGATGCTGGGGACGCGGCTGGGAGTGGACATGGATGTCGTGTCAGGCGCAGTGGCGACGTCGACTGAGGCGTCGGTGAACCCGCAGTACGCGATTCGAGGCGGACGGCCGTATGAAGGTGAGTGCTTGCCCAAGGATGTGCGGGCGCTGGTCGGGTTTCTCGAGAGCGTCGGTTCGCCGGCGACAGTGTTAGGGGCCGTCGAGGCCGTCAACACCCTCATGGGGGTCTGGAGTCCCTCCGACTGCCGTGTCGCTCCGTCCCAGGGTGTGTGGTTCCCTATCTGGGGGCAATCGACAGCACCGATACGTGCGATGACGATTTCGTGCCGGGACACACCAGAGTCTCCGGACATGCCGGGGCAGTTCACCTTGACGCATTTCCAGCCTCCGCCCACGGAACCTAACCAGCAAGCAGCTATGCGTGAGGCGGCAAAAACTCAGGCGCCGTGGCGTGGCCGTTAGCCGCGATGCCTGTACGGCGTAGGACCCCAGCCAGAGTCAGCCAAAGGATCTTCAGGTCAAGCTGGAGAGAGACGTTGTCGACATACCAGACATCGAGCTCAAACTTCTCACTCCACTCCAGCTCATTGCGCCCATTCACCTGAGCCCATCCGGTAACACCCGGACGGACCTCGTGACGCCGGGCCTCCCGATCGGAATAGCGAGGGAGATACTCCATGAGCAGGGGGCGCGGACCCACAAGACTCATCTCGCCCCGCAGGACGTTGACGAGCTCAGGCAACTCATCGAGGCTCAAGGAGCGCAGAACAGACCCGGCCTTCGTGAGGCGATCGGCGTCAGTATCCCCATCGGCCTCGACCTCGCTCACCATGGTCCTGAACTTGATGATGGTGAAGGGCTGAGCGTCTTGCCCCGGGCGTTGTTGCCTAAACAGCACCGGTCTGCCCATTGAGCTGACAACTACGACCGCAGCCGCGGCTTGAAAAGGTAACGAGACGGCGAGGCCGAGGGCTGAAAGTCCGATGTCTATCAGTCGTTTGCCGCGACGGCGGTAGAAGTCCATTAGAGCGAGTCAGTGAGGACGCGAGTGACGAGGGAACAGACGCGATCGATGTCGTCACCAGTGAGTGTGGAACCGGAGGGCAGGCACAGGCCATCTCTAAACAGCTCATCGGCCACGCCTGTGAGGTAGCACTGTTCCCCAGCGAACACTGGCTGCTGGTGCATCGGCTTCCACACGGGACGCGACTCAATCTCGTGCGTCGCGAGAATCTCGCGGATTCGGCGCGGTGCGTCGGGGTGGAGCGATGGGTCAAAGAGGGCAGTGGTCAGCCACATGTTTGACTGGCCCCACGGGGGATCTCCAACGACTGTCACACCCTCGATAGCGCCAAGTCTGTCGAGGTAAAGGTCGAAATGTGACCGACGCCTAGCCATCATCTCGGGCAGGCGCTGTAGTTGAGCTCGGCCAAGTGCAGCGAGGACGTTCGACATCCGGCAGTTGTAGCCGATCTCCTCATGCTGATACCACGGTGCCTGCTCGCGAGATTGAGTGCTCCAAAACCGCACCTTCTCTACCAAGTCGCGATCATCGCTCACGAGCATGCCGCCACCCGACGTGGTCATGATCTTGTTTCCATTGAAAGAAAACACGGCCGCCGCACCGAATGCGCCCACGGGAGCTTCGCCGAACGTGGCACCCAGGGACTCAGCTGCGTCGGCCAGCACGGGGATGTCATGCTCACGAGCAATGTCCAGAATCGCACGGTAGTTGCAGGGACGGCCAAACACGTCGACAGTCACGATGGCGCTGGGGCGCTCTCCGCGGGTCTCTAGATCCTTCAACGCAGTGACCAGTGCCTCCTGATCCAGATTCCACGAATCACGCTCGACGTCCACGAACACGGGCCGTGCGCCGGTGTAGGTGACCGCAAATGCAGTTGCGCCAAAGGTAAGGGTTGGCACCAGGACAAGGTCCCCGGCTTTCACTCCCAAGGCCTGCAGTCCCAGATGAAGGGCGGCCGTGCCCGAGGAGAGTGCAACAGCTGTACCCACGTCACAGAATGCACGCATGTCTGACTCGAAGCCGTCTACTTCTGGTCCCAGAGGTGCCACCCAGCCCGAGCGCAGGGCTGCTGTGACGCGCTCAACTTCCAGTTCGGTGACGTCAGGCGACGAGAGGAATAGCACGGTTCGAGACTAGCCAACCTCAACAACTTCGGGGCCTCGACACCATTAAAACCGTTCAGTCCTTAGTCCATTCGACAACCAACACCCAACGAGTGCAGGGTCACAGATGCAGGTCGAGCTGCGCGAATGCAAGAAGTGGAAAACCCGCATCTAGTTCACGGAATCGCGACTAAGCGAATGGCGGGACACACCAGAGTCTGCGGACTCGCCGGGGCGGTTCACAGCCAACTCCGAGGCCTCAAACCCGCCGTCTCACCACCACGGGCCAATGGTCCCGCCTCGGCATGCTCCGGGATCGAACAACGCAAAAGATCTGGCTCCACTGGACGCGCGGTGGGGCCGATCTCTCGCGTGTCTCATCGAATGCTCTGGCGATCACGTGGCGGCCTAAGCATTGTTTGATCCGACCATCCGTCCGCTCAGAAAGGTCAGTTCGTACCCTCTATAGTGAGGGAAGACGGAAATATGCTCACCTATCTCTGGGGGGACCATGGGGCAGCAGACCGTCCTTGTGACCGGAGGAACCGGATCTTTCGGGTCCACTGTCACGCGTCAGCTCCTAGCGGGCGATGTTGGCGAGGTGCGGATCCTGTCGCGGGACGAAGCCAAGCAGGACGACCTGCGCCGGCGGCTGAACGACGAGCGCGCCCGGTTCTACGTGGGCGATGTCCGCGACCTCAAGTCGGTTGCCGACGCCATGGTCGGCGTCGACTTCGTGTTTCATGCCGCAGCGCTAAAGCAGGTGCCGTCGTGCGAGTTCTTCCCGCTGCAGGCCGTGGCCACGAACGTCCACGGCACCGACAATGTCATCCAGTCGGCTCACGACTGCGGGGTAAAGTCAGTTGTGTGCCTGAGCACTGACAAGGCTGTCTACCCGATCAACGCTATGGGCATCAGCAAGGCGATGATGGAGAAAGTTGCTCAGGCCTTCGCGCGCAATCACCCCGAGTCCCAGACGGTTGTGTCGGTCACTCGCTACGGCAACGTCATGTTTTCGCGCGGCTCGGTGATCCCCCTTTTCGTTGAGCAGGTCCGTTCAGGCCGGCCGCTAACCGTGACCGATCCGGATATGACTCGATTTCTGATGTCGCTGGATGAGTCGGTCGAACTGGTCAACTACGCGTTCGCTAACGCGGAGCCCGGGGACCTGTTCGTGCGCAAGGCGCCTGCTGCCACCGTGGCCGATCTGGCTCGCGCGGTGGCTCTGGTGCTCGGGGTGAACGAGCCCGAGCACCAGGTGATCGGTACCCGACACGGAGAGAAGCTCTTCGAGTCACTGCTCTCCCGCGAGGAGATGGCCAAGGCCGAGGACTGCGGGGACTACTTCCGCGTCTCTCTAGACGGGCGTTCCCTCAACTATGGCAAGTACGTCGAGCAGGGCACACCAAGGATTGATGAGATCACCGACTACACCTCGCACAACACGAAGCGTCTCACGGTGGAAGGCGTGGCCGAGATATTGGTGACGCTTCCGGCGATACAGCAGTTGCTCAGGGAAGGGTCGCGGTGATCACGGTCGATCCTGTGACGCGCCCTCGGATCGCGATCACCGGACCGGATGGGTTCGTCGCATGGCATGTGCGATGTGCCGCCAGAGCAAGATGGGGTGGCGACCTGGTGGGGCTGGGTAGGAAGGAGTTCGCCAACCCGGAACTGCTGAACGCCGGGATCGCCTCTGCCGACGCCGTGATCCATCTGGCCGGGGTCAATCGCGCCAATGACGAGTCCGACGTGAAGCGGATCAACCCCTGGCTGGCTGAGCAACTGGTGGCCTCCTGTGAGCGCACCGGCCGAGTCATCCCTGTGGTGTACGGCAACTCGATCCATTCGCTGGGTGATTCGGTCTTCGGGGTGGCCAAGCGCGAGGGTGCCGAGATCTTGGCCGAGTGGGCGGCCCGCTCTGGAGCGTCGGTGGTGGACGTCGTGATGCCCAACATTTTCGGCGAGCACGGGGTGCCCCACTACAACTCGGTGATCGCGACGTTCAGTCACCTCATCGCCCGCGGGGAGAAGCCCGAGCTGGTTGACGATAAGGAGCTGCCACTGGTTCACGTGCAGCGGGTAGCAGATCTGCTGCTTGACCAAGCACTGGCGCCGACGACCGGGACACTGAGGGTCGAGGGCGCTCACTTGATGGTCAGCGACGTGCTGACCCAGCTTCAGTCGATTGCAGCGGACTACCGCACCGGCATCATGCCGGACCTCGCTGACCCGTTCACCCGCGATCTCTTCAACACATACCGCGCGGCCACGTTCCCCGAGCAGTGGCCGATCCACCCTCAGGTGAACTCCGACCAGCGTGGCGGCCTCGTTGAGACCGTCAAAGCCGCTGGCGGGCAGACCCAGGTCTTCTACTCCTCTACCAACTCGGGGTTCACTCGCGGCGAGCACTGGCACAGACGCAAGGTGGAGCGATTCCTTGTCCTGCGTGGCCAGGCCGAGATCAGGCTGCGCAAGTTGTTCACCGACGAAGTCGTGACCTTCCCCGTCAGTGGCGAGCGTCCTGCGATCATCGACATGCCCACGATGTGGGTTCACTCGATCACCAACACCGGCCCTGACGAGCTGATCACTCTGTTCTACGCGGACGAAATCTTCGACCGCGCCCGGCCCGACACCTACCCCGAAGAGGTCTGAGTCGTGAAGGTCCTGACCGTCGTTGGCACCAGGCCTGAAATCATCCGTCTCGCCGCAGTGATGCGCCGGCTCGATTCGACCCGCGGGATCGAGCACGTGCTGGTCCACACCGGCCAGAACTGGGACCACCAGCTCAACGGGGTCTTCTTCGAGGAGATGGGACTGCGACCACCTGACCACATGCTCGATGTCGACGTCTCGTCTCTGGGGGCCACCTTGGGCGACATCCTGCGTAAGACCGAGTCGGTGCTTGCTGCCGAGCGGCCCGACGCGTTTCTCGTCCTCGGCGACACTAACAGCGCTTTGTCGCTGATCATGGCCAAACGCATGCAGATTCCGACGTTCCACATGGAGGCAGGTAACCGCTGCTTTGATGCCAACGTCCCGGAGGAGACCAACCGACGCCTCGTAGACCACACCGCCGACTTCAACCTCGCCTACACCGAGCACGCCCGCCGCAACCTGCTGGCCGAAGGCCTGCATCCTCGGCGGGTGCTGGTGACTGGCTCCCCAATGAATGAGGTCCTCGGCCTCTATCGCGAGGCGATCGAGGCGTCGAAAGCAGTCGACGAGCTCGGCGTCACCGCGGGGGAGTACTTCCTGGTCTCCGCGCATCGCGAGGAGAATGTGGACGGCCGTGCGCGCCTTGCGCTGCTGGTCGGTGCCCTGAACGCCGTGGCCGAGGAATGGGGATGGCCTGTGCTGGTGTCCACTCATCCCCGGACGCGTAAGAGGCTCGAGGCCGGCGTGGCGGAGGGCTCTGGCTCGGTCGCCGGGGAGCTGGCGGCGCATCCGCTTGTCAGGTTCAATCCCCCGTTCGGGTTCCTGGATTACAACCGGCTTCAGAAGAGCGCAGTCTGCGTGCTCTCCGACAGCGGGACCATCAGTGAGGAGTCCACGATCCTTGGCTTCCCGGCTGTGACCCTGCGCTCGTCCATCGAGCGGCCCGAAGCCCTCGACACCGGCTCCATCACCATGACCGACCTAGACCCCGCCACCGTGGTCGCGGGCGTCCGGTTCGTGATGGACCGAGGCGTCCCGCCTGAACTGCCCGCCGACTACGCGGTCACGAACACTAGCGAGCGCGTCGTGAATTTCATCCTCTCTACAGCCGGCCAACATCGGTTCTGGAGCGGATTGCGGTAGTTGTCGCTCGAGTTGTCTGGTGTGACTCCCGTCGCGAGGGATGTTCGAGTTGGTCTCGCCCCGCGGTGACTCGGACTCAGGCAGCCATGGGCAGGTGGACCACGGTGATGTGGGTCTGCTGAAGGTTCAGTTGACACCGTGACACAGGTCACTCCATGCCCACACGGGCAATCGTGGACTCAGACAGCATCTGAATCAACCAAAGGGGGTCAGGTCAGAAGCCTTACCGCACGAAGAATCACAGCACGTGAGAGGATCCGCTGTAAATACTCAAGGGTGAGTCGGCTCACGTTTCGATGGTGCGGATTGGCGGATTCTTCAATGGCGAGTCCACACCTGCGGCGCCAGTCACCGGTCATTGATCGGGGGCGATCCACGCGACGGCGCCCGACGGCCGGGGGTAGACGACCCTCAGGGCAGTCCACGCGGATAGATGTGTGCCTTTTAGTAGTCCCCCTAGGTTTCGCGATAGTGAATCCTGGAACAGGAATTCTGTCCGGGCACTACGCATCGATTGCCGTGACCATCTTCATCCTCCTCCGCTACGGAGCGGCGCACCGATTCTTTCTGGTCGATCTGGTGGCGTTTTGCGCTGGCGGCTTCGTGCTTCTGAGTCCGTTGTGGGCTTTCGATTGGGACGCCTCTGCATCCCCAAGCCGAGGCGCCGCGGCGGTGCTCTTCTACTTTGTGACAGTGCGCATAGTGGTCAGCGACGCGCGTCGTTTCGCTTGGCTCGTCCGCAGCATTGTTGTCGTCTGCGCGATCTACGCCGCGTACTTTGCGGTAACGGCAAGGGCGCTTGACTCGATGACCAGTCGCGTGTCAGTAGAATTTGCGAACGCTAACTACTCCGGTGTCATCTTGGCATTTGGTGCCGTCGCTTCACTCTGGGTGGCACTGCACGATGCACCCATCCCCCCCAAGTTGCGCGGTCTATCGGCGATCGCTGGTGTGCTCCAGTCCTGGGCGGTGCTGCTCACCGGTTCACGCGCGTCCTTCGCCGGGCTCCTTGCTGGATTGGCAGTCATTGGTCTTTGTCACCGGCCTTGGCGAGCCGTTCGAATTGCCACGCTGGTACTCGTGGTCGTCGGCTTCGTGATCGGCTTCGCGCCCTCCTCTGCAAGCATCTTCTTGGCCGTGTCCCAATCTGTGACACCATTCTCGACCTTTCAACGTGGCGCTCAAACCCTTGGCGACCTGTCCGGGCGCGAGGAGATCTGGGCGTCCACTCGAACGATCGCTTCCGAGAATTGGCTGCTCGGTGCCGGCCCCGAGGGCTACAGACTCTTAGGTGGTTCGCAGATTCTTGCGCACGCGTGGGGGCTCGACTACGTCGCCTCCGTGGGGTTGCTCGGGGCGTCGCTATTGGCAAGCGTCGTTCTCATGAGTTTCCTCTGCAAAGGGGTCGGTGCGACAGGCGCAATAAGCCGACCAGCCGTTCTGTGGACGTGCGGCACGGCTCTTGTACTACTCCCCAGCCTGGTGCTGGCGTCGATCCAGTGGACTCTGTGGGCGTGGGTCGGATTCGCATTGTGGTCCAAAGCGCACTTGCTGGACGGTGGCGCAGGAGAGAAGGAAATTGACGCCAAACTCATTCATGCTTGAGAGTCCTTGGTACATGCCTCCGCGGCGTCCAGCGACGCTGTCCACCCTGCGCTGACTTGTTTTCGATCAATGATTCCATGAAGTCGCGAATACGCCTTCCCTGCGCGGTGGGACCTTTGACTTGAACCGCGAAGGCTTGAGCACGTGAACCGAACGTGGCGCTTTCATCGGGCGACAGGAGCAGAGAGCGGGCGATTGCGTCGGCGAGACCTTGAGGTCCGCTGTCGCTCCAGATGATGTATGGCTCGTAGTCGGCGGGCATGCCTAGCAGCTTCGTGCTCACTACCGGCGTCCCGGACGCCATGTACTCGAGGATCTTCGACGGGAATGAGTAGCGGGTGAACGCGGCATGATCTGGACGTGGGTTGACCAGCACGTCCGCCGA
This sequence comes from Bifidobacterium breve, assembly GCA_943329595.2. Taxonomy (GTDB): domain Bacteria; phylum Actinomycetota; class Actinomycetes; order S36-B12; family CAIYMF01; genus CAIYMF01. Next base: position 7,964 of record CALQEM020000027.1, read on the forward strand.
TGCGTAAGCCGATGATAGTTCTTCCTTGCCGACGACACCGAAGAACTCAAGCTGGTCCGATTCCCGTGCGGCAGAGCGAACTAAAGCTTCCGCCGGCCCTCGGCCGTAGATCCTGAGCTTCCACTTGGGACCAGCCAGCCGGATAGCTTCGAGCAGGTCTAGCACCCCATACTCGGCGCTCACTCCGCCGGCGTACACGACCAACGGGTCCGTCCCGGCCGCACGCGTCTCTCGAGGTTGCGTCGACCAAGTGACATCCACGATCCCCTCCATCAAGAGGTGAGGCACATCGGAGGCGAAGTCGGTCGCCAGCTGTTCTGTGAGCACGATCGCCGCGTCGATCCTTCTCAGCGCGCGACGTATCAAGCTCCCGTCCATCCGCTTCAGCTGCCATGCGACCCTCCCATCACGGCTGCTCCTGAGCACTGGGGGGTCGGTGATGATCACCACTACCGGTGCAGCGAACCGCCCTCCGATGCGTATTGCGCTCCAGAGCAATGCGCTGTTCACTCCATGAACTAACACGGCATCAGGACGAGAATCCGCAGCGTCGCGATCTCCCGCCCGCAAGAAGGCAACGTAGCGCGTCAGGTGTTTAAGCCCCGTGATGTTGACGAACGGGACGATTACGCCACTGACATCTTGGTCGCGAAATCCCGATCCTCGAAAGACGAGTTTGGAGTTTCCGGGGAAGTCCAGGACTGGCGCGGTCGACACAGTCGTGACGTCGATGTCGACCTCGCGGAGGGCGCGCAGTAGAGCCCAACCGAATCGCTGAGTCTGGGCCGGCATCCCATCATCCGTTGCCACAGCCGACGTGTACTCGTGTTCAGGCAGGTTGAATCCGAAGTACAGAACCTTCATGCCGGCCCCAAAGCAACAGCCAACTCAAGAGACGATCTCAACTTCTCGCGCGTTCCCTGCACCCCGTAGCGTTCGCCGATCCACTGGACCGTGTCCGCGGGCAGTAGAGATTGATCGAGCAGGTCCGACTCTTCGAGCTTCTGCATCACTGCATGCACCATGTCCCCGTCGAGTCCATCTCCCGCGAAGTAGCAGGCGCCGCTGTCGCGCAGGGCGCGAACACTACTTTGGTCCTCCGGGCCGACGACGAGCACCGGCCTCCCCGATGCGAGGTACTGGGGCACCTTCGTCGACACGGACAAGCGGGTAAAGCGGTTGATGCTCGGCGCAGCTGATTCGATGAACAAGACAGCGTCGGCGTCGACCAGAGTCTGGGGCACGTCACTCGGCATGACTGACCCGAGAAGGTGCACGGATGAATTCTCACCGGCCAGGGCCCTGGCAAGTGGGATGTCTGGCTCGGGAACGCACAACTCCACCTGCCACGGACGGTGCTGAGAGTCGCGCCTTGCTAGGACGCGTGCGACTGATCGAATGACGTCAGCCCGACCCAGATGGAGTCCACCCACGTACCTCAGCCGACGGGGCTCCGACTGTGCAGATGGCCGACGGCCCAGCGCCTGGTACTCAGCCACGTCGACGCTGTTGCCGACGGCGACGCACGGCCGGCGCAGGCGCTCGGCGTACTCCGATCGCATGTCGTCACCGATCGTGAGGCAGAGCGGCGCACGGCTCAACACGTTGCTCAAGCTCCGGTCGACCGCGCTATGCGCTAGTCCGAACAGTTGGCCGTCAGCGAAGAGGTTGTCTATCCAATCGTCCATGAAATGTGGAACCAGCGGAATGTCTAGGCGTTTCGAGAGCCCGTACGCAAGCCTCATCGGCCGCACGCCGCCCAGCAACGAATGGATCACGTCCGGCTTGAAGGCCGCTAGCTCGCGAACCAGACTGTCCGGAATCCAGATCGGACCGATGTCATTGATGACGCTCGCAGTCAGGCGTGCCCGGAACCGCCACGGAATATTCCTCCCCTGTCGGCTTACCGCATGGTTTAGCCCATCAGTAGGACCGGCACGAAGGGATCGCCCGAGGACTGCTCGGGCGATGCCGTCTACAGGGGCAACCATTCCGGGCGTGAGAATGACAGATCCGGCTGCATCGCCGCCGGATCCGCGAACACACAACTGCAACAACCGGTCACTAGGCCAGTCGCCGAACATGCTGCCCAAAGTCAACCCTGAGTTGTTCGAAGAGCCGATCGGTAGGAACCCGACGTGAAGGACTCGTGGATGGGTCATAGCGCCTGCTCCAACCGGAGCCCGCCGTGGCTCCTCGCCGCCTTGGTCACGGACTGACGGTAACCGATCCAGGCTACCGGCCAGATCACACATATATAGAGAACGGCGCTCACGTACGGCATCCACTCGAATCCGAATCTCGAACTGACCCACCACTTCAGAGGCAAGGCCAAGAGGAACAAGGCGTATCCGACGGTCTGCGGCCAGAGGACCTCCGCACCGTTTTGCACCATGAAGACGGGACCGGTCGCGCTCTGGACGACCCACCACACTGCGAGCCCAACCCACAGCCGTGAGTTGAAAGTGACCTGGTCGCCGAGCCAGATCGGCAGCACCACGGGGGCGACCAGGATAGCGAGTGCAGAAAGACCAGCGATGGTGGCCGGGGTGGCAATAGTCATTTTCGTCGTGATCCGTCGGATCCAAGCGACATCGCCGGAGGACACGGCGCGCGCGTGCAGGGGCCATAGCGGAATCGTGAGCATCAGACTGACGGTTCCGATGAGGGCGAAGACCCGAAAGGGGATGGAGTAGCTCGGGACATCTGCCAAGGTCGCCGTTAGCGCCACGATCCAGGGGTCCATGGCGACTGCCAGAGCCATCAAGATCGCGATGACAAGAAAACGCCCGCCCAGTGCGAGCAGCCCCATGAGCACTCTAGGTCGGAAGGCGGAGAGCTTAGGAGCGACGGCGCGGCCCAGCCCTGTGGCGCCGAAGAACACCCCCGCGTTGAGAAACGCCACAATAACTGGGGCGAACGTCGCGGCAGCAACGAACCAGCCCGCACCAGGGTCGAGTCGCACGGCGACGAGCGTGGCCGCCAGTGCAGACAGGCTCCCTGCCGCCTGCCACAAGTTCGAACGCCCCATCTGCGCGAGCCCATACTGCACCCGGACAATGAGGGAAGCAAACATGTTCACGAAGAACGCGGACAGGGTCGCGAGAACGATCGGCTCCACTGACGCCCCCGCCGGCCCAGCCGGGGCGTCCAGTAGACCTGCCCAGTCCACCCAAGGGGCCGTGCCCCACAGAAGTCCAAGACCGAGGAGGGAGACTCCGGCCATCATGAGGTAGGCGGACGAGACGATTTCTCGTGCCTCCGGAGACGTCTCGGGCGAATCGGAAACGTGCCCGAGGCGGGTCATCAAACCTGTCCCTACACCGAGGTCTGCGAACGCAACGAACGCACTCAGTGCCAGCGCTGTCGCCCAGGCTCCGTAGCCTGTAGCGCCTAAGTACTCGAGGCCGACGGGAACCACGAGCAAGGGGACCAGCGCCGCCAGACCCCGACTCAAGAAAGACGTCGAGATCCCCAGAGCGAGGGCACGGTTTCGGATCGTCGATTCAGGTACTCGCCCGGCGAAGTCCACGCAATTACGTTACAGTTGTCACACGGCGTTGTCCCACGCACTTAACGGCTGTGGTCGCGCGGATGCACTGGGTTGAGCCAGCCGAGTTAGGTGTGACGGTGCTGTCGGTTGTGCCAGATCTCGAGGTCGTCGAACATTGCCTTGGCGAGCTCGCGCTCAATGGCTCACACGATTCACGCCACGCTTCGCGATAGCGGCATTGATCGTGGCAGTCGCTCTGGGTGCTAGGAATCTCTGGATCATTCCCCTCGTCCGAGAGCGATGGATGCCAGCAACGTTGCAGAATGGGTTGGATTCGATCTTGGCGGCTTCGCTTGTCATTTGGTTGGCCTGCCTCGCCTTCTTTTCACCGTTTCTAGCAGTACTCAGTGCCATGGGAAGAGCTCGAATATGAGTAGTGCCCACTCCGTATTTCTATTGCGTTTGTGCTACCCAAAGCTGAGCTATTCCCTCGGGAACAAGCTTGGATCGTTCCCCTCGTAAGTTGTTTAGTATTCACGCATTGCTTCGTCCCATTGGCTATCATGTGCTTGCGATGGATTCCGGGAGAGCCGGTTGTGAGCAATAGTTCAAAAATGCATCAGTGCATAATTCGCGAATGACCAGCGAGGCCCGATACCCCCAATCTTGCCCATCCTGCAGGCAACGCATGGCCTTGGGCCTCGCCGTCCATGTCACGTTGGTGAATTTGTGGGCGAGTATGTTTGCAACCCGGTGAGAATGACGGGCTGCCGGAGGCAATCGGATGCGATGTGAGGCTGGACTTAACGGCTTTGGCAGGCTTCTACTCTGAAGGTGTCAAGGCGGAAAGCACAGCACGACAGAGAATCTCCGCCCCGCTCTCCTGAGACATGTGGTGTAAATAATAGACACGTCCGCAGTCGCCCATTCGTTCTAAGGAGTAGCGCCCCATCGCCATTGCAGCAAGAATTACACCGGCAATTGCATCGGAATTCCCAGGTGGTGCAATAAGAGCGGCGCCTGAGGTTTGCAATGTTTTGGCGGCGTCGCCTGACACGGACGCGACGATTGCTCGACCCCGCGACAAGCAAGATTGGATCTTGCTTGGAAGGGTCACTTCAAAGACCGGGGAATTTCTGAGTGAAACGATCATCGCATCTGCATCGGCTGCATAGCGTGCAAACACATCTTTCGTTACAGGGTCTAAGAAACTGACGTTCGAGAGGCCTAGCTGTCGAGCCGCATTCTCCAGTCGCACTCGATCGATACCCGACCCCACGAAAGCGAAGTGAGCAGACTCGTGGGAGCGAAGCGATGCTATTGCAGTCAACCAACTTTCAAGCCCCTGCGCCTCCCCAATGTTGCCTCCGTAGAGAAATAGAAGTGTGTGATCATCGAGCCCGAGTCGAGTACGCAATGCCCCGTCTGACTCAAGTGTCTCGGACGCCGATCCAGAAACCCAGTTGTACATTATCTGGATCTTGTCGGCTCTCACTCCTCTTCTTTCGAGTGCAGTCTGCATCCCGGGGGAACTAACCAAGATTCCTGCCGCGTGACGTGTGGAAAGCTTGTCAAATGCCTCAAGCCCCTTTCGAACCACTGGCAACAGTCTGGGACTCGGAAAGAGATTAGACTCAAGGACCGTGTCCGGCCACAAGTCTTGGACGACTAGCACGAAGGGCTTTCCGCTAAGGCTGTGGGAGACCATGGCTGGCAACGCGGATGTCGCAGGTGAGCTGTACACGACGGAAATGTCTGAGGCTCGGATAGTCTTCTGTGCGAATGCGGCGGCCGAGAGGGCGAACGAACTGTAGTTTGCGAATCGGCGTACTGCAGACGCCCCATGGTAAGGATAGAGGGGCACTCGAAAAGTTGGGTAACCCGCAGTTGTCTCTCGACGCATCGTCCAGGGGTGATACCCCGCCAAAATTCTTCCATCGGGATAGTTGGGTACACCTGTCAATACGTTGACGTCCGCCCCTGCAGCCCGCAGCGCGTCACACAGTTGTACTGGCATTGTTACTGGCTCTGGCGGGTACCACTGAGAGATTAACGTAACAGTGAGGCCAGCCAAGGGCTCATCAACCGTCACGCGTTCCCTCGTTTTCATCCCCCGAAGCGAGAGCCGTCGACGATCTCAACGGCGGCTCATAGAACTGAGTTCATATCGTATGCACGTCACACCTGCAGAATCTAGACAATAGCGTCATCTGACAGGTTGATCGTCAAACGCCTCGCGCTTCTGCCTAGTGACCTGCCCCTCGTCAGTGAGCCAGTGGGTCTGCTGCAGGTTCAGTTGACAGTGTTGACGTGCCCCACGCTTCGGTTACCCGTTGAGGTCTGGAGTCCAGGCGGGGATGAGTGGGTTGTCGTACGTTAGCGCGAACTCGATCGGGGTGCGGTAGCCGAGCTGGGAATGCCTCCTCTTGCGGTTGAGCATCTCGATCTGCATCGATGACCAGAACGATCCCATCATCGCGTTGTCCAGGCCGTCGCCGATGCTGTCGAAGGAGGGCATCATCCCGGAGGAGCGGATCTTGTTGGTGAAGGCCCAGGACGAGAGCTGCTTCATCCATCCCGCTGGTCCTCCCATCAACACCTCCGCGAGAGAGGTTTTGTGACGACGAGTCAAATTCACCTTGAACGCCTCGATCGCTGTGATGGACGAGGTCGGTGAGGTCCGTCCGGTGCGTTCCCGCGCCCAGATGCCCATCTCGAGAGCATCGAGGGCCAGGTCAGTGCGCAGCGAGGTCGAGCACTGCCAGCCGACCACCCGGCGGGAGAACACGTCAATGACGAACGCGACATAGACCCAGCCGGCGAAGGTCCGGACGTAGGTGATGTCAGCGACCCACAGCTGGTTGGGTGCCGCAGCGGTGAACTCGCGGTCGACGAGGTCGGGTCGATGGTCGGGGCCGAGCCCGGGGACCGTGGTCCGCGGGCCCTTCGCCCGGGTGATCCCTTGCAGCCCAGCGGTCCGCATCAACCGCTCGACCGTGCACCGGGCGACCCGATAGCCCGATCGGTTCAGCTCGGCGTGGACCTTCCGGGCGCCGTAGACGTCGTAGACGCCGTACTTGTCCGAGTGGACCACCCCGATCGCCACCGACGTCGCCGCGTCGCTGATCGACCGGGCCGAGGGCGCCCGGGACCGGTGGGCGTGATATGTGCTCGGGGCGACCTGCAGAACCTCGCAGATCGGCTCGACCCCGAACCGGTCTCTGTGAACGTCGATGTCGTCGACGATCACCGCTGTGGGCGGTCGAGCTCCGCCGCGAAGAAAGCCGACGCACTCTTGAGAATCGCGTTGGCCCGACGCAACTCGCGGTTGTCCCGCTCGAGCGCCGCGATTCGTTCCGCATCACTCGTCGTCACGCCCGGCCGGTGACCCTCGTCAATCTCGGCCTGCACGACTCAGCCACGCAAGGTCTCAGCGTTGATCCCGAGCTGCTCACCGATCCGCCCGCATGCGTTCGGTCGAGACGCAGGATCCTTGCGGGCCTCCAACGTCATCCTGACCGCGCGCTCCCGAAGCTCCTCCGGGTACTTCCGTGGTGCTGCCATGACTCGTATCCTTCCGGGGAATGCGAGCCTCCGTCACACCCGGGGCGAGACTAGATTCGGATACAGTGGTGCAGGGGATATGAGTGATTGGAGAGCAGTGACACCCTTCGAGCAAGAGCAGGTGGCGCTGGGCCAAGCCTTTGGCACGTACGCGCTCCGCGAACTCAAGGCACTGTGTGATCGCCTTGGTTTGCCTCTATTCCTGGATGCTGGAACACTCCTTGGCGCTTTCCGGGAAGGAGGGTGGATTCCTTGGGACGACGATGTAGACGTACTCATGCATCGTCGTGATTTCTTATCTCTGGCCGTTCACGCCCAAGACCTGCCCGCGGATCTTGCATTGAGGGACCCGCGAGATGGGGAGAGTCTCTCAGTTGTCCCGCGAATTGTGCTCGTGAGAAGCGAAGTGGAATTAGTAGATAGATTTGGAATTCGAATCCCGGAGTGCCAAAAAGTTGCACTTGATATCTTTCTGCTGGACCCTGGACCTCAGAGCGCTGCCGTGGCGATCATATGGGTGAAGATTCTCCACATTGTGCGGATGATGTTGGCGCTTCGTGGTACGTCGCTCATAGGGATCGGGAAGGCTCGAGAGGGCCTGCGCCCGTCAGTCGCCGCGTCAGGGCTCCGTGCTGTGTCCCTTTGCTTGCCTGCGAGTGTGTTGAGGAGCGTTCATTGGAGGATTGCTAGTGTATTTCACCGGAAGACGTCTGGAAGTGTTCTGTACTGCCTTGGCCATTCTTCTAGGCAATTTTCGAACGCATTGCCTCGCGAATGGTTTGCTTCAGACACCATTCTGTTCGAGGGTGAGGAATATCTCGCGCCTCGCCCAGAGCCCTACCTGAGATTGCACTATGGCGCGACTTTCCACGAGCCGCCGCCTCAGCATCAGCGTAGGCCGCATCGCTGGGCAAGATTTTGTGCGGAACTGAACGGTCAGCGGTGGAGCCTGACGGCGGGGCCTTTCAGGCCCTAGTACACGTGGCACAAGTGACTGAGTAGCTCATGCCACCTTTTCTGGCACTTGTCGACACTGTTGGCGTCTCCACTGGCGCCGTGCGCCCTTGGACGTGATCTGATAAATTGCCGTGATGGAATCTGTGACACTCACGTACGGGACTTTCGACCTCTTTCACATCGGGCACCTCAATTTGCTTGAGAGGGCGGCTTCTTTGGGTCTCCCGCTTTATGTTGGTGTGTCAACGGAGATGTTCAATGCGGCCAAGGGCAAGGAGTCCGTGGTTCCCTTTGAAGAGCGCTGTAGAATTGTCAAGGCTTTGAAGTGTGTGAAAGAGGTATTCCCTGAAGATTCTTGGATCCAGAAGGCGGAGGATATTCAACGGTTCAGCGCGAAGATTCTCGTGATGGGTTCTGACTGGGAAGGGAAGTTCGACACTTATCTCTCACTTTGCAGTGTGAAATACTTCCCTCGAACCGAAGCAGTATCGACCACGGAAATTCGCCGGAGAACGGCGAGTTTGTATCGAGGCCCGGGAGTCTCATGAGTGCCGTCACAAGTGAGCCGTCCGGCCGTGCCACTTCGTGATGCTGCCCCTACCGCACACTCATGTCCAAGGAATCAACGCCGACTTTGCCGAGTGATATGAGGGTTTGATGAGATTTGGATCTTCAATCGGCTGTCCACATCTAGCGAAGACTGTCAAGAAATTGAGCGAAGAGGACTAAAAGATGTCGGCAATGGCCGCTAGGGAAGCGATCTCTCGGACGTGCGTCGGGCTTGGTTTGCCCTCATGGATGCTACCGTGTCGCCGAATGCGAATCACTCTCCAACCCAATTCCAAGGGTCCGGCTAAATCACGATCCGGGTTGTCGCCTATGTACGTCAGGTTGCCGGAGGCGAGTCCGAGTACACGTTGCATTTCCCTGAAAGCCCATTGATGAGGTTTGTCGAAGCTTGGACCCTTCTGTCCGGAGTATCGAATGCATTCGAATGCTTGTTGGATGCCGAGGGCCTGCACCTTTAAAGCTTGAGTACTAGGTAGCCCGCCCGTGAGGAGTGCAATCGGAACCTCGCTCTGGGATGCGTTGGAGAAAAAGGTCTTGGCATCGGGCTCGAGAGTTATTTCTGGAAAGTGCGAGCGGTAAATCTCGATCAAGGATGTGACAGAACGTACGTCTTCGTGACCACTGAAGCGGGCGATCGCAAGTTCGAAAGTGTTTCCTCGAATACCTGCTTGGAAGAGAGCCCAGCAGTAGTTGCCGAATCCAAGCCAGCCAAAGTTTTCGTGAGCCCATGCATCGGCCGCCTGAAAGCCAGATCTGACGTAGTCCCTTTCCAGATATAGCGTGTCGTCAAGATCCAATACAACTATGTTATCCGACATGATGTGAACCATTCGGGAAGGCGAACACCGCTTGGTCGTAGCGCGTCATTAGCACATCGCCAAGCCATTGATTGTAGCGAGCAACAGACCCGGGAACTTCGACGTCTTCGAGCAGCCACCTCGGGATTTGCGCTCCAGCGGCCCACGCCAGTGGGTCCCCTCCGCCAAAACGAGGATTGAGCTCAAGCACCTGGGGCCCCGCGGGACCGTCAATGACTTGAACGTTGAGAGGCCCGTAGAGTCCGGGCAACGACTCAACGACCGCTTTCACGAGATCTTCAATCTGTGGATGACGAGTCGTGCGGCCTTTGCTCACTTCTCCGGCACGAACTTCAATTCGCAATCGGGGGATCTCCGCGAGAGATGCACCGGACCCATCGACAAAGGAGCTTACCGTGTATTCGTCGCCTTCAATAAAGTCCTGAACCAGCGTAGAGTCCGAGTCATCAATCGCCCTCAACTCGCTCAGGGAGCAAATAACTCGGACCCCCTTTGAACTTGAGCCCCGAATTGGCTTGACAAGCATAGGTGCGTCTAGAGCTGTGAATTGAGCAATGGCCTGGCCGCAGGGGATTGTCCGCGGCGTGGGCAGTCCCCTTGAATTCAGGAATTGGGCAGTGGCGACTTTGTCCGAGGCGACCGCAATCGCCGAAGGGGAAGAGATTGCGATTGTGATTCCCAACGAAGAAAAATGACTTCGTGCCTCAGCTAGGAGTGGTAGCTCTGTGTCGATAGTAGGGACGACGAGTCTAATTGAATACTTCCGGCAGATATCTTCGAGGTTGTGTAGATAGTCCGACGAGTCAATGGGTGGCACGCTAGCGTGGTGGTCGCTGAAGAAGGATCCTGGCGCGAGATTTGAGGCATCTGTCGTGACGAGCGGTCCAGTCCATCCCCGATCTTGCATCGCTGCGCGCATCGCGACCAGAAGTTGGACTCGGCGTCCCACACTGGTGACGAGCACCCCCCCTGTCATCTACCCCTCCTGCGAGGGAACGATGACCTGCTGGGGGTTAGGCGGCGTTATTTCAGGGGTGTGCTTCGACGCCTTCTTACGTCGGCCTTTGGACGATGCCGGGCTGTCTGAGTAGCTGTACCCGTACCCGTACCCGTACCCGTACCCGTACCCATACCCGCGCTTCTTGGTAGGCACGAAGTTGACCACCGTACCCAGCACGCGGGCGTCGACCTGAGAGAGCGAGTCGAGAGCCCGGCGCAGCTGCTCCTTGCGCGTCTTGCCGTGGCGCACGATGAGCACTGCACCATCCACAGCCGCGCACGTGATGGCGCCGTCGGTCACGGGCAGCAGGGGGCAGGTGTCAACGATCACCATGTCGAACCGCTCTCGCAGCTCGGCCAGCAGGGCTCGGAAGTTCTTCGAGGCGAGCAGCTCCGAAGGATTGGGCGGAATGGGTCCGGAGGGCAGCACGGTGAGTAGGCCACGTCCCCACTCGACCAGCGCCTCATCGAGGGCGATCTGACCTGCCAGCACGTTGGTGAGGCCCACCGCGCCCTCGATGCCCAGGTAAGTGGTCACTCGGGGGCGGCGCAGGTCGGTCTCCACCAGGCACACACGCATACCGGCCTGACCCATCGTGATGGCCAGGTTGCACGCTGAGGTGGTCTTGCCCTCGCCGGAGAGCGGAGACGTGATGGCGATGACTGTGGGTGCGTTGTCGACGTCGACGAACTGAAGGTTGGTGCGCAGCCCGCGGAATGCCTCGGAGCGCTGCGCACCCTGGTTGAGGGCCACCAGCGGTGAGTCCACGGCGGAGGGGTCATTGCCAATGAGGGCGAGCGGCGTGGCCCCGGTGATCTCGACCACGTCTTCCTGGTGGTTGATCGTGGTGTCGAGCGCCTGCCGCAGCAGGATCCAGCCCAGCGAGCCGAGCAGGCCCAGCAGAAGGCCGAGCGCAGTATTGAGCAGCGTCTTGGGCGACGAGGGCGACTTCGGGGTCTCCGCCGGGTCGGTGAGCGACACCTTCACGGGCGCTGCCGTGGCACCCTGGGGAGTCTCCAGCATCTCGATGGTCTTGCCGAGCTGGATGGAGGTGGCGTTGGCAATTTTGGCCGCAGTCTCGGCATTGCCATACGTGGCGGTCACGTTGATCAGCACCGTGAGCGGCGGGCTGCTGGCACTCACCTGCTTGCTCAGCTCCTGGGCCGTCTCAGGCAGCCCCAGCTCGGCGATCACCGGGTCGAGCACCTGGGGGCTGGTCACCAATTGCCCGTAGCTGTTCACGCGCTGCTGGATGAACTGGGCGCCGCCGAGGATGTTGTCGTTGACCGACGAGGTGCTGGAGATGGCCACGAAACTCTGCGCGGTGGCCGTGTAGGCCTTGGGCTGCAGAAGCGAGAAGCCAAGTCCCAGCAGCCCCCCCAGCACGGTGGCGATCAAAATCACGGGCCAGCCCCGGCGCAGAATGCGCCAGTACTCTTCAAGCGTCATTCTGTGTGCTCTCCCTGAGTTGGTGGGCCCCCGCATGAGCCGTAAATAGTCATAGTATCGGCGGACTTCGCAGGCACGGGCGAACCTTTGCTACAGATCACGGCTGGCATCCCTGCAGTGACGTGCTCAGACGCGGCGGAATCACCATGGCGGGCAACCGCAGGGTGGGGTTGGGATTGGCCACTGTGGGCTCGGTGAAGCCCAGCGACAGCGTCGACTTCTGGCCGGGGTCGATACTTATCTTGAAGGTCCACACCGGATGACCGCGATCTGTGCCGCCACCAACGGGTTCTAGCTTTCCGTCGAGCGTGGCTTCCATGAGTAGAGCGCCGACGGGTCCATACACGCCCACGAGCATGCGCTCTCCGCCGGCTGTGGCGTTCGGGTCGTCGTTCCTCACCGTCACCATGCCGGGCAGGCCCGACGTCGGCGCCCGATTCTCCAGCGTGAGGGTTGCGGTAGAGAACTGTGTGGCCGTCTGGTCGCAGTCACCCGCCGTGTAGCTGGCGGTGGTGTGAATGTAGGCATCGACCTTGTTGCCCGCGCCATTGTTGAGCGCAATGGTCATGTGGGGGCCGGGCGCCTCGTCGATAACCCCCGCGGCGGGGGTTGTCTCGAGCCAAGCCTGCTCGGCGGCCGTCGTGCTGTAGGCCTGCAGGTGATGACCTTCAACCAGCGGTCCGAACCCGCTGGCCAGCGTCTTGAGGTCGAGTGAGCCGCTGGTGAGCTGCTGCAGCGACTGAGCCAGCAGTGAGAGCAGCGCCTGGTCCTTCTTCGCGTCGTCGGGGTTGTCGACGTACACCTGCCGGGTCACATAATCGGCGGCGCTATCGGCGGTCACGGTGCGCTGGGCCACGGTGACAGGCCCGGTGGCCTTGAGAATCAAGGCCACCACGTGCGGGTCAACGGCCAGCACGCCGTCGACCTTCTGTTCCATCTGCTTCATTCCTTGCACAGCCATCTGACCGGTGTAGGGGAAGTGCGGAGAGAGTGTGATCGATTGCCACTCGGCCAGGTCGCGGCCCCACAGGTCCTGGGTGTCTTGGGGCAGCGATGTGTAGTCGAGGGGCTGGTGCACTACCAACTCGTTGTTGGCGCCTGCGTGGGTGAGAGTGAGTTTGCCGTGGTCGGCCGTGATGAGCGCGTACCCGCCGATGAAGCCACCGGATCCCCGAGCTTCCGAGGGGTTCTGCAGCAACACCAACCAGGTACGTGGGGCGTCGGCACCCAGTAGCGAGGGAATGTGCTCTGCGGTGTCAGCCGCACCGGCCAGCAGGGGTACGAGGGTGGGCAGCTGGAGTCGAACCTCAGATACCGCGCGGGCGACCTCAGGCGGCAGGGTGGTGGTATCGATCTGCCCAAGACGGTCGGTTGCCTGCGGAATCGCTAGGGCGGTGGCGCGCAAGCCCGCGATTGAGCCAGTGATGAGGCTCAGGTCGATGCCGCCGTCGGCCGTGCGCAGTTGGCCGCTGGCCACCGCGTTGAGCGCTGGCTGGAGCGGTTCGCTGGCGCTGAGCAGGTCATCGATGGTTGCGGCAAGCTCGCGGCCCGAGCGCACCGACGACCCCACCTTGGGCAGTTGCTCGGCCAGCCACCAGGGTGCGCCCGAGGTGAGCTGGGTGAGACGGTGGGCTGACTCGCGGGCGGTGGGTAGCAACTGGGCCGTTTGGGTGATGTCGAGGGCGGTAGCTGCGGCCTGGAGATCGGTGAGCGAGGCCGCGAGACTGCGTGCCTCGCGTGCGGCCATCAGGCCGGTGACAGCGAGCCAGCCGGCAGTGAGCAGGAATAGCCCCAGCACGATTCCGACGGCGAAGGGCCAGATGCGGCGCCTGCGCCGCTCGGGCACGGGCTCGGGGGAGACCATCACCTACTCATGGTCACACATACGGGTGACTTGGGCTGAGGGGGTTGTTTGTTGGCCTTTCGGGGATACAGTTGAAAAGTCTTACATTCGTATGAGAAGCGATCAGAACCGACCGCACAGGGCCTCGGGTAAACGTGGTGCCCATCCCCAGACGATGCGGCATTACTTCGAGCACGTGAGGGGCCAATGAGTACGGCGGAGGCAGAGCGCACCGAGGGAGGCGGCCACGCCTCCACTGAGCGTGTTCTGCGACGCCCCAGTGAGCAGCTACCGACGAAGCGCGCACGTGGCCGCTCACGCCCCGAGCCCGGCTGGGCCAAACAGGTGCTCGTTGACATTGGCTGCTTCATCGTGGCGTCGGGGTTGGCGGTTTTAATCAGGTTCGATCTTGACCCCTCCACCGCAGGCGCATGGGCTGCGCTCGCTCTCGGTGCCGCCATGGGAGTGCTGCAGATGGGGGCCGGCTATGTCAACGGCCTCTACCGCGGGCGCACCCGGTACGCATCCTTCGACAATGTGTTCTCAGTCTTGGGCGCCGATGTGATCGTCACCGTGCTGGCCTTGATGATCTGGCTCGGCGCCAAGCCTGCGACGCTCCCGCGCAGCCTGCCACTCAGTACCGGAGTGCTGGCCCTGGTGTTCATGCTGGGAGTTCGCTGCGTTGCTCGCTGGTGGTGGCTTCGGCGCATCTCGAAGGCGCACTCGGAGAGCACGATCGTGATCGGTGCCGGCGAAAACGGAGAGCACCTCGTGCGGGCGATGGTGAGCGACGAAAACAGCCCCTACCGCCCCGTGGCTCTGCTCGACGACGACCCGGCCAAGCGGCGCCTTCAGATCTACGGGGTGCCAGTGGTGGGCGGCACCGCCGAGCTCTACCGAGTGCTGCGTGATACCGGGGCACGCAACGTGGTTGTCGCGATGAGCAGAGCGGAGGCGAGCCAGCTGCTTGCATTTGACCTCGTGTGCCGTCAGGCCGGAGCACAGCTGCGAGTGGTGCCGAGTTCGTCACAGGTGGTGGGCGGTGCTGTGACACTGGGTGATATCAGTGAGGTGACCGATGAGGACCTCCTCGGCCGCCGCCCGGTCGAAGTCAACGAGGATGGCATCCGCGAGTTGCTGCGGGGCCAGCGCGTGCTCATCACCGGCGCAGGCGGCTCGATTGGGTCAGAACTCGCCCGTCAGGTGTACCGCTACAGTCCCGCCGCCGTGTACCTGCTCGACCGCGACGAGTCGGCCCTGCACCAGGTAAGTCTGAGCATCGATGGCCGCGCGATGCTCGATAAGGATGATCTGATCCTCGCCGACATCCGCGATGAGCAACGCATGGCCGAGGTTTTCGGTCAGGTAAGGCCCGACATCGTGTTGCACGCTGCCGCCCTCAAGCACATGCCGCTTCTTGAGAAAGCGCCGCATGAGGCGTGGAAGACCAATGTGCTGGGCACCCAGACAGTCATCAACGAGGCTATCCGGCATGGTGTGCACACCTTGGTGAACATCTCCACCGACAAGGCGGCCAACCCCGAGAATGTGCTCGGCTACTCCAAGCGCATCACCGAGCGGCTTGTAGCCCGCGCCGAGGTGCCCGATGGCGCACACTATGTGTCGGTTCGGTTTGGAAATGTGCTCGGATCTCGCGGTTCGGTGCTCACCACCTTCCGCGCGCAGATTGCCCGCGGCGGCCCGGTGACGGTCACCGACCCCGAGGTGACTCGCTACTTCATGACCGTCGCAGAGGCCGTGCACCTGGTGCTTCAGGCCGCAAGCCTCAATGAGCGGCGCGGCGTGCTGGTGCTCGACATGGGCGAGCCAAGGCGCATCCTTGATGTCGCCCGCACATTGATCGACAACTCGGGCCGAGATATTCGCATCGAGTACACCGGACTCCGGAACGGTGAGAAGCTGCACGAGAGTGTCTTCGACTCCAGTGAAACCCCCCGCAGCACTAGCCACTCGATGGTGTCGTACGTGCCGCCTCAACCGCTCCGGCTCGACGTTTGGCCCGAGGTTCGCGATGACCGCGAGGCGCTACAGGTGCTCATGAGGTACGGCAGCTCACTGGCCCACGACGACGTCTGAACGAGGCAAGCCTCGGCACTTCGCGCGCGTACCGCTTTTTCACAGGGGGCCACGCGAGCTAGCGAGGCCGGTTACTCGCTGCCAAGGTGCGCGAACTGCTCGCGCAACTTGAACTTCTGAATCTTCTGCGACGGAGTGCGCGGCAGCGCATCGACGAACGTGACGTGGCGCGGCTTCTTGTAGCTGGCCATGTGCGCGGTGCAGTGGGCCACGATCTCGTCGGCGGTCACTCTCGACCCCTCGCGCCGAACAATGACAGCGCACACGACCTCGCGATAGGTGGGGTCGGGCACCGCGATGGCAGCGGCATCGATCACGTCGGGGTGGCGCATCAGCACGTCCTCGACCTCGCGTGCATAGATGTTCTCGCCACCGCTGCGAATCATGTCCTTCTTGCGCCCGGTAACAGTCAGGCGCCCGTCGCGTACCGTGCCGAGGTCGCCGGTGCGACACCATCCGTCGACAAAGGTTTCGGCATTAGCCTCGGGCCTGTTCCAGTACTCGCGCGCGTTGGCCGGGCTGCGGGTCCAGATCTCGCCGATCTCGCCATCGGCCAGCACCTCGCCCTCGTCGTCACGGATCGAGAGCTCACAGAAGGCCATCGCTCGGCCCACCGAGCCAGGATCGGCGAACGCGTCGCCGGGCCCGCCGCACGCGGCGATGGGAGTGCCCTCGGTGAGCCCGTACACCTGAATCACGTCAACCCCGTTGAAGTCGCGCTGCAATTGCTCGACCGCCCACGGCAGCAGGGGGTCGCCCCCGGTGAA
>CALQEM020000028.1:0-23942 GCA_943329595.2 Bifidobacterium breve
AATAAAAATTGTCTGCATCTAAAGACGTTGAATCGACTCGCCCGCGGTAAAAACCACTGTGCGATTTCTTGCGGCATCATCCCGTCCTGCGCCGATCAGCAGGTTTCCGGGGGGTCGACGTAGGCGAGAAACAATCGGCGCACCTGACCGCTGAACATGGTGTAGTCGATGCTCACATGCTGTGTGGCGCGCCTCAGGGGAGTGTGGAGCCGTCGATCAGGGAGACGGCGGCTGGGCCGATCACCACCACGAACAGGGCGGGGAGGAGGCATAGCACCAGGGGCACGACGAGTTTGACGGGAAGTTGCTGCGCCCGCTCCTCGAGCCGAAGCGAGTGGACGCTGCGCTGGGTGGTGGCCTGGGCCCGGAGGACGTCCGCTAGTGGGGCGCCGAGGGCGTCGGCCTGGGCGATGGCGGCAGCAAAGGCGCGCAACTGGGGGAGCCCGGTGCGACGGGACAGCTCCTTGAGGGCCTCGGCACGAGTGGCCCCGAGGGTAACCTCGTGACGGACGCGGCGGAGTTCCTCGGCCAGCGGTCCGTCGAAGGCTGAGCTGACCCGAGAGAGAGCCGCGTCGAAGCCCAGCCCGGCCGACACGGTGACCGCGAGCAGGTCAAGCACGTCGGGGAGTTGCGTGGCGATGCGCGCTGACCGCGAGGCCTCGCGTGAGCGCTGTCGCAGGAGCGGTGCTGAGCCCGCGGCGAGCGCGAGTACGAGCCCCAGAGCCAATGCCCGCGCCGCCGAACCGATGAAAACAACCCCGATGATGAGCCCGACAACGAGGCCCGCTGCTGCGAGTGCGCCGACGGTGCTGGGGCGTGGCGCATGCGTGTGGGAGTCGTGGGAGCCGTGGGAGCCGTGGGAGCGGGAAACGGCGCTCGAAGCGATCCCGAGTGCGCCGCGAGTTGAGTGAGTGGCCGCCTGTATTCGGCTGCTCCACCTGCCACGTTCGGAGAGACGGTGAGGTGCCGAGCCGCGCGACCCGTCACTAGCTCTCATGGCCCGGTTGAGGGGGCTCATTCCGCGGCGGGTGCGGGTGGTCATAGGCCCTCGATTCTCACGAGCAGCCGCATCCACATGACACCGGCAGCAAGAAGGGTGATCGCGACGATGCTCATGGCGAGCCCCAGCGAGCTGTGCAGAAGCAGCGACAGGTACTCGGGCCGCACCACGGCGAGATAGGCCGCGAAGACGATCGGCAGCGCGCACAGGATCACCGCAGACAGCCTCCCCTCGGCGGTGAGCGCGCGCGCGTGCCGACGCTGGCGGTCGCGCTCGCGCAGGGAAGCCGCGACGGTGGTGAGCACCGAGCCGAGGTCGCCACCGACCTCGCGATTGGTGCGCATGGCGAGCACAACCCATCGCATCTCGGTGCTCTCCATGCGCTGTCCTGCGCGGTCGAGGGCATCGGCGAGGTCGAGCCCGAGCCTTGACTCGACAACGGCGCGTCCCCATTCGTCAGCGATGGCGCCGTGTGACTCGCGTGCCACGTGTTCGACGGCGGGAGTGAGCGCATGCCCTGCTGAGAGCGCTCCCGAGAGCAGGGTCAGTGTGTCGGGGAGTTCGGAGGCGAACTCGAGCCTCCGGCGCGTGGCCCTCCGGCGGGCGCGGGAGCACAGAACGCCGATCACGACCGAGCCCGCGAGCAGGCCCAGCACGGGCCCTCCGAGGAGCATGATGACGAGTCCCACCGCCAGTGCCGGGATCAAGGCTGTCGCCAGTGGCCTGATAGCGCTGCGGCCGCGACCTGCGATGCTGCCCATGGCCGATCCGCCGGGCACGGACGGCCACGTGCTGCCGCTGCTGGCGCTGACCTGCGGCATGGCCGAGATTCTGTCGTGAAGAAACGTGGCGCGCGGCCTCGAGGCAAGGCTTACTGAGGCGAGCACCAGGGTGAGCAGCGCGACGAAAACGACGGCAGCGCCAATCGCGCTCATGAGGTGACCTGATGCTGGTCGGACTCGGGGGTGAGGTTCACTCGGGAGAGGTCTTCTCCGGCCGCCCGTAGCCGATCGAGGAAGCGGGGTCGAATGCCGGTGGGCATCAGCGGCGCGGACTCGTGAGTACGTGAGAAAACTTCTTGAACCGTGATGGTGTCACCCTCGAGGCCGACCACCTCGGTGATGGAGGTGATCACACGCGCCCCGGTTCGGCCTCGCACCTGGTGGACGATGAGGTCGAGGGCGCTGACCATCGTCTCGCGCACCGCCCGCAGAGGGAGGTCGGCTCCTCCGAGCAGGATCATCGTTTCTAGTCGGGCGAGGGCCTCGCGCGGTGAACTGGCGTGCACAGTGCCGATGGACCCGTCGTGGCCGGTGCTCATGGCCTGGAGCATGTCGACCGCGGCGGAATCTCTGACCTCGCCGAGGATGATGCGGTCGGGCCGCATCCGAAGGGCGTTGCGCACGAGGGTGCGAATCGTGACCTCGCCCTGTCCCTCGAGGTTGGGCGGTCTGCTCTCAAGCCGCACGACGTGCTGCTGCTGCAGGCGGAGCTCCGCGGCGTCTTCGATCGTGACGATTCGTTCGCCCTCGGGAATAAATGACGACAAGACATTCAGCGTGGTTGTTTTTCCCGACCCCGTCGAGCCACTCACCACCAGGGTAAGCCGACCTCGGACGGCGGCGGCGAGGAACTCGGCGGCAGCGGTGGTCAGGGTGCCCATGCTCACGAGGTCGTCGATGGTGAAGGGGTCGGGCGAGAACTTGCGAATGGTGAGTGCCGACCCGTCGATGGCGAGGGGGGGCAGGATTGCGTTGAGTCGGCTGCCATCGGGAAGGCGGGCGTCGACCATCGGGGATGACTCGTCGACCCGGCGGCCGACGCGCGAAACCATCTTGTCGATCGTGCGACGGAGGTGGCGCTCATCGTCGAACTGGGTAGTGACAGGGAAAAGTTGTCCTGAGCGCTCGACGAACACCTGATGAGGCCCGTTGACCATGATCTCGCTGATATCGGGATCGCGCAGGAGAGCCTCGAGGGGGCCGTGCCCGAGAAGATCGTCGGTGACCTCCTGGGCGATGCGGGAGTGCTCAGATGCACCGAGGGGCCGGCCGGGACCCAGCACGTCGGTCACGGCCGACCGCACTTCGTGGGCCAGTCGCTGATCGTCGATGTGGGGGTCGTACAGGCGCGAGCCGAGCCCGTCGATGACCCGAGATTGCACGGAGTCGCGTACGGCGGCGTGCTCGAGCCCCGTCGAGGGCGGGGGCTCGGCCAGCAGGGCGCGATCGCGCTGAACGGCGGCGATTCGCTCGGACAGTTTCATCGGACGACCTCGCTCGCAGCGTCGGTGGACGTGCGCCGCCATCGGGATCGGCGCGGGGGTTGCCCCGCCGCCTGAGCCGAAGCCACAGATCGACCTGAGACTCGCACGAGGTGGTGGTCGGCGAACTCGGCGAGTGCGCGGCTCACGGAATGCTCGGGGCTGGAGGCCGCGATGGGGATTCCCGCGTTGACCGAGGCAGGGACATCGCGCGAGGAGGGAATCACGGCAGCGATCGGACGTCCGAGGGCAGCGGGCACATCTCGCAGTAGCACTCCGACCTCGGCATCTCCCCGGTTGATCACGATGCACTGCCTCTCAAAGGGCAGGCCGATCAGGCTCAGCGTCTCGAGGGCGATACGCAGATTCTTGAGCGCTGGCACGTCGAGGGTGGCGACAAGGGCCACGCGGGATGAGACGTCGATCGCGGCCAACACCCGCTCATCGAGTGAGGGCGGGGTGTCGACCACGATGTGATCGAACTGCTCGGCGAGGATGTCGAGTGTCCGTGTGACGGTGTCGGCCGTGATGGTGTCGGCGGCTCCAGGGTCGGTGGGTGCTGCGAGCACCTGAACCCCGCTCGAGTGAGGAGCCAGCATGCTGACGAGTGAGGATGGGTCGAGTGCTGGCCCGAGGGCTGCGACATCGGCGAGGCTGTGGGCGGGAAAGAGGGTCAGGGTCACTGCCACGTCGCCGAAGGCGACATCGAGGTCGACGAGGGCCACCCTCGCACCACCGCGGCACAGGATGAGCGCCAGATTGGTGGACACCGTGGTCTTGCCGACCCCGCCCTTGGCGGAGAACACGGTCGTGATCTCCGCCCGAGGCGTCGTGGACTCGACGAGCCTGAGTCGGGCGCCCGCGAGGCGGCTGCGCTCGATGGCCTCGCCAAGCCCGCTGATTTCGCGGTCGGTGAGCACCTCGCTGACCCCGGCGCGCAGGGCCGCGGTGAGGAGGGTCGCGTCGGGTCGTCGACGCACCAGGATGAGGCCCGACCGTGGGTCGGCCCGGTGAAGTCGGACGCAGGTCTCCAGCATCGCCTCGGAGTCGCACGAGGGGCCGAAGACGACCGTGACCGTGTCGGTCTCGTGTGCGGGCGGGACCGAGCCCAATCGAGGTCCGAGCCCGGTGAGCCCGGTGAGCCCGGTGAGCCCGGTGAGCCCGGTGAGCCCGGTGAGCCCGGTGAGCCCGGTGAGCTCAGCCAGTGAGTGCACCTGCTCTGCGCCACGTGGACAGGCCGCGGCGATCGTGGCGGCCATCGACTGATCGGTGTCGACCACGAGGGTGCGGTGGGGACCGCTCACGGCGAGACCTCGAACAGGTTCGTCGCGGTGACTCCGGAGCCCGTCTCGCCGCGCACCTTCTCACCGAGCAGGCCGAGGTAAATCTGACCCTCGGTGACGGCGAACACGACACGCTCGGCCTGGGCCGGGGTGAGAGCGAGCGTCAGTACCGCTGAGGGCACCTGCTCGGTACTTGTTTCTCCTGACTCCTGCGTGGTGCGGGTGGTCAGGGTGGACCCGCCCACCCCGAGCACCGTCACCGCGGGGAGGAGTATCCGCGTGACCGAGCCGCCCGTGGCGCTAGTACTGGCCACCGTGGCCAGCACCGCCACCCTCGACCCGGGAGCCACGAACCCAGCCACCCGCTGGGGGTCGCCGAGTTGTATGGCGAGCCCGAGGGTTCCGGGCGGAGGGCGAAGTGGGCTGCTGGGCGACGAACCCCACTGACCGCTCACAATCTGCTGTCCGGGCAGGATGGGCCCCAGTGCCTGCAGGCCCGCCACCTCGCCAAGGTCGGTCAGCACACCTGGCACCAGGGCGCTCTGGGGAATCTCGGCCTGCGCGACCGACCCCTCAGCCGCGGTGCTGGTGGTGCCTGGCTCGATGCGGTCGGTGGCCACCAGCACGCTGGTGGCGCGCACCTCGGCCAGTTGCTCGTCGTGCTGTTGACCGGCCGCCCCGACCAGCAGCACGGTACCCAGCGCGGCGAACACCGCGGCGAACACGATCACAATGACCCGCCTGCGCATCCGAATCCCCCTCCGTCACCCGGCCGCGGAGTCGGTCGGGTGACGCATACGGTACGTCGAAATGCAGACGCTGCGGGGAGCCCTGTGGACAACCCCGCGAACGGTCAGGAGTACAGGGCGTCGACATCCTCCCGGTGGCGCGCCATGACCTCGGAGCGCTTGAGTTTCAGCGAGGGCGTGAGGAGGCCGTTGGCCTCGGTCCAGTCGATGGGCAGCACCGTGAACTTCCTGATTGCTTCGGCATGCGACACCGCCTTGTTGGCCTCGTCGACGGCCGCCTGAATCTCGGCAAGAATTTCGGGATCGGTGGTCAAGTCTTCGAGCGTGGTTGTTGTAGGTCGCCCCTTGAGCCGCAGCCACCCGTGCACTGACTCGTGGTCGAGGGTCACGAGGCAGGCGATGAACGGCTGCTTATCGCCCACGGCCATGCACTGGCTCACCAGCCAGTTGGCTCGCAGGCGGTCCTCGAGCACGGCGGGAGCGACATTTTTGCCACTCGAGGTGATGAGGATCTCCTTCTTGCGCCCTGTGATTCGCAGGTAGCCCTCGGAGTCGATATCGCCGAGGTCGCCGCTGTGGAACCACCCGTCGGCGTCGATGGCCTCATGGGTCGCGGCATCGTTTTTCCAGTAGCCCCTGAAGACGAAGTCACCCTTGATGAGCACCTCGCCGTCGTCGGCGATGCCGATCGTGCACCCAGGGATGGGCTTTCCGACGGTGCCGATCTTGTTCGCGGTCGGCAGGTTGAGGGTGGCGGCGGCCGACGTCTCGGTGAGCCCATAGCCCTCGAGGATGGTCACTCCGATGCCGCGAAAGAAGTGGCCGAGCCGCTCGCCGAGCGGCGCGCCGCCGCTGACGGCCCACGCGACGTTGCCACCCAGCGCAGCCCGCAGCTTGCCGTACACGAGCCGGTCGAACAATGCGTGCTTGGCCTTGAGCGGGAGGCCCGGCCCGCCCGTGTCGAGCGCACGGCTGTAGTCGATGGCCGCGCGGGCAGCGGTCTCGAAGATGGAGCCCTTGCCCTCGGAGGTGGCCTTCAGCTGGGAGCCGTTGAAGATCTTCTCGAACACGCGCGGAACCGACAGAACAAACGTGGGATTGAAGGCCGCGAGGTCTGCCAGCAGGTTGGTGACGTCGGGTGCGAAGCCGAGCCTGGTGCGCGCGCGCACGCTTCCGATTTGGATTGTGCGTCCGAACACGTGCGCGAGCGGCAGGAATAGCAGGGTCGAGGAACCGGCCTCTGAGAAGAGCTCAGGGAGTCCGGCGACGATGTTGTCGCACTCGAACATGAAGTTGCCGTGGGTCAGCACACAGCCTTTGGGCCGCCCGGTGGTGCCCGACGTGTAGATGATCGTGCAGATGCTGTCAGGGGTCACCGTCACCCGACTTGCCTCGAGCTGTTCGTCGGACACACCGGCACCGGCCGCCGTCAGCTCGGCAACGGCTCCCTCGTCGAACTGCCACACGTTGCGCACCGCAGGAAGTGCGTCGGGCGAGGCGGCTTCGTCGTACACCATGCTGGTCTTGGCGCCCTCGAGGAAAACGCCCACCGCGTCGGAGTCGGAGACAATCCACTGAACCTGCTCGGCCGACGATGTCTCGTAGATCGGCACGCTTACTCCACCGGCGTACCAGATGGCGTAGTCGACGAGGGTCCACTCGTACCGGGTGCGCGACATGATGGCCACCGAGTTGCCGGGTGAGATGCCGGCGGCGATGAGCCCCTTGGCAACCCCCTTGACCTCGGAGAGGAACTGTCGGGCCGTGACGTCGACCCAGGTGTCGCCGTGGCGCTTGACCATGACGACCTGGTCGGGATGAGTAGTCGCGTTGTCGACTACCGGGTCGGTAAGACCGCCACTGGTGACGCGGGCGACCAATGCTGGTCGGCTGAACTCCTTCACGGAACATCCTCCTTGACGTAGTGACTCGCGGTCCTCTTGGCGAGAGTAAGTCAGAAATGACCCCGCCCGCAAAAGAAATGACAGGATCGTGCCATGCCGATAGTGGACCTGATCGACGAGACGTTTCTGGTGTGCATGCCGAGCTCGGCAGCGACAGCGGTACACGAGCCGAAGCGTTGGGCCGCGTGGTGGCCCGACCTCGCCCTGGTGGTGTTCATGGACCGTGGCGAGCTCGGACTGCGGTGGTCAGCGGTGGGCGACCCCGTGGGTTCGGTTGAGATCTGGCTCGAGCCGCTGGGAGATGGCGTGCTACTGCACCACTACCTGAGGCTCGACCCGCTGGGCGCCACGCCCGCGGACCCGCGCGCGGTCCGTCGGGGCGTGCGTGAGCGGGCCCGGCGAGCCACGGAGTGGAAGAGGCACGTGTGGGCACTGAAGGACGAGTTAGAGGGTGCGAGGCGGCCCGGCGACTCAAGGACTGCCGCTCCCGCGCCGATGACGGAGGTGTGACCGCCGTGAACCTGGAGCCCTCAGGGTCTCTCCCGAGGCCCTCGGGAGTACCGCGCTGCCCTGCCTGTGGTGCGCTCACGCCGGCAGGTGAGCTGGGTCGGCCGGCCGCCTGGTGCTCAATGTGCCATGAGCCCCTGCACGTGATCGTGGCCGATCCGTCGCTGGGGTCGCTGGGGTCGCTCGAGTCGCTGCCCGCCCCCAACTCCGACCCGCTGCCCGTGCCCTCCGCGCCGGTGGCCGGGGCCCTCGATGAGCAACTCGTCGAACAGATGCTGATCGAGCTCGCGGCCTCCGATGACGATCTCTGGGCGGCGCGGTCTCGGCGCTTCTCGGCGCGGCGCGCCCAGGTGCTGCTGGGCCTCGCCGTGGGCGGGGGTGTGGTGCTGGTGCTGCTGATCGCAGCTGCCATCGTGGGGCGCATTGTTGGCTGAGCGCCTACGCTGTCGAGCGTGAGGGTGCATGTGGTGAGCGACGTCCACGACGCGGGAGACGATCTGGCGCGTGCGGCCGATGGCGCCGACCTGCTGATCTGCCTAGGCGACCTGATCCTCTTCCTCGACTATGCCGATTCCTCGCAGGGCATGTACGCCGAACTCTTCGGGGCTGAGGCCACCGAGCTCTATATTGCGCTGCGAACGTCGGGCCGGTTCGACGAGGCGCGGGAGCACTCTGCCGAGCTCTGGCGTCGATTGGGCGAGGATCGCGCCACCGTAATGCAGCGCAAGATCCGCGAGCAGTATGAGCGGCTCTTCGACGCCATGCCCACCCCTGCGTACCTCACCTACGGCAATGTCGACGTGCCGTCGCTGTGGGGCGAGTACCTGCGTGACGGTCACACGGTCCTCGACGGCCAGACCGCCGTGATCGGTGGGCTTACCTTCGGCTTCGTCGGCGGCGGTCTGACGTCGGCCTACCGCACCCCCTACGAGCTTTCAGACGCCGACTTCGCGGCGAAGGTGTCAGCCCTCGGTCCCGTCGACGTGCTGTGCACCCACATTCCGCCTGCACTGCCTGAGGTGACCTACGACGTGGTCGCGCGGCGGTTCGAGCGTGGAAGCGCGACGCTGCTCGACTACCTGGTCGAGTACCAGCCGCGCCTGCACCTGCACGGCCACGTTCATCAGCCGCTGGCCCCCCGAGCCCGCGTGGGCCGCACGGAGGTGGTCAACGTGGGGCACTTCCGTGGCCGGCGCACGCCGTTCGCGCTGACCTGGTGACCTGGTGACAGTGGTGGCATAGAGTTTCGGGCATGGCAGACGAGACCACGGGCAGTATCGTCATCAACGCCGGTCCCTCAGAGATCATGGCTGTCATCGCCGACCTAGCCACCTACCCCGATTGGAGTGACGGGGTAAAGAACGTCGAGGTGCTCACTGAGTTCGACGACGGCCGCCCCGGCGATGCTCGGTTCACCATAGAGTCTGGGCCCATTAAGGACAGCTATGTGCTGGCCTACGAGTGGTCGGGCGACGACAGCGTCACGTGGGAGCTCACCGAGGGTGGAATGCTCACCGCGATGAACGGCTGCTACTTGCTCACCGACCAGGGCGATGGCAGCACGCTGGTCGACTATCGGCTGAGCGTGGGACTGTCGATCCCGATGATCGGAATGATTCGGCGCAAGGCTGAGAAGGTCATCGTCGACACCGCGCTGAGAGGCCTCAAGGCGAGGGTTGAGGGTGAGCGTGCCTAAACCGGCAACGGCCACTTCCGAAGGGTCTGACGTCGACGGGTGGGCAGGTGCGGTGGCTGCGCAGTTCGAATCGACGGAGAAGCGTGGGTCGACGTGGGACTGACGATCGGAATCGACCTCGGCGGCACCAAGATCGCGGGCGGCGTGGTCGACGAGCGAGGTGTGATTCTCGCGCAGTCCCGGCGTGTCACCCCCCAGCGCGACGCCGCGGCCACGGGTGTCGCGATCATCGAGGTGGTGCGCGAACTCGTCGCCCAGCACGCGGTCGACTCGATCGGCATCGGAGCAGCGGGATTCATCGACGAGAAGCGGTCGCGCGTGCTGTTTGCGCCCAACCTCGGATGGGTCAACGAGCCACTTCGCGACCAGGTCGAGGCGCTGACAGGGCTGCCGGTGGTGGTGGAAAACGATGCCCTCGCCGCGGCGTGGGGTGAGTTCCGGTTCGGCGCCGGACAGGGCTACTCCAACCTGGTGCTGGTAACCGTGGGAACCGGCATCGGGGGCGGCGTGATCGTCGATGGTCGGCCGCTTCGAGGAGCGTACGGCGTGGGGTCGGAGATCGGTCACCTGCAGATGGTGCGCGAGGGTCTGGTGTGCGGGTGCGGTCTGCTCGGCTGCTGGGAGCAGTACGCCAGCGGAACCGCGCTCGTGCGTACGGCTCGGCAGATCGCTGGCCGACGCCTGACGGAGGGCACGCTACTGCTGAGCCTGGGCGACGGCACGCCGGAGGGCATCGAGGGCAGCCACATCACCGTGGCGGCGAGGGAGGGCGACCCGGTGGCGGTGGCTGCCTTCGACGAGGTGGGCGAGTGGCTCGGGCAGGGAATGGCTGACCTCGCTGCGGTGCTCGACCCCGGGTGCTTCGTGCTGGGTGGAGGGGTGTCTGAGGCGGGAGATCTCCTGCTGACGCCCACGCGCGCCTCTTTCCACGAGCACCTCACCGGTCGCGAGCACCGGCCCATCGCCGAGGTCGTCCTGGCCGCACTCGGAAACGAGGCGGGCATCATCGGGGCCGCTGACCTCGCCCGCACCGACTGACCCTCGCTGTCCCTCGGGCGCCCCCCAGGCCTTAATCCACAGGTCCAGCGCGCCGGTGCCCCCCGCTCATGGGCGGCGCCATGCTCGTCCCGCGGGGCCTGAGGTTGGCCCCTGAGGGGGAGGTTCCATGGTTGTCACCCGCGACGATCGCGGGGCGGTCGCGGTCGAAGCCGCATTGATCGTCCCGCTGCTGTTTCTGCTGCTGTTCGGAATCGTCGACACAGCCCTGTGGCTGCGCGATGTATCGGCGGTGGCGTCGGCCGTGCGCCACGGTGCGCGCATCGCCTCAGCCGAGCCCAGGCGGGCCACCATGCCTGCTGATGTGGCGTCGGCAGTCGCCGGTTCGGCACTCTCGACCGACACCCTCGAAGAACTGTGGGTGTACCAGGCCGGCCCCACGGGTTACCCTCTCGGCACCACCTCGCTCTCCTCCTGCCCAACTCGCTGTGTGCGAATGCGCTGGAATCGGGCGCTACGCCGCTTCACCGCAATCGGTGGGTCAGGGTGGTCGCCCACCACTGTCAACGCCTGCGTGGGCGACCCGCGTGCGATGTCGGTGGGCGTGTACCTGCGCGTTCGACACGTGATGGCCTTCTCGGCGCTGCTCGGAGGCTCGGGCGTGCGGGTGGTGGGCGACCGGGCAGTGATGAAGTTCGAGCCGATGCCAGCGCGCTCGTGCGGGGCGGGGCTGTCATGAGGGGCGAAGCGGGCACCAGGGGTGACAGGGGAGCAGTTGCGATTCTTGTCGCGCTCACGCTGACCCCCGTGCTGCTGGGGGCTGCGGCGCTCGGCGTGGATGTCGCCCGCTGGTTCGCGGTACTCGAGCGGGTGCAGCGAGCCGCCGATGCCTCGGCGCTCGCGGCCGCCCCGCAGTGGCTCACCGACCGCCCCGCAGCACGGGCCGCGGCCCTCGACGCCGCGCGGCGCAACGGGTTCGCCAGCGACGTCCGTACCCGCGTCACCCTGGCCACGGCGGACTCGCCCGGTACCGTGCGCGTGACGATTACCACGCGCGTCAACAACCCGCTAGGTGCACTGCTGGGTACGCCCACTCGTGAGCTGACGAGGTCGGCCGAGGCCACCTATGCGCACGCGGTGGCGATGGGAAGCACGTGCAACCTCTTCGGAAACGAGCCCGACCCCGCGACGGGCACGGGCTCCGACCCCGCCGACGGATCCGGCAGCGTGATGTCATCGCTGTGCCCGATGGGCCGCAGACCGCATTTCTGGGCCACGGTGGCTGGCCCCGATACCTCCAAGCTCGAGGGCGATCGGTACGCCACGCGCTGGTGCAACCCGGGTAATAGCGGGTGCTCACCTCCCCGCAACACGGAGTACGCCGGTGCCTTGGCTGGCCCGGCTGGCCCGGCTGGCCCGGCCGGCGACGGCTCGTCGTCGTACTTCTTCCGCGTCTCGGTGAGGCGGCCGGTGGCGTCGATCTCGGTCCAGGTGTTCGACCCCGCGTTCGTCGACGTCGGCAACTGGTGCGAGCGGATGCCCCGCACCTCGGGGTCCGACCCCTCATGGCCCGGCCCGAACAGGGCCAACCCATTCGTGACCGATGCCGATCGGCGCTACGCATTTGGAAGCCCGGCCTCGTCACCGTCGTCGTCGGGCGACTTCTGCACCGGCGACTTCGCCTTCAACGCTCCCGGCACGCCGGCGGAATCGGCGGGCCTGCCCGTCACTACGTCGATGGCGGTGCATTCGCCTCACGCCTCGGGCGACCCGTGGAGCGCGCCGGTCATCGCGGCCTGCGTGCGCCAGTACCCCAGCTGGTCGATGTCGCCCGACGCTCTGCGGGTTGCGCTCACGGCATCAACTCGCGCGGCCCGCGCCCTGCAGCGGGTGTTCCGCCAGTGGGTCACCGTGTGTACCGTGCGAGCCCCGCAGGTGGGCGACTACTACCTGCAGGTTCGTACCAACGTGCTCGCCGGCTCAGCCACCGCGGCACGAATGACCGATCCTCGCGAGGACTCCGGAGCCAGCGGAGGAGGTCTCAACCGGTTCGCGATCCGGGTCGACTCGCCCGGCGACGAAGAGGCCGTCACGCTCTCGGCGGTCGAGCGGATGGCGGTCTACGCCAACCTTGCTGGGGGGGCCACCACGTTCCTGCTGGCACGAGTGCCGTCGGCGTCGGCCGGTTCGACACTCCGCGTGGAACTGTTCGACATCGGTGACGCCGTCGGAACGACGAGCCTGCGGCTGCTACCGCCGCCCGCTGCCTCAGGCCGCTGGGTCGACTCCTGCTCGGCCGCCGGCGACGTGCGCGGATCGGTGCGCGACCCCGTCCCGCTGGCGGGGTGCCGACTCGGCGGCATCGGCGCAGAAACTGGCTTCAACGGCCGGGTGCAGCGAATCGACGTGACCATTCCCGGCGACTACCGGTGTCGCGACGACACTCCCACTGACTGCTGGTTCAGGGTCGAGATCAACTACGCGGGGCTTGCCTATGACACGACCACCTGGACGGCAATCCTCGAGGGTGACCCCGTTCGACTCGTGCGCTGAGCTACACCACAGCTCCGTCGTTCCAGTCGTCATCATCGTGGCGACGGTGATCGCCCATGCGCGCTACCAGGGTGGCGACCCCTCCGCAGAAGGCCAGCAGCGCGATGAGCACCACCCACGGCTCGATCTGCAACCCCAGCACCGCAATGAGCAGCACCAGCGCAGGGCCTCCGACGAGCCCGGCCCACGCCATGCGGGTCACGACGTCGGTCTCGGGCAGGGGTGGGGGAGGCGGAGGCACGAAGTGCTCGTCTGGATCGTCGACCACGTAGGCGCGAGGGTCTCCCGAGAAGGTCGGGCTGTCGACCTCGGGGGGTGACGCGGCCTCGGAGGGGTCGTCGCGGTCGTTGCGGCGCACGAGTCGTCGGCTCAGTCCGGAACCGGTGGTTGGCGGCTCGTCAAGGTCTTCGGCCGCCGACCAGCGACCGACCGCGTCGGGGGCCACGTCGTATCCGGCAACGATGCGGGCCCAGGCGGCGTCGACCTCGTTGGCGGCGATCGCCGACCGGTCATCGCGCGCCGCGGAGTCGGCGAGAAAGGCGGCCTTCAGCTGAGGCAGGTGCGCGCCCACGGTGGCACGGGCGTCGGCGGCACGGTCGTGCTGGACCTGTAGCCGCATGAGTACTCGCTCGGGAAGCTGGACATCCTGATACGGGCCGCGGTCGCCCTCAACGGGTTCGACGTACGCGGCAATGCCTGCGGCCGCCAGCAGGTCGAGTACCTGCTCGACCAAGGGCGGGTCGAGTTCGAGTAGAGGGGTGTACCTCGAGGCGCTCAGCCCGTTGTCGCGGGACGACATGCGCGACTCACGCTCCCGGAGCGATACGGCGCACGAAGTCAACCGAGCCGGAGAAGATCATGTCGGCGTCGTTGTCGAGGGTCGCCACATGGTACGAGTGAGGCAGCAGCACCTCGTGCGTATCGGCCGAGGCCACATTGGCCAAGATCCACGCGGCATTGGAGGGCTCGACCACGTGGTCCTCAGTACTGCGGAAGAGCAGCAGTGGTGACGTCACCATGGCGATGTCAGCCTTGACCGCGCTCCAGAGGCGGGTGAGCGAGTGGGCGGCCTTGAGCGGCAGTCTGGGGTAGCCGCCCTCGTCGGCGCCCTCCTTCTTGATGTCGTTGACGATGCCGGGGAACGACGGGATCACGCGTCGGATGAGGGGCAGCACAAAGCGGTCGGGCCGCTCGGAGTGCACGGCGGGGTTGACCAACACCAGCCCCGCGACCTGATCTGCGCGCTGCTCGGCTAGTCGCAGCGCGAGGCTGCCGCCCATGGACAGGCCCATGACGAACACGGAGTCGCAGGTGGCAGTCAACGAGGTGAAGGCGCGGTCGGCCTCGGCGTACCAGTCGTGCCACGTGGTGAGGTTGAGGTCCTGCCAGCGGGTTCCGTGCCCGGGAAGTCGGGGCACCTCGACGCTCAGCCCGGCAGCAGCGAGGTGTTGGCCCCACGGCTTGACCGACAGGGGCTGACCGGTGAAGCCGTGCAGCAGGAGTGCGCCCACGCGACCGCCCTCGTGGGAATAGGGGTCAGCCCCGGGAAGCAACGGCATGATTCCTCCTTGATGTCCGGGTCATCCGCACCCAGCACGGGCGCGCGACTTCTACTCTCTGCATGCTACGTCCCCACCGGCTCAGCGGGGGCGCGGGCGCGTCCGTTGCCCTCGGGCACCGTAGTTGCGTACGGTAGGGAGGTGTTCTATTGGTTTCTGAAATATGTGCTGCTCGGGCCCATCCTGCGCGTGGTCTTTCGGCCGTGGGTCACCGGCCTCGAGCACGTGCCCGCCGATGGCCCGGCCATCATCGCCTCGAACCACCTGTCGTTCTCTGACTCATTTTTCCTACCACTTGTTTTTCCGCGTCGCATCACCTTTCTTGCCAAGAGCGAGTACTTCGAGGGCCGTGGTATCAAGGGGCTCCTGACGCGCACGTTCTTCCGTGGAGTGGGGCAGGTGCCGGTCGACCGCACCGGCGGTCGTGCCGCCGAGGCCGCCATGAGCACCAGCCGTCGACTCCTTGAGGAGGGAGCCCTGCTGGGCATTTATCCCGAGGGCACCCGCTCGCCCGACGGCCGCCTCTATCGCGGGCGCACGGGCGTGGCTCGGCTCGCCCTCGACGCGGGTGTTCTGGTGATCCCGGTGGCCATGATCGACACTGAAAAGATTCAACCGGTCGGACGTCTGCTGCCCCGGGTGATGCGTGTCGGAATCCGCTTCGGGCCACCGCTCGACTTCTCGCGCTACGAGGGGTTCCAGGGTGACCGGTTTGTGCTGCGGTCGATGACCGACGAGATTATGTACGAGCTGATGGAGCTCTCGGGTCAGGAGTACGTCGACATCTACGCCTCCCGCGCCAAGGAGCTGCGCGCGGCGGCTGCGGAGGTGACGGTCTAATGGTGCTCGAAGTGGCCTACGTCACGGTGCTGCCCGGACACGAGGTCGAGTTCGAGGCGGCGCTGGCCGAAGCTGCCACCACCCTGCTGCCTCAGGCAGCGGGGTTCGGCGGGTTCACCGCCCATGGGTGGTGCGTCGAGCGGCAGTCGGTGTTCCTGTTCACCATCACGTGGCGCAGCATCGACGACCATCTGGTCGGGTTTCGTAACTCAGAGCTGTTCGTGCAGTGGCGGGCCCTGATCGGCCACCACTTCGACGGCCCGCCCGTGGTCGAGCACTTCGCCCGCACTGACTGAGCCGCTGGGCCGTCTGACAGCTCAGCCCTCGGCGAGCCAGTCGCGCAGGGTGGTCGATGCGGTGAGCGCCCCCACCGGAAGGCCCCCGCCCAGAATCGGATCGGCGGCCCACCTGTCGATGACGGGGTGGTCGAACCCCCACGACTGCAGGGTTGCGGCCAAGATTGCCGGCAGCGCGCGCAGGGCGCCGTCATCGACCTTGGCCACCATGGTGCGACCGTCGGTGAGTGCCGCCACCCACACTCCCTCGGCACCCTCCTTGACGAGCAGGCCGGGCACCACGGGCATGACCTGGCTGATGCAGCGCTCGGGGCCGCCCACCATCACCGGCCATGCCCGAGCCGCTGCTGCAACCTGACCCTCGGCGGTGTCGGGGGAGGCCACCGCGACTCGTGCGATGGCGCGGGCGAGTGCCGGAAGGCCCACGACCGGCACCGGGGCGCCGCACCCGTCGGTGCCGACGATGGTCACGGTCTCGCCGGTGAACTCCTCGACGGTGCTGAGGATGAGCCGTTGAAGGGGGTGGTTGCGGTCGAGGTAGTCGTGCGTGGACCAGCCGTTGAGCACGCACGTGGCCAGCATGCCCGAGTGCTTGCCCGAGCAGTTGTGCTGCAGTGGGCTGGGTGAGCCGCCTGCGCGGATAAGCCCCACGATGTCGTCGGGCAACTCGGGCAACTCGGGCAGGTCGGCCGGGCAGCGCAGGTCGTGCTCGGTGAGTCCGGCACCCTGCAGGATGTCGAGTGCGGCCGAGACCTGCTCGGGCGTGGCGGAGTGGCTCGACGTGACCAGGGCCAGCAGTTGTGGCTCGAGGCGCAGGCCGGCCCGCACCATAGCCGTGGCCTGCAGGGGCTTGAGGCTCGACCGCGGGTAGGTGCCGCAGCCAGCATGTCCGAACTGGCGCTGGGCACCGTCGGTCGCGAGCAGCAGCACGCTGCCACGGTGCCGTGATTCGGTGAAGCCTGAGCGGGTTGCGTTGACGAGGACGGGATTGGCTGAATCGTCGGTGTCAGGCGTGCTCATGCGTCGGTGGCCCAGCCCAGCGAGCGCCGTACACCCTCGCGCCATCGCGCGTGCGCGGCCGGGTCGGCGGGGCCGGGCTCGAACACCCCGCTGCTGCGCCACGCCGCCGAGAGCGCCTCGGTGTCGGGCCAGAAGCCGGTGCCGAGGCCAGCGAGGAAGGCCGCGCCGAGGCCGGTGCTCTCGAGTTGCTCGGACCGGTCGATAGGAATCTGCAGCGCCGTGGCCTGCAACTCGCACAGCAGATCGTTGGCGGCTGCTCCGCCGTCGACGGCGAGTCGGGGAAGGACCACTCCCGCCTCAGACGCCATGAGGGCAACGACGTCGGTCACGGAGAAGGCGATGGCCTCGAGGGTCGCTCTCGCGAGGTGGGCCGCCGTGGTGGCGCGGGTAATGCCGAAGATGGCGCCGCGCGCGGCAGGGTCCCAGTCGGGGGCCCCGAGGCCGGTGAGGGCGGGAACGAACACCACGCCACCGCTGGAGTCGACCGTGCGGGCGAGGGTCTCGACCTCTGGCGCCGAGCTGATGATTCCGAGGCTGTCGCGCAGCCACTGCACCGCCGCTCCGGTGACGAACACCGAGCCCTCGAGGGCGAAGACGCGCCGGCCGTCGGGGTGCTGCCAGGCCACGGTGGTGAGCAGTCCTGACCCCGAGGGCACCGGCGTCTCGCCAGTGTTAACCAGGATGAATGAGCCGGTGCCGAAGGTGCACTTGCTGCTGCCCCGGGTGAAGCAGGCCTGGCCGAAGAGCGCTGCCTGCTGATCGCCCGCGATGCCAGCGATGGGCAGGTCGAGGCCGAGAAAGGTGGCGGGATCGGTGCGGCCCACCACGCCGTACGACGCCACCACCTCGGGTAGCGCGTCGAGTGGCACCCCAAAGAGCTCGCAGAGCTCGGGGCTCCAGGCCCCCAGGTTGAGGTCGTAGAGCAGTGTGCGCGACGCATTGGATGCATCGGTGAGATGGTGGATGCCGCGGGTGAGTCGCGCGACGAGATACGAGTCGACGGTGCCCACGGCCACCCGGCCCGACGTAACCTGCGCCCACACGTGGGGTTCGTTGCGAGCGATCCACGCCAGCTTGGTGGCGGTGAAGTAGGGGTCGAGCCGCAGACCGGTGGCCGCCGCGACCATCGGCTCATGCCCGGCCGCGCGCAGTTCGTCGCAGATCGGCGCCGAGCGGCGGTCTTGCCACACGATGGCGCGGCGGGGTGAGCCGAGTGACTCGCGGTCCCACAGCACCGCGGTCTCGCGCTGGTTGGTGATGCCGACAGCCGTGGGGGTGAGGTGCGGTGCGGAGTCGAGGCAGGCGCGAGTCGCGGCCAGGGTGGCGGCCCAGATGTCCCTGGGCTCGTGCTCAACCCAGCCATCGCCGGGAAAGTGCTGGGCGAACTCGGAGTACCCGCGGGCAACCACCCGGGCGCTGTGGTCGACCAGCAGGGCGGTGACACCGGTGGTGCCCGCGTCGAGGGCGAGAACCGCGGTGCTGAAATCGGGTGTGGACGTCATTGAGATGCATCCTCCGGGCCGTGTGTGAGGGGGCGTTCGCTCGTGTGTGCCCTGAAAGCGCCTGCCGCGTGGCTGGTAGGTTTGAAGGTCACAGCGTAGTGCGTGCAGCAGACACTGAAGGGTTGACGATGCGAGTTGGCGTGCTGACCGGCGGGGGCGACTGCCCGGGGCTCAACGCGGTAATCCGGGCGGTGGTGCGCAAGGGGGTCAAGGAGTACGGCTACGAGTTTGTGGGGTTCCGCGACGGCTGGAAGGGCCCCCTCGAGGGCATTACGATGCCGCTGGGTATTGAGCAGGTGCGCGGAATTCTTCCCCGTGGTGGCACCATCCTGGGCAGCTCGCGCACCAATCCGATGAGCATCGAGGGAGGCGTCGAGAAGATCGAGGCGAACCTTGCGGCCCTCAGCGTCGACGCCCTGATCGCGATCGGCGGCGAGGACACCCTTGGCGTGGCCACCCAACTGCACGAGCACGGTGTCAAGGTCATTGGCTGCCCGAAGACCATCGACAACGACCTGTCGGCCACCGACTACACGTTCGGCTTCGACACCGCCGTCAACATCGCGATGGAGGCCATCGACCGACTCCACACCACGGCCGAGTCACACCACCGGGTACTCGTGATCGAGGTGATGGGCCGCCACGCAGGCTGGATCGCCCTGCACGCCGGGCTCGCGGGCGGTGCCAATGTGATCCTGATTCCTGAGGTGCCCTTCGATATCGACGAGGTGTGTGGTTGGGTCGAGTCGAGGTTCGAGTCGCACTACTCGCCCATCATCTGCGTGTCTGAGGGTGCGCTGCCACGTGATGGCGAGCTGATGACCAAGGACGCTCCCCGCGATGCCTTCGGCCACGTGCAGCTCTCGGGCATCGGTGAGTGGCTGGCGCGCGAGATCGAGCGGCGCACGGGCAAGGAGTCGCGCGCTGCGGTGCTGGGACACATTCAGCGCGGCGGAACTCCCACCGCCTTCGATCGCGTACTCGCTACGCGCTTCGGCCTGCAGGCTATTGACGCCGTGCACGACGGCGACTTCGGCACCATGGTGGCGCTGCAGGGAACCGACATTGTGCGGGTGCCGCTCGCGGCCGCCACGGGTGTGCTCAAGACAGTGCCGCCGCATCGCTACGCCGAGGTGAGGCCCTTCTTCGGCTGAGTGTGCGAGCCGCCGGTCGTGGCACCGGGGCGCTGCCGATATCCTTGGCCCGTGTCCGACTCTCTCGTGTGGCCCGACCTCCCGGCCCTGCAGCAGCCCGTGTGGCCCGACGAGGCCGCGCGCGCTGCCGCGATGGCGGAACTCGCCATCCTCCCGCCGCTGGTGTTCGCGGGCGAGTGCGATCTGCTGACCGAGCGTCTGGCCGCCGCGGCGCGGGGCGAGGCCTTCGTGCTGATGGGCGGCGACTGCGCCGAGACCTTTGCGGCCAACACCGCCGACTCCATTCGGGCGCGCCTGCAGACCGTGCTGCAGATGGCCGTGGTGCTCACCTACGGGGCGAGCATGCCGGTGGTCAAGATGGGTCGCATGGCGGGGCAGTACTTCAAGCCGCGTTCCAAGCCCACCGAAACGCAGGGTGGCGTCGAACTGCCCTCGTACTTCGGCGACGGAATCAACGGAATCGCCTTCACCGAGGCCGATCGCGTGCCCGACCCCGCTCGCCTCGTGCGCGCCTACCACGCGTCGGGCGCCACCCTGAACCTCGTGCGCGCCTTCACGCAGGGGGGCTACGCCGATCTGCGGCAGGTGCACGCCTGGAACCAGGACTTCGTGCGCGACTCCGGCGTGGGCGAGCGCTACGACCGCATGGCC
Organism: Bifidobacterium breve; assembly: GCA_943329595.2. Taxonomy (GTDB): domain Bacteria; phylum Actinomycetota; class Actinomycetes; order S36-B12; family CAIYMF01; genus CAIYMF01. The sequence continues at coordinate 19,974 of CALQEM020000028.1, forward strand.
GGCGAAATCGACCGCGCGCTGGCCTTCATGTCTGCCTGCGGGGCCGACCCCGAGGAGTTCCGGCGCGTCGAGTTCTTCGCCGCTCACGAAGGCCTCGTGCTCGACTACGAGCGTCCGCTTACCCGTATCGACTCTCGCACGGGCCTGCCCTACGACGTGTCGGGGCACTTCCTCTGGATCGGTGAGCGCACCCGGCAGCCCGGCTCGGCTCACGTCGACCTGCATGCGCGCATTCGCAACCCCATCGGCGTCAAGGTGGGCCCCAACGCCACGCCCGACGACATTCTCCCGCTGCTCGAGGAGCTCGACCCCGACAAGACCCCGGGCCGGCTCACGCTCATCACCCGCATGGGGGCGGGCAAGGTGCGCGACGCGTTGCCCACGATCATCTCGAAGGTCGAGGCCAGCGGACACCCGGTCGTGTGGGTGTGCGACCCCATGCACGGCAATACCCGTGAGACCGCCAGCGGCATCAAGACGCGCTCGTTTGACGATGTGCTCGACGAGGTGCGCGGCTTCTTCGAGGTGCACGCCAGCCTGGGCACCCACCCCGGCGGCATCCACATCGAGCTCACCGGCGACGACGTCACCGAGTGCGTCGGCGGAGTATCGGGCGTGGCCGAGGACGGCCTGCACTTCCGCTACGAGACCGCGTGCGATCCGCGGCTCAATCGCATTCAGGCACTGGAACTGGCCTTCCTCGTGGCCGACATGCTCATCGACCAGCGCGCCTGAGGCGAGTCGCCCCCCGGCGCCTGCTCAGACCACCTGGATGGTCACGCGGCTGCCGGCCGGCTGCACGGTACCTGCCTCCGGGGTCTGCTTCACGACCCGGTTGAGCGGCGTGACTCCCAGCGGCTCCTCGACCGTGACCGTGAGGCCAGCCTGCTCGAGCCGGCTGATGGCGGTCTCGCGGTCGAGGTCGATGACGCTGGGGATGGTCACCGGAGGTGGCCCCTTGGAGATCACCAGTGCCACGGTGTCGCCGCGCTGCAGTTCGAGTCCAGACTGGGGAGTGATCGACACGATGTTGCCGATGTCGATGGTGGTGGAGTATTCCTCGGATGTGGTGACCTGGAGGCCGAGGTCCTGCAGTTCGGTGGTGGCTTTCGCGCCATCGTCGCCGATGAGCTTGGGAATTGTGATGGGGCGCGGGCCCTTCGATACCAGCAGGGTCACCTCGGTGGAGCGGCGTAGGGCCATGCCCTCCCTGGGGTCGGTGGCGACAACGAGCCCGGCCTCGATGCTTTCGTCGTAGACCTTGCGCTGCCCCCCCACCTTCAGGGTGCGGTCGGCGAGCAGGGCGGTGGCGGCCTGCACGGTCTCGCCGGCGACCGACGGCACCTCGTAGCGCTCGGGGCCCTTGGAAACCACCACAGCCACCGCGCTGCCCTGGCGGGCGTCGGCGGTGGCCTCGGGGATCGAGGACATGATCAGCCCCGACCTCACGTTTTCGCTGAACTGGCGCGAGGCCACGGTCAGGGTGAGGTCGCTGGCCTTGAGCTTCGCGGTGGCAGCCGACTCGGACAGGTTGATGATTCCCGGAACGGGTACGTAGCGGGCCGACCCGAACCACCAGGCGGCCCAGCCCCCGCCGAGCGCGAGCGCGAGTACGAGAAGCGCCGCGACCGGGCCCTTCCAGCGGCGAGGCCGTCGAGGGGTAGTGGCAGCAGTGGTAGTGGCAGCAGTGGTAGTGGCAGGAAGCGTGGGCGGTGCGAGGGGCGCCGGCACCGGCTCGACCGGCAGCACAGCGGTGTCGTGACCCCTCAGGGGGGTGGGGCGCGGTAGCGACGCTCGCGCCGCCCGCACGGCGACCAGGAAGTCGGCGGCCGAGGCGAAGCGCTCGTCGGGGTCGCGGCGGGTGGCGTCGCCCACGAGGGCGTCGACCTCGGGCGGCAACTCGGGGCGGAGGATCGACGGAACGGGCACGTCGGCGTTGACGTGCTGGTAAGCCACCGCGAGCGGGGTCTCACCGGCGTGAGGCACCGACCCGGTCAGCATCTCGTACAGCAAAATGCCCGCGCCGTACACGTCGGAGCGGGCATCGGCGACCCCCCGCTGCACCTGCTCGGGCGAGAGGTACGCCACGGTTCCGATGAGAATTCCTTGGGTGGCCGCTGAGACGGTGGCCGGGCCGACGCTGATGGTGCGCGCCAGCCCGAAGTCGGCGACCTTCACCCGGCCGTCGTCGGAGATCAGCACGTTCTCGGGCTTGATATCGCGGTGCACGAAGCCGGCGCGGTGCGCGGCCTCGAGGGCTTCGAGCACGGGCTCGAGGATCGCCAGTGCCTGGGCCGGGCTCAGGGTGCGGTTCTCGCGAAGCACGTCGCGCACGGTGCGGCCGGGTACGAACTCCATCGCGAGGAACACGATGTCGCCGTCGACGCCCTGGTCAAAGACGCTCACGACATTGGGGTGCGAGAGGCGTGCGGCCGACTTCGCCTCGCGCTCGAATCGGGATACAAAGCCGGGGTCCTCGGCCAGAGTGGGGTGCATCACCTTGACGGCCACGACGCGGTCGAGGCGAAGGTCGAGGGCCTCGTACACGGTCGCCATACCGCCCCGGGCGAGGCGCGCGTCGATCCGGTAGCGCGAGTCGATCACCCTGCCGAGGAGGGCGTCGATGACCTGAGTTTCCATAACCCGTTCAGCATACGTTTCGGGTGGGGCGACGCCGGGCAGGCGCCGTCCGGCGGGTCGGGGGCGCGGCGACGGTGCGTCTGATTCGATGGGGGAGTGGCAGGCGAGCGCGCAGACATCGAGATGACCCCGGACGAGGTCGACGCCTTCCTGCGCGCCGGCCGCACGGCCTCGTTCGTGACGCTGGGCCCCGATGGCTTTCCCGATCCCGTGGGCATGTGGTTCGTGGTCATCGACGGCGATGTGTGGATGCGCACCTACGCGAAGTCGCAGAAGGTGATCAACCTCCAGCGCGACCCGCGCGCGGCGATGCTGATCGAGACGGGCGACACCTACGCCGAGCTGCGCGGCGTGCAGCTGACCGGAACGGTTGAGGTGAGCGACGACATCGAGCGCATCTGCGAGGTGTTCGCCGGTCTGATGGTCAAGTACGAGGGCATGGACCCCGCGCATGTGCCCGCGGTGATCGAGGGCTACCGGCCGCGCGCCCCCAAGCAGCGGGCGCTTCGCCTGGTGGTCGAGCGCGCGACTTCGTGGGACCACGCCAAGCAGCAGGCGGTGCGTGGGCCGTGAGTCACCTTGCATACCTCGGCGTGCTGGCGTTCGCCCTGCTGGGCACCGCGTGGCTCGAGGTGTTCCTGCGTACCCGGGTGTACGCGCGCTGGCGGCGCCTGGTGCTCACGGTGCTGCCCGTGGTGGTTGTCTTCGTGCTGTGGGACCTCTACGCGATCGCGCAGGCGCACTGGACCTTCGACCCCGAGCGCACCACTGGCGTGCTCCTGCCGGGTGGCCTCCCGATCGACGAGGTGCTGTTCTTCGTGGTCATCCCCATCGCGTCGGTGCTGACGCTGGAGGCCGTGCGGTCGACCAAGCGCTGGGAGGTCGGCGACGAGGAGGCAGGCACGTGTGTCGACGGGGTGCGTGTGATCGACCACGATGACGGGGGCGGCCAGCGATGACGTACACCCAGCTCGGCCTGATCGCGGTGGTGGTGGTCGCTGTGCTCGACCTGTTCGTGTTCCGCACCCGCCTGGTGCGGCGGCGGGTGTTCTGGACCGCCTACGCGATCATCATCGTCTTCCAGCTCGTCACCAACGGCGTGCTTACCGGACTGAGCATCGTGCGCTACAACGGCGACGCGATCATCGGCTCGTCCACCCCCGTCGACGGCCCGCCTCCCTTCCTCGGCGACGGCCGCATCGCGTACGCACCCGCGGAGGACCTGCTGTTCGGATTCGCCCTGGTGCTGCTCACGCTGGTGCTGTGGGTGTGGTGGGGAAAACGCGGCGTGCAGCGCACCCCGTACAGCGGCCCGCCGGTCGAGTCACT
>CALQEM020000029.1:0-23793 GCA_943329595.2 Bifidobacterium breve
AGCTTCGCGGCGACTTCATCAAGCGGGCACAGGAGCGCCGCCGCGACTTCACGGTTGACTGGGTGCACCTCAAGCTCAACGACCAGGCGCAGCGCACCGTGCTGTGTAAGGACCCATTCCGCAGCGCCGACGAGCGGGTCGACAAGCTGATCTCGAGCATGTGACGTTAGGGTCAGGGCATGACCCGACGACTCCTCGCCCTGGGCGGCATCGCCCTCCTGACCCTCGCCGCCTGCGGCTCGACCAGCTCCAGCGGGGGGCTTGTCGACTCGCCCAGCGCCTCCGGATCGGCCGGCACCAGCGCCGACTGGGCCGCCACCGACTGCGCCTCCCTCAACCCGCCGGAGAAGTCCACCACCGCTCCCGAGGGTGCCCCCGGCACCGACGGCGTCGTGGTGGGCACGGCCGCCACGGGTGCCCCCTCAGTGAGCATCGCCGCCGATGCCGTGACCCCCACCACCCTCGTCAGCACCGACCTCACCCCCGGCACCGGAGCCGAAGTGGCCGTCGGCGCCACCGTCACCGCCAACTACTGCGGCGTTGGCCTCACCAGCCGCACTATTTTCGACTCGTCGTGGGCACGAGGCGGTGAGCCCATCAGCTTCGGGCTCGACATGGTCATCAAGGGCTGGACCGACGGCCTTCCCGGAATGAAGGTGGGCGGCACCCGACTGCTCATCATCCCCGGAGACCTCGCCTACGGCGCCAATCCTCCGGGAGGTTCGGGCATCGGCCCGAACGAGGCCCTCGTGTTTGTTGTCTCCCTGACCGCCACCAAGTAGCCGGAGGAAATCCATGACCAAGCCTGAAATCGACTTCATCGAGGGGCCTGCCCCCACCGACCTCGTCAGCACCGACATCGTCGTCGGAGACGGCGATGAGGCCACGCCCGGAGCCACGGTGCTCGTGCACTACGTCGGCGTCGACTTCGAGACCGGCGAGCAGTTCGACGCCTCCTGGGACCGTGGCGAGGCCATTAAGTTTCCGCTCAAGGGCCTCATTGCCGGCTGGCAGCAGGGCATTCCGGGAATGCGCGTAGGTGGCCGCCGTCAGCTCGTATGCCCCCCAGCCCTGGCCTACGGTGAAACCGGCGGTCACCGCCTGTCGGGCCGCACCCTCGTGTTCGTCATCGACCTGCTCGGCGTGGGGTGATCGGTGACCGGGGGAGCGACTCGTCGCAGTGAGAGGCTGCTCACCCTGGTCTTCGTGCTGCTCAACAGCTCTCGGGGCGTATCGCGAGCGCGGCTGCGCAGCACGATTCCCGACTACGTGGCCAGCGACAGCGACCAGGCCTTCGAGCGGATGTTCGAGCGCGATAAGGACGCCCTGCGCGAGCTCGGAATTCCCGTCGACACCGTGCAACTCGAGTCGGGGTACGACGACGAGTGGGGCTATCGCATCGATCCGCGCGCCTACGAACTGCCCGACCTGACATTCACCACCGACGAGATGGTCGCGCTCGAACTCGCTGCCCGCGCCTGGAGTGCCGCGGCACTTGAGGGCCCGGCATCAGCAGCGCTGCGTAAGCTCGAGAGCGTGGGCCTCGAGGTGCCTGACGACGCACGGGGAGTGCCTGTCGAGCCACGACTCAGCGCCTCGGACCCTGCCTTCCCCGACCTGCTACGCGCAATCGTCGACAAGCGGTCCGTCGAGTTCTCGTATCGCAAGTTGGGGTCGACCCCCGAGACCCGGCACGTCGAGCCGTGGGGTCTGGTGCTGCGCTTGGGGCACACCTACCTCGTGGGTCTCGATACCGATCGCGGCGCCACGCGCGCCTTCCGGGTGTCGCGCATCGAGGGGGCGGTCAAGGCCGGCCGACCCGACGCCGTCACCGTGCCCGAGGGCACCGACCTGCGCACGCTCGTGGGCGACGGCGAGCCCGAGGACGCCTCCGGGGTCGCCCGTCTGCGCGTCGTACCCCAGCGAGCCATGCGACTGCGACAGCGCGCAGGGGCCACCCCCGATGCCGCTGAGATTGACCTGCCTTTCCGCTCTCTCGACCGCCTCGAGCGCGAACTTGCCGCGTATGGGCCCGATGTTCTCGTGCTCGATCCCCCCGAGCTCCGTGCCGCGGTCATTCGACGATTGCAGGGGGTGCTGTCGCGATGAGCAATTCTGAGTCGATGGTCCGCATGCTCACGCTGCTGCCGTGGCTGCGAGCTCACGGCCCGAGCGAGGTCGCCGAAGTGGCCGAGCACTTCGGCATCAGCGAGGCCCAACTTCTGCAGGAACTTGCGGTGCTCACGTTTGTGGGCCCGGGGCAGGCCGGGGGAGAGCTGGTCGACATCTCCTATGAGGCCGGTGGCACCGTCGCGGTGCACGACTCCCAGGGGCTTGAGTTCCCGCTGCGGTTGAGCACCGCCGAGGCGGCGTCGCTCATTACCGGGCTGACCCTGCTCACCGAGCTGCCCACCAGCCGCGATGCCGTCGCAGCAGCGACGTCGGCCCTCGCCAAGCTCGAGGAGGCCGCCGACGCAGCAGTGTCCGGAGCCTCAGCGGCAGTCGTGGTGCAGCATCACGAGGTCGACCCCGTCATCAAGTCGGTCATCTCTGGCGCCATCGAGTCCGGAACACGCATTCACATGCAGTACGCCGGAGCCGCTCGTGAGGCGCTCACCGAGCGAGAGATCGACCCCCTTCGCCTCCTCGCCATGAACGGACACTGGTACGTCGAGGGCTGGTGCCACAGCGCCGAGGCGGTGCGCACCTTCCGCCTCGACCGAATCGTCACCGCTGTGCCCACTGACCTTCCGGCTTCGTCGCACCCCGCCGCTGAGGAATCCGGCTCGCGCGCCGACATGCTTCCCGCAGGCATCGATGTTCGGCTGCACCTACTGCGCAGTGCTGAGCACATCACCGAACTGCAGGCGTGCGTTGAGCACTCCGACCTTCCCGACGGCACCATCGACGCCACGGTGCGCGTGGCCGACGAAGGGTGGCTAGTGCGACTCGTCCTCGCGCTCGGCGCCGAGGGCCGGGTCGTCGACGACGAAGACCTGCAGAATGCGGTCGCAGACCGGGCTAGGGCCGCGCTGGCTGCGTACGAGAACTGAGCCCCTGGCGTTTCACATTCCACCGTTCGAGTGGTCAAGTCCTAGTCATTTGCGGCCGATACCAGAGCCATGACAACCATCAAGGCAACGTGTCCAGAGTGCGGAGACGTCGAATTGACCCCAGCCGAGGTTCGAGTCGAGGTGGAAGAGACGCTCGCAGCGCCAGTGAGCGCCTTCGCCTTCGAGTGCCGAGTGTGCGCCACCCACGTGCGCGGGCCCGTCGACCAGCCGACGGCCGCCGCCCTCACCCGCTCTGGCGCCCGAACAGTGCACCGTCGCCTTCCTGCCGAGGTGCGCGAGCCCCACGCGGTCACTCCGCTCACCGAGGACGAGGTTATTGCCTTCGGTCGGTGGCTTGAGCAGTCCGTAGACCCAATTCGCCACGTTCTCGCGGCATAGCGCACGTGGCTGGGCACAGCGGCGTAGGATGGAGCTAGGTCTTAGCTCAACCCCTCAGGTCCGTCGTCAAAGGAGTCAGACATCATGCGCGTGCCCCAAGGAGCCGAGTGGCTAATCCTGCTGCTCATCGTGGTGCTGCTTTTCGGAGCCAAGCGCCTTCCCGACGCTGCACGTGGCCTCGGGCGCAGTCTACGCATCTTCAAGGCCGAGACGAAGGCGCTCGCCGACGATGGCGAAGCGCCAACCGCGGTCACAGCGACCCCCGAGGTCACGTCGACCCCCGAGGTCACGGCGGCTGTCGTGCCCGCACAGCTAGCCCCGGCGGTCGCGCCGGTGGCGGACACGGCCACCGCGGCCCCCGCCGAGCAGCAGCTGTCCTAACCACCATCTACTCTCGGTGACCCCAGTGTCTGAGAAGGGCGCTCAAGCGAGTCGCGGCCGATCCTCACAGTCCTCGGCCGCTGGCGGTATGTCGCTGTCGGACCACCTGCGCGAATTGCGCAGCAGACTCATCAAGTCGGGCATCGCGATCATCGCCGGAATGGTGGTCGGCTGGATTTACTACGACGCCATCTTCGCGTGGCTGAGTGCCCCCTTCAACGACATTGTGAATCATGCCCGCGATGAGGGCCGGGTGGTCATTCTCGCGCTCACCGGGGTGGCTGATCCGTTTACCCTGCAGTTGCAGATCGTGGCGATGGTCGGCGTATTGATTGCTGCGCCCGTGTGGCTGTATCAGCTGTGGCGCTTCATTACACCCGGACTGCACGGAAATGAGAAGCGCTGGGCGCTCGGCTTCGCCGCTGCCGCGACCCCACTCTTCGCGGCTGGGGTCGCCCTGGCCTACTGGGTGCTGCCCTCGGGCCTCGCACTCCTGTTCGGGTTCACCCCCGTGGGCGTCGAGAACATCGTGTCGGTCGACCGTTATCTCGACTTCTTCGTGCGCACTATTTTGGTGTTCGGTGTTGGCTTCCTCATTCCGCTTCTCGTGGTGCTACTCAATTTCGCCGGCGTCCTCACTGGCAAGGCGCTCATCTCGTGGTGGCGGGCGATCATTTTGATCATTTTCCTGTTCGCAGCCATTGCCACTCCCACGGGCGACCCCGGGAACATGGCGCTGCTGGCGGCCCCGATCGTGCTGCTGGTGGCGATCGCCGTGGGCATCTGTGTGCTCAACGACAAGCGCCGGGCTCGTCGGGACAGGACACTGGGCTTCGGCCAGTGGGACGACGACGAGGCCTCCCTGATCGAGCCCTCGGCCAGCGACCTCAACCTCCCCGACGACGACTCCTGAACCCGCCCCCCGAAGTGTCCGCGGCCGATAGCCTTCGCGCATGTCTTCACGACGGATTGGCCTTCTGGTCAACCCCACCTCGGGCCGCGGGCGGGGAGGGCGCTCCGCTCCCGAGGTAGCAGCGCGACTGAGCGCCGGTGGTATCGAGGTCGTGCCGATCGAGGGTGTTGATGCCACCGACGCCGAAGCACGGATGGTCACCGCCGTGGAGGCGGGGCTCAACGGCCTCATTGCCTGTGGCGGAGACGGCACCGTGAACATGGCGCTCCAGCACGCAGTCGCCGCAGACATCCCCCTGGGCATCATCCCGGTCGGCACCGGTGACGATATCGCCCGCTCGCTTAGCCTGCCGCGCAAGGACATCGCTGCTGCGGTCAATGTGGTGCTCTCGGGCGCGACCCGACGCGTCGATGTGGGCGAGGTGGTCACGGCCGACGCCGGGCGCCGACTCTTCCTCGGCGTGCTGTCGGCGGGCTTCGACTCGATGGTCAACGAACGGGCCAACCGCATGACCTTCCCTCGTGGTCAGGCCAAGTACATGGCGGCCATCGTCGCCGAATTGGGCACCTTCTCGCCCGTGCCCTACCGGCTCACCCTCGACCACCACAGTGAAGACGTTGAGGGCATGCTGGTGGCCATTGGAAACGGGGTGTCATACGGCGGCGGCATGAAGGTCTGCCCGTCGTCGGTGATGGACGACGGTCTCTTCCACGTGATGCTGCTGCGCAAGGTGTCCAAGCCCACGTTCTTACGAGTGTTCCCCACGGTGTTCCGAGGCACCCACCTCAAGCACCCCCAGGTCAGCGAGCGCCCTGCGCGCAGCGTCGAGCTCGAAGGCGAAGGCCAGGTGGCGTACGCCGACGGCGAGCGCATGGGGATTCTCCCGATTAGCGCGAGCGTGCTGCCCAGCGCAGTGTCGGTGTTCGTGCCGCGGCCCAGCGCTGGATAGGCGACTCCTGACCCCCAGCGCATAGGCTGAGCGAGTGAGCTCGCCGGCCGAGCGGTACGCGGCCGCCCGATCCCGCGCCAAGACGGCGAAGTCGTCGCTCGGAGCCTTTGCGGCACTGTATGAGTTCGAGCTGGACCCCTTCCAGACCCGCGCCTGCGAAGCGCTTGAGTCCGGGCGCGGGGTGCTCGTCGCCGCCCCCACCGGCTCGGGCAAGACCCTCGTGGGCGAGTTCGCCGCCCAGCTCGCCATTGAGGCCGGCACGAAGTGCTTCTACACCACTCCGATCAAAGCCCTCTCCAACCAGAAGTATCACGACCTGTGCGAGCGCTACGGATCAGCTCAGGTCGGGCTGCTCACGGGCGACAACTCGATCAACGGCGAGGCCTCCATCGTGGTGATGACCACCGAGGTGCTGCGCAACATGATCTACGCGGGCTCCTCGACGCTACAGAGCCTGAGCCACGTGGTGATGGACGAGGTGCACTACCTCGCCGACAGGTTCCGCGGCGCAGTGTGGGAGGAGGTCATCATCCAGCTGCCCGAGCACGTGCTCGTCACCGCGCTCTCGGCCACGGTGAGCAATGCCGAGGAGTTCGGCGCGTGGCTGGCCACCGTGCGCGGCGACACCGAGGTGGTCGTCGAGGAGCACCGCCCCGTTCCACTCTGGCAGCACGTCATAGCGGGGTCGCGACTGCTCGACCTCTTCATCGACGATGACCAAACGGAGGTCAACGAGGAGTTGATGCGGCTGGCCCGCGACTCCACCCGCGCCGAGAAGCTAGCGCACCAGCGTCCGCAGCGGGGGCATCGGCGTCCGCGTGGCCCGCACTTCACCTCACGCGTCGAGGTCATCGACAGGCTCGAGTCGTCAGACCTGCTGCCGGTCATCACCTTCATCTTCAGCAGGGCAGCGTGCGACGCCGCCGTTGAACAATGCCTTGCGGCGGGCATCCGGCTCACCACTCCCGAGGAGCGCGAACTTATCCGCGAGGTCGTCGCACAGCGCTGCGAGCAGATCCCGCCGGAAGACCTCGCCGTGCTGGGCTACGGAGATTTCGTCGAGGCACTCTCGAGGGGTGTTGCTGCCCACCACGCGGGCATGTTGCCCACCTTCAAGGAGGCGGTGGAATCTCTCTTCCAGCAGGGGTTGGTGCGGGCTGTGTTCGCCACCGAGACCCTTGCTCTCGGCATCAACATGCCTGCCCGATCGGTGGTGCTCGAACGCCTAGTGAAGTGGAACGGGGAGACCCACGCCGACATCACGGCGGGCGAGTACACCCAGCTCACCGGGCGCGCGGGGCGCCGTGGAATCGATGTCGAGGGCCACGCGGTGGTGCTGTGGCACCCCGGCTTCGACCCCGGTTCGCTGGCCGGGCTCGCGTCGACGCGCACCTACCCCCTGCGGTCGAGCTTCAAGCCGTCGTACAACATGGCCGTGAACCTCGTGGGCAAGATTGGGCGTCACGCCGCGCGCGAGGTGCTCGAGACCTCCTTCGCCCAGTTTCAAGCCGACCGCGCCGTGGTGGGACTCGCAGCGCAGATTCGCCGCAACGAGGAGGCCCTCGCTGGCTACGCCGAGGCCATGACGTGCCACCTCGGCGACTACGCCGAGTATGCGAACCTCCGCCAACGCCTCAGTGACCGTGAGAAGGACCTTGCCCGCAGCGGGGCAGCGCGCCGCCGAGCTCAGGCCGCCGAGTCGCTGTCGGCACTCCGCGCGGGCGACATCATCATCGTTCCGTCCGGCCGCCACCACGGTCCTGCCGTGGTGCTCGAGCCGGGAGTCACCGCGGCCGGCGATGAGCCTCGGCCCCAGGTGCTCACCCTCGATCGCCAGGTCAAGCGGCTCTCGGTGGTCGAAATCACCAGCCCCGTGGAGGCAATCGGCCATCTTCGCATTCCGAAGGGATTCTCAGCCAGGTCGGCACAGTCTCGCCGCGACCTTTCACTGAGCCTGCGCGAGGCCACTCGGGGAGTGCACGTACCCAACCCGCGCCGCGATAGGTCGCTGGCCGCCGACGACGACGAGATTCTCGCGCTACGCCACGATATGCGCCGCCACCCCTGCCACGGCTGCGACGAGCGCGAGACGCACTCTCGGTGGGCCGAGCGCCACCACCGGCTACGACGTGAAACCAGCGACCTCCAGCGCCGGGTCGAGTCGCGCACCAACTCAATCGCCCGCGAGTTCGACCGCGTGTGCACCCTGCTGAGCCAGCTCGGCTACCTCGAGTCAGGGGGTCACGGAGAGGTGACAGTCACCCCAGCCGGGCACGTGCTGTCAGGGCTGTATTCCGAGAGTGACCTGCTCACGGCCGAGGCCTTGCGCCGCGGCCTGTGGGACGACCTTTCGCCGGCCGAACTCGCCTCGGTGTGCGCGGCCCTCGTGTATGAGTCGCGCACCAGTGACGACGGATCGACGCCCAAGATTCCACGAGGCAAGGTTGAGGCTGCGCTGGGCGAGATGGTGCGGCTGTGGGCCGAACTCGACGATCTCGAGAAGCAGCACCGCCTCGCGTTCGTGCGCGAGCCCGACCTCGGCTTCTGCTGGACCGCCTACCGGTGGGCCTCGGGCCAGCGACTCGAGGTCGTACTGCGTGAGTCGGAGATGCTCGCGGGCGACTTCGTTCGCTGGTGCAAGCAGGTGATCGATCTTCTTGGCCAAGTGGCGCAAACCGCTGAACGGAACGACCCCGGCTCGGTGCTTCCCGAGCGCGCCCGCGCCGCGATGGACGCGATGCGCCGCGGCGTGGTGGCCTACACCTCACTGGGCTAGCCCTTCTGCATCGGGGGCACCCAAGCGCGAACCTATCGCGCTACGGCGCCCCAGCGCCGCAGGATTGCGTTCACCGTCACATGCAAGTCTGCATGTTACGATGCAACAGTGTCGAAAACAGTGCAGATCCGCGACCTCGATGAGGTGACCTATCAGGCACTCAGCCGGCGAGCTGCCGAGATCGGCCTGAGCGTCCCCGAGTTCCTCCGCGGGGAGATCGAACGCATCGCCTCCCGCCCCAGCATCACCGCGTGGCTCGACCATACCGAGCGCCGATCGGGGCGCCCCCGGCCCAGCGGCTCGGTGGAGGCGCTAGACGAACTACGCGGACCTTGGCCCGGCCGTGCTCGTCATTGACGCGTCTGCTCTGTACGAAGTGTTGACCGACGGGCCTCTGGCCAGCGGGGTTCGAGCACGAATGCGCGCCGAGCCCGACCAGGCTGCGCCCCAACTCATCGATGCCGAAGTGGTCGGCCTGCTGCGCCGCGATTCGCTGCTACGCAACGTCGACGACACCACCGGCGCACTCGCCCTTCGCGACCTGCAGGACTGGCCTGGCGAGCGACTGACCCATCGACTCTTCCTCGACCGAGTCTGGGAACTGCGCGATAACGTCCGCTCGTGGGATGCCTTCTACGTCGCGGTGGCCGAGGCGCTCAACTGCCCGCTACTCACCCTTGACGGCAGACTCGCTCGCGCACGCGGCCCGCGCTGCGAGATCGACGTCATCCGCTAGGCGGTGCCCGCGCTCACGCGCTCAACCCCGCGCAGCGGCCGACAAAGCTTCCACCACGCGCACCGCACTGCTGCCCAATCCCCAACGCGTCACCAGCGCTTCGAACGCGGCGGGGTCGGCGGGAGCCGGCACGATGCGAGCGTCGTGCGCAGGCACCGGCACGTCGCGCACCACGCTCACCACCTGGGGAGCGAGGTCGAGGTAGTCGGCCGACTCATTGATGCGCCGTCGCACCGCACTACCCATAGGCACTGACTCGTCACGAGCCGCGGCTCTGACGGCGAGGAGAGTCCCGTGCTCGGCAATCAACGCTGCAGCGGTCTTTTCTCCCACTCCCTTCACTCCGGGAAGGCCGTCGGAAGGGTCACCTCGAAGAATGGAGAAGTCGGCGTAAGCGCGGCCCGGAATCGCGTACTTCGCGGCAATCGCGGCCTCGTCGTAGATGTCGGGCGCGCTCACGCTGCGGGCCGTGTACACCACCTTCACGTCCGCCACGTCGTCGATGAGTTGAAAGAGGTCGCGGTCGCCCGTGACGATGCGCACCGGCATCGTGGCCCGCGAGGCCAGTGTCGCGATCACGTCGTCGGCCTCGAAACCGGCCACCCCAATGCGCGGCACACCAAGCGCCGACAGCACCTGCATGATGACCGGAACTTGGGGCTTGAGCGTGTCGGGCACCTCCTCGGCGTCAGGGTCATCGACTGCCACCCTGTGCGCCTTGTACGACGGGATCGCTTCCACCCGGAAGCTCGGCCGCCAGTCGTCGTCCCAGCACGCCACCAGGTGCGTGGGGGAGTGGTCGGTCACCAGCCGCCGGATGAAGTCGAGGAATCCGCGCACCGCGTTCACCGGCGTGCCGTCTGGCGCCACGGTTGACTCCGGCACGCCGTGGTAGGCGCGGTAGTACAGCGAGGCGGAGTCGAGCAGCATGAGTCGCTGGGTCATGCGCGACAGTCTGCCGCACACCGCCGGGTAGCCCCTCAGACGGGATCGGGTCGAACGGCCGACCGCCGCCGTCGCCGGTGGCGTGGAAGAAGACCACGGGAGGATTGCTGGCGATCACGACTGATCCGTCGGGGTTCTGAATTCCGCCGCGACCGACATTCCCCACCCCACCCACCACCACTACCGTTGGCGCATGAGCCACACACCCGCTGCCGACCTCGCCGACCGACTCGCCCGTGCCCGCCAGTACGCCGCTGACCTCGGCATCGGCGCGCTCGTGGTGAGCCCCGGGCCCGATCTGCGCTACCTCATCGGCTACGACGCCGTGCCGCTCGAGCGGCTCACCGCCCTGGTGATCCCTGCTCACGGCGACCCCCTGATGGTGGTGCCGCTGCTCGAGCGCCCCGCAGCGCTGGCCAGCCCCGCGGGCGAACTCGGCATCGACGTGCTCAGCTGGGGCGAAACCGACGACCCCTACGCGCTGGTGGCCAGTACCCTGCCGGGCGTCGCGAGCGTGGCCGTCGACAACCGGATGTGGGCCGAGAAGGCACTGCGTCTCCGCGCCGCCATGCCGAGCGTGGAGCAGCGCCTTGCCGGTGAGGTGATCAACCACCTGCGCATGCGCAAGACGCCGTCGGAAGTCGCCTCGCTGCAGCGCGCAGGAGCCGCCATCGACTCCGTGCACGCGTCAGTGACCCAGTGGCTGCGAGCCGGCCGCACCGAGCGCGAGGTGGGTCGCGACATCGCCGACGCCATCCTCGCCGCCGGCCACGTGAGCGTCGACTTCGTGATCGTTGCGAGCGGCCCCAATGGCGCCAGCCCCCACCACGAGGTGAGCGACCGCGTGATCGAGCGAGGCGACGCCGTGGTGGTCGATATCGGCGGCACCATGCCCGACGGCTACTGCAGCGACGAGACCCGCACCTACGCTGTGGGCACGCCGTCGGATGAATTCCTCGCCGCCTACGAGGTGCTCCAGCGCTCACAGGCCGCGGCGGTTGCCCACGTACGGCCAGGAGTGGCCTGCGAGTCGATCGACGCGGTGGCGAGAGGCATCCTCTCCGACGCCGGACTCGGTGACCTGTTCATCCACCGCACCGGCCATGGCATCGGCCTCGAGACGCACGAAGAGCCCTACATCGTCAGCGGCAACGCCACACTGCTCGAGGCGGGCTTCGCGTTCAGCATCGAGCCGGGCTTCTACCTCGCGGGGGTGCATGGCGCGCGCATCGAGGACATCGTGGTGTGCGGAGATACCGGCCCGATCCTCATGAACGCCCGCCCGCGCGAGCTCGTCATGGTGGGGGAGTGAGCGTTCAGCACCCTGGGTAGCCCACACGCCGCCACGGCCATGAGCGGCCGGGGACTACAGTTCGCAGGGTGGAAGAGACCGATCGCACGATCCTGGGGCTGCTGGCCACCGACGGCCGTATGTCGTTCACCGACCTCGCGCGCGAGACCGGGCTGTCGACGTCGGCGGTACACCAGCGGGTGAAGCGGCTCGAAACGCGCGGCATCATCACCGGCTACGGCGCCCGTATCGACTACACCGCAGTTGGCCTGCCCCTCACCGCGTTCGTCTCCATCACCCCGGTCGACCCCGCGGCCGCCGACGACTACCCGCTGAGACTGCGCGATATCTCAGCCATCGAGTCGTGCTACTCGGTGGCAGGTGATGAGTCGTACATTCTCACGGTGCGAGTCGCTACCCCCGGCGCCCTCGAGTCACTGCTGGCCGAGATCAGGGCAGCGGCGTCGGTATCGACCCGCACCATCGTGGTGCTGTCGACACCCTTCGAGGGTCGCGCCGTCGGTCTTCCGGGCGACGCTCCCACCTAGCTCGCTGTGGGCGCGTGCTCGGCCCACCACTGCTGGCCCTCGGCCGGCAGCGTGTGGATGGGGTCGAAAAACTCGTAGCGTCGGCTGAGAGCCTCGGCGTCGGTGGCCTCGATGCCCGTGCGGTAGTTCTTGGTCCAGTAGGAAATGCCCAGGGTGGGGTCATACTCGGCCACCTGGTGCACCCAGCGCTTGCCCACGTAGGGCACGTCGCACACGATGCGAGGGGTGGCGAATCCCGGCAGGTAGCCCATGATTGCGTGCTGGAGGACCTGGGCCTCGCCCAGCGACAGGCGCCAGTGCTCGCTGTTAGGAATCATGTCGCACAGGTAGAAGTAGTACGGCATGATGCTGGCGCCATCGAGGAGCGCGAATGAGAGGTCGAGCAACTGCTCGGCAGAGTCGTTGACCCCCCGCATGAGCACACCCTGATTGCGCACATCGCGCACGCCGGCCTCGAACATCGCCCTGGTCGCCTCGGCCACGAGCGGCGTGACCGATTCGGCGTTGTTGACGTGGGTGTGGATGGCGAGGGAAACCCCACGCTCGCGTGCAGTAGCGGCGACTCGACCCATGCCTGCCCGCACATCGTCGGAGAGCCAGTGCTGGGGCAGAGCCATCAAAGCCTTGGTGGCCAGCCGGATGTCGCGGATGTTGTCGATCTCGAGCAGCGACATGATGAATGACTCAAGACGTGGCCACGGCATGTTGGCTACGTCGCCGCCCGACACCACCACGTCGCGCACCTGGGGGGAGCGGCGGAGGTAAGCCATCATCGCGTCGTAGCGATCGACCGGCTTGAGCACCAGCTTGAGCTTGTCGACCGTGGGTGTGGAATTGCCGACGAGGTCCATGCGCGTGCAATGGCCGCAGTACTGGGGGCAGGTGGGCAGCAGTTCGGCGAGAACCTTGGTGGGGTAGCGGTGTGTGAGGCCTTCGGCCACCCACATCTCGTGCTCGTGCAGCGAGTCGCGGCTGGCGTGAGGGTGGCTTGCCCACTGCGTGAGGCGATCGGAGAACACAGGCAGCATGTAGCGGCGCACCGGGTCGGCGTAGAAAGCGTCGGTGAGTGAACCGGCGCCTCCCGGCGTGACCTGACTGGAGATGGTGTTGAGCATCTGGGGCGGAATCAGCATCGACATCGTGGCCATTTCGAGCTGGTCGCGCAGCAGGTCGGCATAGAACACATCGCCCACGAGGTCGCCCATCACGGCCTTCAGCTGATCGGCCGACTTCACGCAGTGCGAGCGCTGCCATTGGGCAGAGCGCCACTGGTCGACGGTGACGTCGGCCCATCCGGGGAAGCGGGTGAAGTCAGGCTCAACCAGCTCGACTCGACGATAGGAGTACGGCTGCTGGTCGACGCCGGGGCCAAGGTCCCGCTCTGGTGCACGGCTCAGAATTTCGGTCATAGCAGCACTGTACCGATGATTGTGGCATTGACGCCATCTCCAACAGTAGGATTTCCCGTAGTAGACGCTTTGTGCATCCGTTCGTCCTTCCTTCATTGTCGCGCCAACCACTCGATCGAACCCCTGGATGGAAGGATCAGCCCGTGACCCCACTCGACCCGCCGCTGTCGTCACCCGTGGGCCTGCACCGCGTGCTTGAGCCGAGCGGCGTCCTTCCGCAGGCTGCATGGCGACTTGACCCCAACCCCACGATTACGGCAGATGAGATTCGCGTGCGCGTGCGGCGGCTCAACCTCGATGCGGCGTCGTACCGCCAACTGCACGATAAGCACCACGGCAACGGGGAGCGTGTCCGCGAGGAGGTGCTGGGCATCATCGCCAGCCGCGGCAAGATGCACAATCCCGTGACCGGCTCCGGAGGGATGCTCGTGGGCGTCGTCGAGGAGGTGGGGCCTGAAGCGCACCTCGCCGTGTCTCCCGGCGACCTCATCACTACGCTGGTCTCCCTCACACTCACTCCGCTGTTAATTTCCGACGGCCTCACCTCATGGGATGGCCTGTCCGAGCAGGTGCCGTGCGACGGAACCGCGATCCTGTTCCAGCGCTCCATCGCCGCCCACGTGCCCAACGATGTGCCCGAGGCCCTCGCCATGGCCGTCATGGACGTGTGCGGCGCTCCGGCGCTCGTGGCCCGCGTGGTGCGTCAGTACCTCGACCGGGGAGTGTCACCCACAGTGACGGTCATCGGCGGAGCGGGTAAGAGCGGTTCGCTGTCGCTCGCTGCCGCGCGCGCTGAGGGCGCTTCGAAGGTCGCAGCGATTGTGCCTGTAGAGCGTGAGCAGATGTCACTCGCCGCCAGCGGCCTCGCCGACATCGTCGTGCTGGCCGACGCCCGCGACCCCGTGCAGCTCTCCGATGCTGTGGCCGCCGCGCTGGGCGGGCCCGCCGACATCACCGTGGTGTGCGTCGATGTGCCGGGGTGCGAGCATGGGGCAATCCTGTCGACGGCCGATGGAGGCACCATCATCTTCTTCTCGATGGCCACCTCGTTTACGGCTGCGGCCCTCGGCGCCGAGGGCCTCGCCGCCGACGTCACCATGGTGATCGGCAACGGCTTTTCCACCGGCCATGCCGACTACGCGCTCAACCTGTTCCGCGCGACCCCCGCCGTTCGATCGCTATTCGAGGCACGCCTAGCCGCGGAGTCGCGAGCATGAGCAACCTTCTGCACCTCGACCGACGCACTGTCGCCAAGGCTCGTAACCTCGCGCGCCGAGCCGGAGCCCCTGTAGTCGACCTTGCCCGCGCCCACACCACCGTGTCGGTCGAGCGTGCCGTACTTCGCCTCGCGGGTCTGAGCGGAGCCGACGTTGAGGGCATCCCGTGGGTCAACCACATGGTTGACCGAGTGAGTGCCGACTGTGGGCTCGGCAGCGGGGTCGCGCTGCCCGTGTGGGACGCCATGCGGCGCGAGGGAGTGCACGACCTCGAGTCGCTAGCTCACCGCGCCGCCTCAGGGGCGATCACATTTCGAGTTCCCCACGACCGCGAGCGCGACCGCGCGGCCGCTGCGTCGGCCAAGGCGGTGGCACGCGGAGTCGCTCGCATCGACCGCAACCGCGCCCAGCGCGACCGACTCATCAGCAGGTACGGCAACCCACCAACTCCCTGGATCTACCTCATCGTGGCCACCGGCGACATTGACGAAGACGTGCCGCAGGCAGTGGCCGCCGCGCGAGAGGGTGCCGACGTCATCGCGGTAATTCGGTCTACGGGGCAGTCGCTGCTCGACTTCGTACCCGAGGGCGCCACGCATGAGGGATTCGCCGGAACCTACGCCACCCAGGAGAACTTCCGCATCATGCGGGCCGCGCTTGACGAGGTGTCAAAGGAGCTCGGCCGCTACGTGCGGCTCACCAACTACGCCAGCGGTCTGTGCATGCCTGAAATCGCCGCCCTTGCCGGGCTCGAGCGCCTCGACATGATGCTCAACGACTCGATGTACGGAATCCTCTTCCGCGACATCAACCCGATTCGCACCTTCGTCGACCAGCGGTTCTCGCGGCAGATTCACGCGCGCGCCGGCATCATCATCAACACCGGCGAGGACAACTACCTCACCACCGCCGATGCCATCGACGCCGCGCACACGGTCACGGTGTCGCAACTGCTCAATGAGTTCTTCGCCAAGGAGGCCGGGCTCGCCAACTGGCAACTGGGCCTGGGCCACGCCTTCGAGATTCAGCCCGACATCCCCGACTCGTTTCGGCTCGAGCTGGCACACGCGCTGCTCGCGCGCGAACTCTTTCCCGACGCGCCGCTCAAGTGGATGCCCCCCACCAAGCACATGACCGGCGACATCTTCCGTGGCTATCTTCTCGACGGCTTCTTCAACCTCGTGGGTGCCCTCACCGGCCAGGGCATCCTGCTCGTGGGCATGATGACCGAGGCGGTGGTCACGCCCTGGCTCTCCGACCGCGACCTCGCCCTGCAGAACGTGCGGTACGTGCTCAACGCTGCCGGAGGGCTGCGCGAGGATTTTCATCCACCCCGCGACGGCTTCATCGTGCAGCGCGCCCACACGGTTCTGGCCGAGGCCATCGACCTCCTCGAACGGATCGTCGACGACACGCTGCTCGACGCCATCGCCGACGGCACCTTCGGTCTGATGAAGCGCCCCGCCGACAAGGGACGCGGCCTCGATGGCGTGGTCGCAAAGTCGGAGGGCTACCTGAACCCGGCCACCGACATTCTCGAGGGGCAGTCATGAGCACGATCGTGCGTCCCTACGGCGACTCCACGGGCGACGGCATGGTGCAGGTGTCGTTCACGCTGCCACTCCCGCACACCAAGCGCGCCGAAGGTGCAGCCCTACAGCTCGCCCGCAAGATGGGACTCGACCCGGCATTGGTCGTGCACGCCAAACCGATGGGCCCCGACTTCACATTCTTTGTGGTGTACGGGTCGGTGCAGCACCTCGTCGAGGTCGACAAGGTGCAGGTGATCGAGCGCGACTTCCCGCTGCTGTCACCCAAGGACGTCAACGCCCTTATCAAAACGCGCCTGCGCCGCCCGCTGGTGGTCGTGGGCGCGTGCATTGGTACCGACGCACACACGGTGGGCATCGACGCCATCCTCAACATCAAGGGCTTCGCCGGCGAGAAGGGTCTCGAGTACTACTCCGAGATGCAGGTGGTCAACCTCGGCGCCCAGGTGAGCGTGCCCCTGCTCGTCGAGGAGACCACCCGCGCCAAGGCCGACGCGGTACTGGTGTCGCAGGTCGTCACGCAGCGCGACTCGCACCTGCACAATGTGCGCGAGATGACCGCCGCCTTCCGCGAGGCCTTCCCTGCCGGACGTCGACCGCTGGTGGTCATTGGCGGCCCGCGCTTTGACGAGACCATGACCGACGAACTCGGCGTCGACCGCATCTTTGGCAAGGGCACCACCCCCTCCGAGGTCGCATCGTTTCTCGTGTCACGGCTCTGTCCGGCACCTGCCCGCACTTCCACCACGAAGGGCTCACCATGACCGCCGACCCTCGACTCGGGCTCACCGCCGTACACCGCCGCTACATTCCGCACTCGCACTCGCACTACGGCGGCTCGCTCGTCGACGGCGCCTACCTGCTCGGGCTATTCGGCGACGTTGCCACCGAGCTGGGCATCCGCGCCGACGGCGACGAGGGGCTCTTCGCGTCGTACTCCGATGTGCAGTTCGTGAGCGAGGTGCGCGGGGGAGACCTGGTTGAGGCCCTGGGCACCATCGTGCGAGTGGGCCGTCGCAGCCGTGACATCGAGTTCGAGGCACGCGTTGTGGCGCGGGCCACTCCCGAGGTTTCCGCCAGCGCCGCCGCCGTGCTTGATCCGCCCCTGCTGTGCGTCACGGCGCGCGGCACCGTCGTCGTACCGTGAGTCGGAACGTCCGAGGCGTTACGTTCGTCCCATGGCAGTGAGCGCACGTGCAGGCGCGGTCGGAGCGCTCCGACTGGTGTGTTCGGCCATTGCCGGACTCGGACTCGCGTGGGCATTCCCACCCCACAACTCATACTGGCTCGCCGTCCCGTCGATCGCGGTGTTCACCCTCTGCCTGTGGCGGCGCGGAGCGTGGGGGGCCGCCCTCATTGCCGCGGTGTACGGTGCCGCCTTCTTCCTGCCCCTGATCAGCTGGATGCGCGTCGTGGGTGATGACGCCTGGGTCATGCTGTCGCTGATCTGCGTGTTCTGGGTGGTTCTCACCGGAGTGATGGTGGCGCTCGTCACCCGGCTACCCCTCTGGCCGCTGTGGGCCGCGTGCTGCTGGAATGTTGGCGAGTACCTGCGCGACCATATCCCCTGGGGCGGTTTCGCCTGGGGCCGACTCGCGTTCTCTCAGGCCGACTCGCCCCTGGTCTTTCTCTCGACCGTGGGTGGCGCTCCTCTGGTGACTTTCTCTGTCGCGCTGCTGGGGGCGCTGTTGGCCGCCGCGACCCTGCGGCTGTGGCCCGCACTGGGCGGCAGCCCGCGATGGGGACAACTTCCAGAACGCTCAGCCCGGCGCGCTGCAGGAGCCCTCGTGCTCGCCGCCGGAGTGGTGCTGGCGGCTCTCGCAACCTCCGGGGTCTCCGTGCTGCCGCAGCCGGGAAGCGAGTCATCGGTGACCGCGGCGGTGGTGCAGGGCAATGTGCCGCGCGCGGGTCTCGGCTTCCTTGGCAATCCGAGGGACGTGCTCGACAACCACATCCGCGCGACCAAGCAACTCGCGGCCGACGTGGCAGCAGGCCTAGAGCCTGCGCCCGAGTTCGTCGTGTGGCCCGAGAACACCAGTGACTTCGACCCGTACGCGAATCCTGTGATCGCCGCCGACATCCAGTCGGCGGTTGACGCCATCGGCGCACCCGTTCTGGTGGGCGCGGTCATGACCAATCCCGCCGACTCCACCACCGTGCTCAACGTCGGAATCGTGTGGAACCCGGGCTCTGGCCCTGCCCAACGGTACGCGAAGCGACATCCCGTGCCCTTCGGCGAGTACATCCCATTCCGTGATGTGCTCAGCAAGCTGATCGACCGCTTCGCGCTCATTCCGCGAGACTTCGCCGCAGGAGATACGCCGGGCGTGCTCACCCTGGGCCCCGCCACGGTGGGCGACGTGATTTGCTTCGAGGTCGCCGACGACCAGGTGGTGCGCGATGCCATCACCGGGGGCGGACGTCTGCTGGTGGTGCAGACCAACAACGCCACCTACGGCTACACCGGCCAGCCCGAGCAGCAACTCGCAATCACCCGTCTCCGGTCGGTTGAGCACGGGCGCGCCACACTTGTCGCCGCCACCAGCGGTGTGAGCGCGATTATCTCCACGCGGGGCCAGGTCACCGACTTGCTGCCCGAGTTTGTCGCGGGCAGCCTCGTTGCGTCGGTGACCCAGACTGACAGCCTCACGATGTCCGACAGGCTGGGGGAGCGGCCCGAGTTGACGCTGGTGGCACTCGGACTGCTTGCCGCGCTGTTTGCTCTGATGCGGAGGAGGCTAGGGTCATCCTCAACAGGCCGGCCAGCCGGCCGAGGCACATCCCCCACTGCGCAGGAGATCGACGTCAGGTGAGCGAAAGCACAGAGTCGGCGAACCCGGCCGCCGGAGCCTTCGCCGACCTCGGCCGCATTCTGGTGATCATTCCCACGTACAACGAGCGCGAGAACATCGCGATGATCGTCGGCAGGCTCCGAGATGCCGTGCCCGAAGTCGAGGTTTTAGTCGTCGACGACAACTCTCCCGACGGAACGGGCCCGATCGCCGACTCGCTCGCGGCCGCCGACTCCCACGTCAACGTGTTGCACCGCCCCGGCAAGGAAGGACTCGGCGCGGCGTACATCGCCGGGTTCGGATGGGGGCTCGCCGCAGAATACGACGTGCTAGTCGAGATGGACGCCGACGGCTCACACGACCCCTCGCAGTTGCCGCGACTGCTCGACCGCCTGCGCACCAGCGACCTCGTGCTGGGGTCGCGATGGGTGCCGGGCGGGGAGGTAGTCAACTGGCCGACCTCGCGTAAGGTGCTCAGCCGCGGCGGAAATCTTTACACCCGCGCGCTGCTCGGCCTGGCGCTGGCCGACGCGACCGGGGGGTACCGGGCTTTCCGCGCCGACACGCTGCGCGCGATCGACCTCGAGGGCGTAGGCAGCGCCGGATATGTCTTTCAGGTCGACCTCGCGAGCCGTGTGGCCGAGGCCGGGCTGAGGGTTGACGAGGTTCCGATCACCTTCGTCGAGCGCCAGTTCG
The DNA here is from genome assembly GCA_943329595.2 of Bifidobacterium breve. Classification (GTDB taxonomy): domain Bacteria; phylum Actinomycetota; class Actinomycetes; order S36-B12; family CAIYMF01; genus CAIYMF01. Next base: position 19,656 of record CALQEM020000029.1, read on the forward strand.
GCCAGAGCAAGATGAGCCGAGCCATCGTGATTGAGGCACTGCTGCAGGTGACTCGCTGGGGTGCTCGCGAGCGGGCCGCTCAGCTCAAGGGCGTGCTCACGTCCCGAAACCGCTCGCGCCGCCGGACGGTCTGAGCAATGCGACGGCCGCTGATCGCCCTCGCGATACTCGGGTGGCTTGTGGCCGAGATCGCGGTGGTCTGGTGGCTGGCCGACCTCATCGGCTGGCTCTGGGTGCTGGCGCTGCTGGCAGCGCAGTGCGCGCTGGGGGTCAGCATCGCCAAGCGTGCCGGCGCGTCAGCCTTCCGGGGGCTAGGGGAGGCGTCGCGAAGCGGGTCGCTGCCCGGGGGAGCGGTGGGCGACAGCGCCCTGACCTCGCTGGGAGGTGCGCTGATCGCCATACCGGGCCTGCTCACCGACATCCCCGCGCTCCTGCTTCTGCTGCCGCCGACACGGGCCCTGATTCGTCGCATCACCGGCGCCACCATCGGGCGGCGCATCACTGCCGCAGGCTTCTCGACAGCGTCGACCACCACCGACGAGGGAGTCACGGTGACCCGGCTCTACGAGGGTCAGGTCATCGAGGGGGAGGTCATCCAAGGCAATGCCACACATGAGTCGCCCAACGTCGGACCTGATGACGAAGGCGACGTCGGGCGAGGCCCTCAGCGGGGCTGAGGACGGAGGTGCGGCTAGGCGGACTTACGTCTGGCCGACCCTCCGCGCTGCGCATGCAGGAGTTCGAGCCGCTCAGACAGCAACTCCTCGAGGTCGGCTATGGTGCGCCGCTCCAGCAGCATGTCCCAGTGGGTGCGTGCGACCTTGCCCACCTTGGCATCGGGCTCGGCGACGTCGCGGCGCTTGGCCTCGCGCCCGCAGCGGCACTCCCAGGTGTACGGAATCTCCTCGGCCTCGACCGACATCGGCACGTTCATCTCGTGTCCGAGCGGGCAGCCGTAGATCACCACCTGTCGCGGCGCGTACTCGACGTACGACTCGTTCTCGTAGCTGTGGGCACCCAGTCGGGTCCCGCGCAGTGCACCATCGATCATGTCGACTCCTCGTGAGGTCCAGTACCCACAGAACGCCCACTGTCTCGCGCGAGTTCCCCGCGTCAAGGCTCTTTATCGGCAGAGGGAGTGAGTGAGGATCGGAGCGCACGCAATTCCACCCGTTTGGCCCAACCTGAGGGGAAACGGCGGGATGCGATGTCACAACTACCGTGCGTGCTGGCCTAGACCTTCTCACCCACGGGACCACCGAGGGAGGCAGGCACCACATTGCCGGCCTCCTCGATACCGCGGCGCACGTTGACGGTGAGCAACAGCGCCCCGCCCACCACGAAGAACACCACCAGCGCAATCAGCGCAAGCCGGTACGAACCGGTGATCTGGTTCACTACCGCAAAGAGAATCGGGCCGATCCACGACGTGCCGCGCTCGCTGATCTCATAAACGCCGAAGTACTCGGCCTCTTTCCCACTGGGAATCAGCTGACTGAACAGCGAGCGCGAGAGCGCCTGGCTGCCACCCAGCACGAAGCCAATCAGTGCGGCCAGAACGTAGAACAGCGTTGAGCTGCCCTTGGGTAGGAAGAAGGCGATCACGATGGTCAGCGTCCAGAGCACCAGGCTGCCCAGCACCACGTTCTTGGCGCCGAATGAGCCGGCGAGACGGCCCAGCGTGAGCGCGCCCACGATTGCGATGACCTGCACGATCAGGATCGCCACGATGAGGGTGGTCTCACCGAGCCCGAGCTCCTCGCTGCCGTAGGTTGCCGACAACGCGATCACTGTCTGCACGCCGTCGTTGTAGAGCAGGTAGGCGATCAGGAAGGTGAGGGTGACCGGAAACGCCCGCATGCCACCGAGGGTGCGGAAGAGTTGCTTGAAACTGCTGCCCGGAGCGTCTCCCGCCGAGGTGTCCTTGGGCCGCGGTGTCACCGAGGCGAGAACCTTGTAGGGGATAAGGGTGAAGCCTGCCCACCAGATTCCGGCGCTGAGCAGGCAGAACCGCACGGCGTCGGCCTTGCTCACCCCCAGCGACTCGCTCGACAGGAAGAACGCGAGGTTCAGCACGAGCAGAATCGCGCCGCCCACGTAGCCCATGGCCCAGCCACGCGACGACACGCGATCACGCTCATCTGGCGTGGCGATGTTAGGCAGGAACGAGTTGTACACCACGATGCTGGCCCCGAAGGCCACGTTGGCGATGAGCAGGATGAGCACCCCGTAGAGCCAGTTGTCACCCTGGATGAAGAACATGAGGCAGGTGGCGAGCGCCCCGACGAATGCGAACGCCCCGAGCAGGTGGCGCTTGCGCTCGGTGCGGTCGGCGATCGCACCCACCAGTGGCAGCACGAGTACCTGCAGCAGCACCGAAATTCCGGCGGCGAAGGCGAAAACGCTGGTGGCCCGGATGTCGAGTCCTAGGAACTGAACGAAGCCGGCAGGATTGGCCGCACTCTGGGCCACATCGGTGAGGTACGGGCCGAGGAAGAGGGTGATGACGGTGGTGGAGAACGTGGAGTTCGCGAAGTCGTAGAAGTACCAGCCCCGCTGCTGCCGGCGCCTCACGGCGTCGGGTGGGTACGGATAGGCGGGTACGCGGTCGCTGGCGGCTGCGGAGGGCTGGGTCGTCATTGTTCCTCGCTCTGCTCGGTGGAGGCGTGCCACTGACCTCGATCTTCCAGCAACTGACGCAGCAATGCGGGCCGATCGGTGAGGATTCCGTCAACTCCCATGTCGAGCAACCGAACCATGTCCGGCACCTCATCGACGGTCCAGACGTGCACCTCGACGCCCTCGCGGTGCGCCAGGTCGAGCAGTCGACGGCTCAGCACGGGCATCCGATGCATCGATAGAGGGATCTGAAGTGCGAGTGGCGCGTGCGGGGCACGGGGGAGTCGGGGCAGCGGAAGCCCGTGCGCGGCCGCCACGAACGCAGCCACCTCGCGGGGGCCAGCCGAGGTAGCCAGCGCAGGGCCGACTCGCTGGCGCACCGCGGCCAGTCGTCGGTCACTGAACGAGCCGAGCAGCACCCGATCATGGGCGCGGGTAGCCTGCAGCACGGCCAGCGTGGCGTCGACTGCGGCATCGCACTTGAGGTCGAGGTTGAAGCGTTGGGTCGCAAACTCCTCGAGCGCTGAGTCGAGGCGCATGATCTGGTCGGTGCCCGCGGGGGTTCCGACGTTGCGGATATCAACCCAGCGCAGGTCGGACACTCGCCCGGTGGTGTCGGTGACGCGGTCAAGCACATCGTCGTGGAAAAGCACCGCCACGCCGTCGCGAGTGACCTGGACGTCGGTCTCTAGGTAGGCGTAGCCGAGGTCGACGGCATGCCGGAAACCAGCCCGGGTGTTTTCTGCCGTTTCGAGCGCCCCACCTCGGTGAGCCATGGCGAGGGGGCCCGCTCGGTCGAGGAAGGGATGTCTCCGCACGATTGGCAGACTACTGCGGCAAAGCAGGCCACAGCAGGAGGCCGGCTGGCATACTCGTGTCGGGGAGTCACACGGATTCCCCGTGACGAGAGGGTAATCATGAGCGAGACCCCCGACCAAGCTCCCGACGCACCGGCCGTTCCGGCACCCCCCGCCGCTGCCGCCGTTCCCCCGCCGCCGCCCCCGCCGGCCCCCGCCGCCGTAGCCACCTCAAACACCGGCGTTCCGGTATTCCCCAACGGTAAGCCCATGCTCACCGCAACCGGCCAGCCCGTCAGCGAGAAGTCGCGCCTGGCCGCGGCCCTGCTGTGCTGGTTCGTCGGCGTGTTCGGCGTTCACCGCTTCTACGTTGGCAAGGTCGGCACAGGAATCCTGATGCTGGTTACCTTCGGCGGACTTGGCATCTGGGCCCTGATCGACCTCATCGTCATTCTCGTGGGCTCGTTCCGCGACAAGGAGGGCAAGGTTCTCGAGAACTGGTAGTTCCTGAGGCTGCTGGCTTCTCATCCGCTTGGTTCCTGTAAACCGCCGATAATCAGCATTATGTCATTTCACTGATTTCGGTAGGCTCCTCGGCAGACCCCCTCTGCTCTGGCTCAAGCGCCCCGTGTCACACGGCCACGACCGTGTGACACGGGGCGCACTCGTTGGCGGGGGGATACCGTAGGCGCATGAGCGCGGTTCAGATCACCGAGTCCGAT
>CALQEM020000030.1:0-23008 GCA_943329595.2 Bifidobacterium breve
CTTGCCATCGGCGACGCCCTCGACCGCTACGGACCCGACGTGATCCAGAGCTACATCGTGTCGATGACCCGCGACGCCGACGACCTGCTGGCCGCGGTGCTGCTGGGCAAGGAGGCCAGGCTCGTCGACCTCGCGGCAGGCGTGGCCCGCATCGGCTTCGTGCCCCTGCTCGAGACCGTCGACGAACTGCGCCGAGCCGACGAGATCCTCGACGAGCTGCTCTCCGACGCTGGCTACCGCGAGCTCGTGCGCCTTCGCGGCGACCGGCAGGAGGTCATGCTCGGGTATTCCGACTCGAACAAGGACGCAGGAATCACCACGTCGCAGTGGGAGATCCAGCTCGCGCAGCGCCGGCTTCGCGACGTTGCCGCCCGCCACGGCGTGAGGCTGCGACTGTTTCACGGCCGCGGCGGCAGTGTCGGCCGCGGCGGAGGCCCCACCTACGAGGCCATCCTGTCGCAGCCCTCGGGCGTGCTGAACGGTCAGATCAAGCTGACCGAGCAGGGCGAGGTCATCTCCGACAAGTACCTGCTGCCCACCCTGGCCCGCGAGAACCTCGAGCTCACCGTGGCCGCGACTCTCGAGGCGACCCTGCTTCACCGCACCCCTCGCACCGATGCCACCAAGCGTGCGCTGTGGGACCAGGTGATGACCTGCGCCAGCGACGCGGCCTTCGCCCGCTACCGCGACCTGATCAACGACCCGGAGCTGCCCGCCTACTTCGAGGCATCAACTCCCGTCGCCACTCTGGCCGACCTCAACCTGGGCTCGAGGCCCGCACGGCGCATGACCGAGGGACAGGGCCTCAGCTCCCTGCGCGCCATCCCCTGGGTATTCGGCTGGACCCAGTCGCGCCAGATCGTCCCGGGCTGGTTCGGGGTGGGCACGGGGCTTGCGGCGGCTCGCCGACTCGGTCACGGCGATGCCATGGGCGCGATGCACGACAACTGGAACTTCTTCCGCACCTTCATCTCGAACGTGGAGATGACCCTGGTGAAGACCGACCTCACCGTCGCCCGGCACTACGTGCATCGTCTCGTGCCCGAGCCGCTGCACCGCTTTCTCGACGACATCGAGAGCGAGTACCACCTCACCGTGCGCGAGGTACTCGCGCTGACCGGCGCCGACACGCTTCTGGCGACCCAGCCGTCCCTCGCCCGAACCCTGTCGGTGCGCGACGCCTACCTGATGCCGCTGCAGTACCTGCAGATAACGCTGCTCAGCAGGCTGCGCGAGGCCCGTGCCGCGGGGCTCGACACCAACCCCGAACTGACACGCGCCCTGCTGGTGACCGTGAACGGCATTGCGTCAGGCCTGCGCAACACCGGCTGATACCGGCTGATACCGGCCGACACCGGCTGATACCGGCCGACACCGGCCGCTCAGAGCGTGCGCATCATCCGGGAGTTGCCCAGCGTGTTGGGCTTCACGCGCTCGAGCCCGAGGAACTCGGCGACTCCCTCGTCGTACGACTGCAGCAACTGCTCGTACACCTCGTGCGACACGGGCGCGCCTTCAATTTCAACGAATCCATGGGCTCCGAAGAACGTGGTCTCAAAGGTGAGGCAGAACATCTTCGAGACCCCAATGTCGACCGCACGCGCGACGAGAGCCTCGAGCAGCGCCGACCCCACTCCACGTCGGCGGGCGCTCGGCGACACCGCGAGGGTGCGGACCTCAGCGAGGTCCTCCCACATCACGTGCAGCGCGCCGCAGCCCACCACCTCGCCATCGACGTCGGCAACCACGAACTCCTGCACCGACTCGAACAGCGTGACGGTGGCCTTCGACAGCAGCACCCCGTTCGAGGAGTAGGTGTCGATGAAGGTCCTGATGGTCGGCACATCGGAGGTGCGGGCCCGCCGCACCTCAATGGAGCCGCTCACCCGCGCTCCCGCGGCTTCACGAGTGGGAACAGGATCGTGTCGCGGATGCCCAGACCAGTGAGGGTCATGAGCAGCCGGTCGAGGCCCATGCCCACTCCGCCCGTGGGAGGCATACCGTACTCGAGCGCCCGCAGGAAGTCGTCGTCGACCGCCATGGCCTCGACGTCGCCCCGGCTCTTGAGCGCGCCCTGCGCCTCGAGTCGTTCGCGCTGCACCACCGGGTCGATGAGCTCGGAGTAGCCGGTGGCCTGCTCGACCCCGTTGAGGTACAGGTCCCACTTCTCGACCACGCCCGGCAGTTCACGGTGCCCCCGCACGAGCGGCGAGGTGTCCTCGGGGTAGTCGTACACGAAGGTGGGGCCGACCAAGGTGCCCACCACGTGGTGCTCGAGAAGCTCCTCGACGTACTTGCCGGCGACCCACGTGGGCTCGGCGTGGATGCCCACCAGCTCACACAGCTCGCGGAGGCGGGCCACAGGGGTGTCGGGCGTGATGGTTTCACCCACGGCCGCGCTGACCGACGGGTAGACGTACGCCGTGCCCCACTCGCCCGATAGGTCGACGACGCTACCGTCGGCCACCTCGAAGGTGAGCGAGCCGTGCGCGGCCAGGGCGGCCCGCTGAATCAGTTCGCGGGTCTCACGCGCCATGTCGGTGTAGTCGGCCCACGCCTCGTACCACTCAAGCATCGCGAACTCGGGAGAGTGTGAACGGTCGGCGCCCTCGTTGCGGAAGTTGCGGTTGATTTCGAACACCCGCTCGAGCCCTCCGACCACGCACCGCTTGAGGAAGAGTTCCGGAGCGATACGGAGGTACAGATCGATATCGAACGCGTTGGAATGCGTCACGAACGGGCGTGCGGTCGCGCCCCCGTGCTGAGTCTGCAGCATGGGTGTCTCGACCTCGATGAAGTCCCACTCGGCGAAGGTCGAGCGCAGCGACTGCACCACCCGCGGACGCATACGTGCCATGGTCTGGGCCTCGGGACGGACGATCAGGTCGACGTAACGCTGGCGCGATCGGGTCTCGTCGCTGAGCTCCTTGTGCGCGACCGGCAGCGGGTGCAGAGCCTTCGACGCGAACATCCACGACTCTGCCATGACGCTGAGCTCGCCCGTGCGACTCGAGATGACCTCGCCCTGCACCGCCACGATGTCGCCGATGTCGACCATGCGCTTCCACGAGTCGAGGCCGTCGTCGCCGGCGACGGCGAGGGACACCATCACCTGCAGCTCGGCGCCCCCGCCTTCACGAAGTCGGGCGAAACACAGCTTGCCCGCCGTGCGGAGGAAGATAACGCGGCCCGTAATGGAGACAGCGGTTCCGGTGCTGGTGTCGGGCTCGAGATGTCCGAACTCGGCGCGCACCGACTCAAGCGAGTGGGTGCGTGGCACCCGAACCGGATAGACCTCGACTCCGTCGTCGAGCAGTCGACGCCGCTTGTCGTGCCGCACCGCAACCTGTTCGGGAAGGTCGTCGCCGTGATCGGCGATCGCAGGCTCTGCGCTGGTGAGTGGCGTGGGCTCAGTCATGGTGCCCTCAGGGTACCGACACCCGTGTTGAGCTCAGGCCTCGACATTGCGCTCGTACACAAGGCGCAGCCCCTGAAGGGTCAGATCGGGGGCGTGCACCGTGATCGTCTCCGAGTGCGGCACCACCACCGGGGCCAACCCACCCGTCGCGATGACAGCCGAGGGGGTGGCACCGAGCTCCTCGGCGATGCGACGCACGAGAAAGTCGACCTGCCCCGCGAATCCGTACAGCACGCCTGACTGCAGGGCCTCGACCGTGTTCTTCCCGATGACGCTGCGGGGCGCCACCAGTTCCACCTTGCGCAACTGGGCGGCCCGCGAGGCCAGTGCGTCGAGGGAGATTTCGATTCCGGGCGCTAGCGCGCCGCCGAGGAACTCCCCCTTCGCCGACACCACGTCAAGGTTCGTTGACGTGCCGAAGTCGACCACGATTGCGGGGCCGCCGAAGAGGGTGAAGGCGGCGAGCGTGTTCACGATGCGGTCGGCCCCCACCTCCTTCGGATTGTCGGTAAGGATCGGAACACCGGTGCGGGTCCCGGGCTCGACCACCACGTGCGGCACGTCGGGGTAGTACTGCTCGAGCATCTGGCGCATCTCTCGCAGCACGGCAGGGACGGTGGAGCACAGGGCGACTCCGTTAACCGAAGGCTCGTCGCGCAGCAGACCCCGGAACGTGAGGGCGATCTCGTCAGACGTGGACCGGGAATCGGTCTTGACCCGGTACGACCGCTCGAGGCGTTCGCCGCTGAACAGTCCGATCACCGTATTGGTGTTTCCGACATCGATGGCGAGCAGCATCAGTTCTCCTGGCGGTCGGGTTGGTGCGGGCAACCTGGCTGGTCGTCCAGCGGACGGAGGTCGGCGCCGATGTCGAGCACGGGTGCCGAGTGGGTGAGCGCCCCCACGGCCACGAAGTCGACGCCGGTGGCTCCGACAGCGGCGGCGTCGGGCAGCGTAAGCCCGCCAGACGCCTCGAGGAGAGCCCGGCCGGCGGTGATCTCCACCGCACGTCGCATCGTGCCGGTGTCGAAGTTGTCGAGCAGCACGAGGTCGGCACCAGCGTCGAGCACCTCCGAGAGCTGCTCGAGCGAATCAACCTCAACCTCGATCGAAAGTCCAGGCCACATGGCACGCACGGCGTCGAAGGCAGCCGCCACACCCCCGGCCGCCACCACATGGTTGTCCTTGACCAGGGCGGCGTCCGAGAGCGACATGCGGTGATTGACCCCTCCACCGCAGCGCACCGCGTACTTCTCGAGCCCGCGCAGGCCCGGTGTGGTCTTGCGGGTGTCGCGCACCCGGGTGCCTGTTCCGTGCAGCGCCTCGGCCCAGAGGGAGGTCGCCGACGCCACCCCTGACAGATGGCACAGCAGGTTGAGTGCGGTTCGCTCGGCCAGGAGGAGCTCGCGCGTGCGTGCCGTGACAGTGAGAAGCACACTGCCCCGGCTGACCCGGTCGCCGTCGACGACAAGCGGCATGATGGTCGCCTGCGAGTGGGAGGCAACGTCGAACACAGCAGCCGCGACAGGAATGCCCGCAGCAATCCCCTCGGCACGACTCACGAGGTCGAGGGTGGACCACTGGTCAACCGGAACCGTAGCCTCCGACGTGACGTCGGTGCCTCCGTCGAGGTCCTCGGCCAGCGTCGCCCTCACCAACGCCTCGACCGCGGCGGGATCGAGGCCGACGGCCACCAGTGCCTCGACGATGGGCGCCGAGAGAGACATCAGACTCCCTCCTGGGCCAGCACGGGCTCCCGAACGGTCACCACAACCCCCGAGTCGTCGAGCCGGCTACTGAGGCGCACCCGCCAGCGCGAGTCGTCGCGATCAGGGTAGTCCTCACGCCAGTGCGACCCACGGGTCTCGTGCCGCGCTGCCGCGTTGGCTGCCAGCACCGACGCAACCGCGTGGAGGTTGGTGGTTTCCCAGGTGTCGGTGCACGGATCGTCGTCGATTCCGGCCGTGAGGGAGTCGAGCACCGCCAAGGCGGTGGCGAGGGAGTCGCCGCTACGTAGGACTCCGACCCCCTCGGTCATCGCACGCTGCAGAGTGAGGCGAGCGTTGGGGGGCAGCAGCCCGGGAACCTCACCTCGGGCCGACACGGGGTCGCGCGGAGCCGCCACACCGTCGGCGAGAACGGCGCCAATACGCTCGGCGAACACGAGTCCCTCGAGCAGCGAGTTGGACGCCAGCCGGTTGGCGCCATGCACCCCGGTGCACGCGCACTCGCCGCACGCGAAGAGACCGGCGACCGACGAACGGCCGAACAGGTCGGTGCGGATGCCACCCGAGTGGTAGTGCTGGGCCGGCGAGACAGGAATCAGGTCTGCGCGCGGGTCGACCCCGTTGGCCCGGCACGACTCGAAGATCGTCGGGAACCTGGTGGGCCACTCGGCCCCGAGGTGCCGCGCATCGAGCCAGACGTGCTTCGCTCCCGACTCGCGCATGCGACGCATGATGGCCTTGGCGACCACGTCGCGGGGAGCCAGCTCGGCGAGGGGGTGTGCGCCCAGCATGAAGCGGTCGCCCTCATCGTCGACCAGCGTGGCTCCCTCACCTCTGACCGCCTCTGACACGAGCGGCTGCTGACCCGATGCCTCGGGTCCGAGCCACATCACGGTCGGGTGGAACTGCACGAACTCGAGGTCAGACACCACCGCGCCGGCCCGTAGGGCGGCCGCGACGCCGTCGCCCGTGGCCACCCGCGGGTTCGTCGACTGGGAGAAGACCTGGCCAATCCCTCCGGTGGCGATGACGACCGCCGGCGCGAGGATGGCGCCCACCCCACCGCGCTGCCCGGCCCCCATCACGTGCAGGGTGACTCCTTGGGCAGCCCCGCGTTCGTCGAGCAGCAGGTCGAGAACGAGCGCGTGAGTGACCACCTCGATGCCGGGGTCGCCCGCCACCGCCTCGACGAGAGCGCGTGAAATCTCCGCGCCCGTGGCGTCGCCGCCGGCATGGGCGATGCGGTCGCGCAGGTGGCCGCCCTCACGGGTAAGAGCGATCTGGCCTGCCGCGTCGCGGTCGAACTGGGCACCGAGAGCCATCAGGCGACGCACCGCCTCGGGGCCCTGGGTCACGAGCACGTCAACGGCGTCGCGATCGCACAGGCCCGCGCCGGCCACCAGGGTGTCGTGCAGGTGCTCAGCCGGGGAGTCGTCAGGATCGAGCGCCGCGGCAATGCCGCCTTGAGCCCACACGGTGGAGCCCTGCGACACCGTCGACTTCGTCACCAGGATGACTCGAAGCCCAGCGCGACGAGCATGAATAGCGGTGCTGAGCCCCGCGACCCCCGAGCCCACGACCACGACATCGGTCTCCTCGAACCAGCCGGGCACCGATGCCACGAGGGCCAGGGGGAGGCGAGCAGTCATGATGCTTCTCCGATGGTCACTCGCACATTGTCGAGGAGGCGGACTCCGCCCACCACAGCGGCCACGAGCGCCCGAGCCTCCCCGCCCGACGGGGCCGGCCCCAACCCCTCCGAGCGCACGACGAGGTAGTCGACCGAGTCGACGCCAGGCTGGGCAGCCAGCCATCGCGCGACACTCGCCGACTCAGCATCGACGTCGATACCCGCGCCTGCGGCGAGCGAGGTCCGCAGGCGCTCGAGTGCCGCGGGGATGGCCACCGCGCTCGCCCGCCCCGCCCCGAGCCGCCGGTTGCGGCTCGACATCGCAAGCAGGTCGGGCTCGCGCACCGTGGGCACCCCCACGATGGCCACGGGGATGAGGAGATCGGCCACCATCTGCCGAATGAGCGCCAACTGTTGGAAGTCCTTCTCGCCGAACGCCGCCGCGGTGGGGCCGGTCAGCATGAGAAGTCGGTTGACCACGGTGAGCATCCCGCGGAAGTGCCCAGGTCGCGCGGCACCCTCGAGATCGTCGCCGAGCGGGCCCGGGTCGATGGTCACCACCGGGTCTCCGTGCGGGTACATCTCCTCGACGGAGGGTGCGAACACGACGTCGACCCCCTCGTTGCGACAGAGAGCGACGTCGGCATCGAGGGTGCGCGGGTAGGCCGCGAGATCGGTGGCGTCGGGGAACTGCAGGGGGTTGACGAACACTGTCACCACCACCTCGCATTCGGCGGGTGAGAGTCCCTGCGCCGCGAACCACTGGCGACCGGCGCGTACCAGTTCGAGGTGCCCCTCGTGCAGTGCCCCCATCGTCATCACCACCAGTCTGGGGCCGTGAGGCCGCGCCCGCAGAGCCGCAATTGAGTCAATGACCTCGGTCATGCCCCCTCCACCGGCGCCAGCGCGCCGAGCAGCGAGGCGGCCTGCTCGGGGCTGAGCCTGCCGGCGGCGAGCGCCCGATCTGCGGTCAGCCGGGCCATGGCGATGTAGGCCGACTGAGCGGCTCGACTCACCGCTCCAATCTCAGCCACGTGCATGGCCACGGTGCCGGCATCACCGCGCGACACCGGTCCGGTGAGGGCACGGTCGCCGGCATCGAGGGCATTATCGAGCGACGCGTGGAGCAGCGGCCACACCAGTCGCGCGGGATCATCGACGCCAGCGTGCGACAGCAGGTCAAGGGTCTGCGCAACGAGGGTAATCAGGTGGTTGCTCGAGTTGGCGAGTGCCGCGTGGTACAGCCCCCGGTGCTCCTCGGCGACCCACACCGGATCGCCCCCCATCTCAACCACCAGAGCCTCGGCAACAGGGCGCAGCACCTCCGGGGCGGTCACTCCGAACGGACATCCGTCGAGGCGTGCGAGGTCGACGCTGGTACCCGTGAAGGTCATCACCGGATGGAGTGCCAGCGGCAGCGCCCCGGCGGCAGTCGCGGGGGCCAGCACATCGGTGCCGAACCTGCCCGACAGGTGCACCACGAACTGACCCGCTGAAAAGGCACCGGTGGCAGCGAGGCCCACGACCAGTTTGGGCAGCACATCATCGGGCACCGCGAGCACCACCAGGTCGCGCCCACGCACCACCGCCGGCACCTCGGTGACAGGAACACCCGGGAGCATGGCCTCGGCCCGAACTCGACTCAGCTCTGACACGGCCGACACGGCCACCACCCGGTGTCCGGCGCGACGCAGGGCCGCGCCCACCGCCGAGCCGGCACGACCAACGCCCACCACACCGACTGTTAGGCGGTGGGGCGCGACGCTTCCCTCGGCTCCCTCGGGCACGTCGCCAGCGTAGTGGGGCGGGCACTGCTGCCACATGGCACGATCGGGGCATGCGACTGGCAACGGCACCATCGGGGACAGGCTCCGACGCCGTGGTCGAACTCGATGCCGCCCACTGGGCGCGGCAGGGGTCGCTTTCCTTCGACCTGCAGGTCAATGACGGTGTGATCGTCGCGTCCGACGTGGTGCCCGGTTTCATGCACCGTGGAGCTGAGAAGCTCTTTGAGGCGCGCGACTACCGCCAGGGCATGGCGCTGGCCAACCGGCATGACTGGCTTGCCCCGGTGGGTGGCGAGATCCTCATGGCCCGGGCCGCCGAGGACCTTCTGGGCATGTCGGTCCCACCGCGCGCCACACTGCTGCGTCTCCTCGTGCTCGAGCTAAGCCGCGCAGCCGCGATGCTGGCGTTCCTCGGCCCTGCCGCCGAGCCCACAGCGATGCCCGACGCGCGGGCGCTTCGCCTCGAGGCCGCGCAGCAGCGAGAGCGCATCGTTCGTCACATCGAGGCTCTCACCGGCGCGCGTATGCACGTGACCTACGCCGTGGTCGGCGGGGTCCATCACGACGCGCCGCCCGAGTGGCTCGACCACACGACCGAACTCTGCGCAGCCATCGACCGCGACACCGTGCCGCGTTTCGAGGCAGCGGTGACAACCCCCGAGTTCGTCGGGCGATGCACCGGCCTCGGTGTGATCACCCCCGACCTTGCCCTCGGGCACGGAGCGTCAGGGGTGGTCGGCCGCGCGAGCGGAGTGTCCCGCGACCTTCGACGCGACGAGCCCGCCTACGCTGGCGCACTCGACCTCCTGCCCGTGCCCGCGCCCGCGCCCGGCCAGGAATCCGGAGATGCCGTCGGGCGCCTGGTCCTCATGACAGCCGAGCTTCGGGCTGGGCTCCGGCTCGCCCACCACCTCTCAGGCCAGCTTGCCGACACCGGGGGGGCCGTCAGTATCAGCTTGCCCAAAGTACTGCGCGTGCCCGTGGGCTCGAGCCTGCAGTGGCTCGAGACCCCCTGTGGCGCAGCGGGCGCACTGCTCGAGTCGCGGGGCGATCGCGTGCCACACCGCTACGCGCTGCGAACGCCCTCGCTTGCGCACGCCCCCCTGCTGGCCACCGCGATGCTGGGCCACCGGGTCGACGATGCCGCTGCGATTCTTAGCTCGTTCCCGATCGTGGTCGGAGACGTCGACAAGTAATCAGCGCGAAGGCCACAGCCACCGCCGCGGTAGACGCGATCATCAAAGGAAAGTCGAGCACGGAGGTGGTCCAGACGCCGGCGGTCGGAATCACGCTCGCCGAGTACCCCACGATCAAGACGGCGAACACGTTATTGGCGATGTGGGCGCCGATGGCCAATTCAATCCTCCCGTCGAGCACGCTGACCCACGCCCACCCAGCCCCGAGGATGAACCACACGAGCCACGCGTAGAGCTCGGCCCCCCGCGCCTCCGGATTGGCCAAGTGCGGGAGGGCGAACACCAGTCCGCTGACCGAGGCCAGCACGCAGAGTCTGGGTATCGGCGCCATGCGTCGCCCCGGACGGTCGGTGGCCAGGCTGGTCCACTGCACGATGTAACCCCGGAAGAGGAGCTCCTCGGCCGACGCCTGAACCGGGATGAGCAGCAGCACCACCACGGCGACCGGAAAGAAGCGTGCTGGGTCCCAGGTCAGCACGTAGGCTCCCGGGTGCAGCAGCGCGTCGACCGTCGAGGTCACCGCCAGCAGGCCGGCATACACGCCCGCTCCGGCGAGGATACGACGGATCGACACACGAGGGCGCCCCGTCACCACCGTGCGTGCCGATCGGCCCAGCACCAGCCGCACGGCGAGCAGCACACCGATCGCCAGCAGCGAGAACGGCAGCAGGTCGATGATCAGCCGCTGCCAGTCGCTAGCGCCCACCGCCTCGACGCTGCCGGTCAGGGCTGTTGCGAGGAGTCCGGTCACGATCGACCCGGCAATGAGCCACGCCATCAGAATCACGAGCAGACCCAGCAGGTAGAAGCCTCCCTGCCCCTTGCCCTCACGGCTGTGGTCAAGGTACGACGAGCCGAACTCGCCCGCTGCAGCGGGCACAACGGGGGGCTGGGCCGCCACGCTAGTCGGGGTGGCGGGTCAGGTAGTCGACAAACACGGCGCGAAAGAGCGGCTCGAGGTCACCTGGGTCGTCGGTGAAGGCCTCGCGGGCCGAGCGGATCGAGTCGATGATCGACCCGCCCGCCTCGCCCAGTGAGCCGCCCTCGTCGGCCATCTGCTCCATCGACGGGGTGTGCGCCATGAGCCCGAGGAAGAACGAGACGTCGAGGCGACGCTCGGCACGGTGGAAGGCCCGATCTCGAAGTTCGGGGTAGGGGACATTTTCCAGGGTGGGGTCGGTCATGCGCCGACTCTAGCCGGGCACCGGTCCGCCGGTGCCGAGGCCGGGGTCATCGGGCGGCTCAGGCACCCGGCACAGCCGCTCAAGCCACAGCGCCACCACCACCACGGCCACCGATGCCACCACCGAGAAGGTGCAGGAGACCACACGGTCGCGACCGGACTCCTGCGCGAATCGCGACACGAATGACAGCCCGATTCCGAGGTAGACGCCTCCGGCGAGCGCTCCGGTGCGCGAGGCCGCCATCGCCAGTGCCGCGGTGCGCGCCGCCACGATGGCCTCCAGCGGCCGGGCTCCCTCATGATGCTTGAGGCGAGGTCGCACCAGCAGGGCCCAGATGAGCAGGGCGGCGGCCAGCAGGGCCAGCGCGGCGCCCGTGGTCCAGGGAACCGGCAGGTACCGCCCGGTGACGGTCTCCCAGAGCAGTGACAGCCCCCAGCCCACCGCGCAGGCAAGCACCGCGAGCGCTGCCAGCAGCGTGCCCTTCGTGGGCCTCATAGCGACTCCTGGTCGAGCAATCGCACATCGTCGCGCTCGACCGCAGGGAGGTCTTCTAATCGTTTCGCAACCGTGCCCCACGCACCCAGCGCGGCATCGGGGTCGACCTCCGACCACGGCACGAGCACGAAGGCGCGCTGGTGGGCCCTCGGGTGTGGCAGCACGATGCGCGGGTCAGCCGACTCGAGCTCGCCCAGTGCCAGCACGTCGACATCGAGGGTGCGCGGCCCCCAGTGCACCTCACGCACGCGCCCATACCGCTGCTCGAGCGCCATGGCCATGGCCAGCAGCTCGTCGGGACCTATTTCGGTGTCGGCCACGACCACGGCGTTGACGAAGTCGGGCTGGTCAACACCACCCACCGGGCTGGTGCGGTAGAGGCTTGACGCACGGGGGTTCACCAGAGCGGGATCATCCGACAGCGCGACGATGGCGGCAGTAACGGTGCCTCGAGCGTCACCAAGGTTGGCGCCGAGCCCGAGGGCGACGCGGCGGGTCATGCCGAGTCGGTTCCCGCCTGGGTGCGAACAATGCTCACGCTGATGTCGGCGAAGGTGACCTCCACCGGCGCCGACGGCTTGTGCACCGTAACCTCGACCCGCCCCACCCGCGTATCGGTGAGGCAGGCCGCAGCGATGTGGGCGGCCAGGGTCTCGATTAGGTCGGCGGGATCTCCGGTGATCAGTGCGTGCACCTGGTCGGCCACGTCGGCGTAGTTGATGGTGTGGGCGAGGTCGTCGGTCTCAGCAGCGAGGTGTGTATCAACGTGCAGCACGACGTCGACCACGAACTCCTGGCCGTCGCGCCGCTCGTGCTCGAGCACACCGTGATAGCCGAAGGCCCGCAGCCCGGTGAGCGCGATGCGATCAGGAGGCGCGCTCATCGCTGGCCGCCCGAGCGGGCTGTCCGCCAGGCCGCGCCCACGCGGACAGCGTCAGCCGAACCACGCACGTCGTGCACTCGAACACTCCACACTCCCTCGCTCGCGGCGATGGCCGACACGGCGTGCGTGGCGTCGTCGCGCTGGTCGACGGAGCGCGGACCCCCTGACGCGTCGGCGAGCAGCGCCCCCAGGAATCGTTTGCGCGACGCACCCACCACCACCGGGAGTCCCAGCGGGTTAAGCGCGTCGAGACCGGCCAGCAGCGGCCAGTTGTGGCGCACCTGCTTAGCGAAGCCAAGCCCCGGGTCAAGCACGATGGAACCAAGGTCGACGCCGGCCTCGCACGCGGCATCGACCCGCGCCTTCAGTTCGGCGCTCACCTCCGCGACCACGTCGTCGTAGGTGGCCAGTTCGTCCATGTTGGCGCTGTGGCCGCGCCAGTGCATGATCACGTACGGAACGCCGAGACCGGCCATCACCCCCAGCATCCTCGGGTCGGCCAGACCGCCCGACACGTCGTTGACGATCGAGGCCCCGGCAACAACTGCGGCCTCAGCCACCTCGCTGTGCATCGTGTCGACGCTGACCACGACGTCGTCGGCTACGAGCGCCCGCACCACCGGGATCACCCGCTGCAACTCGTCGTCGACGTCGATCCTGCGCGCCCCGGGGCGCGTGGACTCGCCACCGATGTCGACAATGTCGGCCCCGCCCGACGCCAACTCGAGTCCGTGGGCGATTGCGCTCGACTGGGACTCCCACTGGCCGCCGTCGCTGAACGAGTCAGGCGTCACGTTCAGGACGCCCCACACCAGGGTGCGATCGAGTTCGGCCAGCCGCGTGGGCAGGCCTACCGGGTGCCTCACCGGCCAAGGATCAGCGACATCGCCTCGGCCCGGGTGACCGAGTCGCGGAGTTGCCCCCGCACCGCCGAGGTGAGGGTTCGAGCCCCTGGCTTGCGCACCCCTCGCATCGACATACAGAGGTGCTCGCACTCGATGACCACGATGGCTCCGCGCGGCTGGAGGATCTGCATGAGCGAGTCGGCAACCTGGGTGGTGAGGCGCTCCTGCACCTGCGGCCGCTTGGCGAACACGTCGACCAGCCGGGCCAGCTTGGAGAGTCCGGTGATGCGGCCGTCGGGGCCCGGGATATAGCCCACGTGAGCGACCCCGTGAAAGGGAACGAGGTGATGCTCGCACGTGGAGAACACCTCAATGTCGCGCACCAGCACCAACTCATCGTGGTCGCTGGCGAAGGTGGTGGTGAGCACATCGGCGGCGTCGAGCCGGAGTCCTGCGAACACCTCGGCGTACGCGCGGGCCACGCGCGCAGGAGTTTCGATGAGACCTTCGCGCGTGGGATCTTCGCCCACGGCGATGAGCAGCTCGCGCACCGCGGCCTCTGCGCGTGCATGGTCGAACTCGGCGATCATGCCGGCGACTCTTCCGAGGAGGCAGACGACGTGTCGGTGGCTTCCAGCGCGTGCCCATCCGAGGGCCCAGCACCGTTGCCGTTGCCATTGCCATTGCCGTTGCCATGGGTGAGCGAGTATCGACTCGGCACGAAGGGAACGGGTCCGCGCTCGCTGGGAGCCCGCCGGGCCGAGCCGGTCCAGGCCGGGCGGTGCGGCCGCAGCGAGAGCGGCTCGAAAATGCGCGCCACGTCGTCCTTGTCGAGGGTTTCCCGTTCGAGCAGCTCGACGACCAGGGTGTCGAGCACGTCGCGATTCTCGACGAGAATCTCGTAGGCCTCCTGGTGCGCGGTCTCGATGAGGATGCGCACCTCCTCGTCGATGGCCGCGGCCACCTCCTCGGAGTAATCGCGCTGGTGACCGTAGTCGCGACCGAGAAACACCTCCCCCTCGGCCTTGCCATATCGCACCGCGCCCAGACGCTCGGTCATGCCGTACTGGGTAACCATCGCGCGGGCTACTGCCGTGGCCTTCTCGATATCGTTGCTCGCACCGGTGGTGGGGTCGTGAAAGACCATCTCCTCGGCGGCGCGGCCGCCGAGCATGTAGGCCAGCTGACCCAGCATCTCGTTGCGCGTGGTGGAGTACTTGTCGGCTTCGGGGAGCACCATCGTGTAGCCGAGCGCACGTCCGCGGGGCAGGATCGTGATCTTGTGCACCGGGTCGTTGTTCGGTAGCGCTGCGGCCACCATGGCGTGCCCACCCTCGTGATAAGCGGTGATGAGCCGCTCCTTTTCATTCATCAGGCGGGTGCGCTTCTGGGGGCCCGCGATGACCCGGTCGATGGCCTCGTCGATGGCGTCCTTGTCGATGAGCTGGTTGCCCGTGCGCGCGGTGAGCAGCGCGGCCTCGTTGAGCACGTTGGCGAGATCGGCGCCGGTGAAGCCTGGCGTTCGTCGGGCGACCGACACGAGGTCGACGTCGGCGGCGAGGGGCTTGCCCGCCGAGTGGACCTTGAGGATCGCCGCCCTGCCGATGAGGTCGGGGCTCTCGACCGCAATCTGGCGGTCAAACCGACCGGGCCGCAGCAGCGCGGGGTCGAGGATGTCGGGGCGGTTGGTTGCCGCGATCAAGATGACGCCGCCCGTGACGTCGAAACCGTCCATTTCGACGAGCATCTGGTTGAGGGTCTGTTCACGCTCGTCGTGACCGCCGCCTAGTCCGGCGCCGCGGTGACGGCCCACGGCGTCGATCTCGTCGATGAAGATGATGGCCGGGGCGTTGGCCTTGGCCTGCTCGAAAAGGTCGCGAACCCGGCTGGCCCCGACTCCGACGAACATTTCGACGAAGTCCGAGCCCGAAATGGCGAAGAAGGGGACTCCGGCCTCTCCTGCGACGGCCCGGGCCAGGAGTGTCTTGCCTGTGCCGGGCGGACCGTAGAGGAGCACACCCTTGGGAATCTTCGCGCCCACCGCGTGGAACTTGGCTGGGTCCTCGAGGAAATCCTTGATCTCCTCGAGTTCCTCGACCGCCTCATTGGCCCCTGCCACATCGGCGAACGTGGTCTTCGGCATGTCTTTGCTCACGGCCTTGGCCTTGGTCTTGCCGAAATTCATGATGCGCGAGCCGCCGCCCTGCATCTGGTTCATGAAGAAGAAGAGCAGGAGTAGCACCAGCGCAACGGGAATCAGCGACAGCAGGATGGACATCAGAATGTTGTCCTGCGGGGCCTGAACGTTGTAGCCGTCTTTGATCTGCCCCTCAGTGACCTTGGACTGCAGCAACTGCTGGAGGGAGAGCCCCTGCCCCGATACGTACTGGGCCTTCTGCGTGGTGCCGTCGGCAAGCGTGAGGGTGATCGTCTGGTCGTTGTCGATGATGAGCGCGGAGGTGACCTGGTTGGCGTTGATGCTCGCGATCGCCTCCGAGGTATCGACGGCCTTGGGTCCAGACATGCCGGTCATGAGGCTCGTGCCGAGCAGCACGAGGGCCACGGCTGTGATGACCCAGAAGATCGGGCCGCGGAAGAACTTGGACGGTTTCATAATGGGGGGCCGGAGGCCCCAATCCTCCTCAGTGGGCAGGTCGTACTACGACGGTACACCGAGACGGGGACACCTGCCCGGCCCCGGTCGGGCCAGTCACACCGGTTGCACCCGATAGCCGTCACGGAGGAGGAACGCCGCGGGGCCGCTCGCTTGTTCCCTCAGCCGCCGTAGACGTGCGGCTCGAGGGTGGCCACCACCCGGAGGTTGCGATACCTCTGGTCGTAGTCGAGGCCGAAGCCGACCACGAACTCGTTGGGGATATCGAATCCTACGTACTTCACCGGGACGTCAACTTTCAGCGCGTCGGGCTTGCGAAGCAGCGTGAGCACCTCGACCGAGGCGGGATTTCGCGAGCGAAGGTTGGCGAGGAGCCACGACAGCGTGAGCCCGGAATCGAGGATGTCCTCGACCACCAGCAGATCGCGGCCGGACACGTCGCGGTCGAGATCCTTGAGGATGCGCACCACCCCGGAGCTCTTGGTGCCCGACCCATACGAGGACACCGCCATCCAGTCGAGCTCGACGTGGGTGTGCATGGCCCGAGCGAGATCAGCCATCACGATGGTGGCCCCCTTGAGGATGCCCACCATCAAGAGGGGTCGATCGGAGTAGTCACGATCGACCTCAGCGGCGAGTTCGACGATGCGAGCCTCGATGCTCGCCTCGTCGAGGAGCACCTCTCGGATGTCACCACTTACGTCCGAGACATCCATCAGGGCTCCTTCGTCGCGCGGTCGCGCGGGAGTGGGTCCCGCTCAATACTGAGTCTGCCACCTGCTCGCGGGGCTCGACGCGCGACGTACCCGTCGGGCAGGTGAACCGGTCCGCGGGCACGCGGCTCGCAGAGCAGGTGATCAACCGCCAGCACGTGCCCGCGCGTGAGATCACCCGCGGGGCAGCCCGCCTCAATGATGAGCGACCGGATCACTCGCGTGCGGAGGGCAGGGGCAAGCGCGCGCATCTCCACGACCAGGGGGGTCTCTCCCAAACGGGCGAGCTCGTCACCTGCCAGTGAGTCGAGCAGGTCGGCGTCATCGCGCACCAGGTCAGCGGTGCGAGCAAGCGCCTCGGCGATTCCGGGCCCGAGTTCGCGCTCGAGCGTCGGTAGCACGACGTCGCGCACCCGAACCCGGGTGAAGTGAGGGTCGGAGTTCTGGGGGTCGTCGACGCTCACAAGCCCGGCGTCGTAGGCCGAACGACGCACGGTCTCACGTCCGATACCCAGTAGCGGCCGTCGCACCAGACCGTTGCTCGGCCGCATTCCCGCCAGCGATCGGGCCCCCGAACCCCTGGCAAGGCCCAGAAGCACAGTCTCGGCCTGATCGTCGAGGGTGTGGCCCAGCAGAATCGCACCCGCGTGAAGCTCGGCCGCGACAGCGAAGAGCGCGGCGTACCGTGCGTCGCGGGCAGCCGCCTCGGGACCTGGCCCCCCGGGGCGGGCACGCGCGTCGACTCGGCGCACCAGCGCCGGCTCGAGCCCCAGCGAGGAGCAGAGTTCTGCCGCCGTCGCCGCGACTTGTGCGGAGCCCACCACAAGGTTGTGGTCGACGACGACCGCCGCCGCCTGGCGACCCTGGCGCACGCACACCCAGGCGGTCGCTGCGGCGAGCGCCACCGAGTCGGGTCCTCCCGAGCACGCCACGACCACGGGCGACGAGGTCGGGAGGTCGGCCACACAGTCACGGACAGCGTTCCGCACCTCGGTCAGGGCACGGGTCACGCGAACGACCGCTGCTCCGCTGTGCGCCGCAGCCACACGCTTGGGTCGTGTATCTCCGCGAGGGTCGGAAGTGACTCCGGTGAGCGCCACACCTCGTTGAAGCCCGACATACCAGCCTCCGCCACCGTGGCGCGTACGAAGGCCGCACCGTCGGAGTACTGCCGGAGCTTTGCATCGAGGCCGAGAAGGCGGCGCACGAGTCCCTCGATGACGTTCGGCGAGTTGCGCCGGTGGTCGAAGCGCTC
Source organism: Bifidobacterium breve (assembly GCA_943329595.2). Taxonomy (GTDB): domain Bacteria; phylum Actinomycetota; class Actinomycetes; order S36-B12; family CAIYMF01; genus CAIYMF01. The sequence goes on from CALQEM020000030.1 coordinate 17,748, forward strand.
GCGGATGTCGTTGAGCGACGGGATGAGTGCAGGGGCTGCGACGTCCATGACGTGGTCGGCATGGCCCTCGAGCAGCGACATCACGGCCGTGAGCCGGTTCAGGACCACTCGCTGCTCGGGCGACTGCAGCACCTCAACGAGCGAGCCGCCCGCCCCCACCGAGCGCGCTCCGGAGACTAGGCGTGCCAGCACATCGTCGCCCCTCACCTCGGCGAGGTCGAGCAGCGCTGTGACCTCGCCCAGGAGGTGGTGGGCGAGCCACGGGACCGCCCCGAACTGCACTCGGTGAGTCTCCTCATGCAGCGCCACCCAGAGCCGGAAGTCGGCAGGGTCGACCCCGAGGCTCCGCTCGACAAGAAGAATGTTAGGTGCCACCAGTAGCAGTCGGGGGGCGGTGCCGGGCGGACGGAAGGCCTCGAACTGGCCCAGAACCTTGCCCGACATGTAGGCCAGCGCGGCTCCGAGCTGCACCCCCGTGGCGCGCGCGCCGATCGACGCGACCGCCCTGCTCGAGCGTCCGCCCTGCGACGCCAGCCTGTCGAGGGTGGGCCCTACGGCAGACTCGAGCCCTCGAACATTGCTTCTGATCCACTCCGAGCGGTCGACCACGAGGGTGTCCGCGGTGTCGGGCGGACAGGCCAGCCCGGTAGCCCCGGCGACCGGCGCCACAGCGGCGGCGGCGGCCTCGCGCAGCTCGGACACCACGTCGCGGGCCTGGCGGGGAGTGACCACGGGGCCGGAGGAGGCAAGTTGCACGCCGACGCTCGCCGCGAGGTTCCAATCGATCACCGTGGCCACTGTCTGACCCTACGCCGCAGCGCCACATCTTCGGGAGTCAGTCAGGACGACCCGCAGCCACACTTCGCCAGTGCCGCGGCGAAGCGGTCGAGCTCGTAGCGCGCACTATCGGTGTCGGGAACCCCCGTGGCGAGGGCTGCGAACACCAGCAGCCGGCCGTCGCGGTCGCGCACGAACCCAGACAGACTCGAGACTCCGGTCAGAGTGCCCGTCTTGGCACGCACGATTCCGTGAGCGCCGCTGGTGGACTCGGTGGAGAAGCGCTTCTCGAGGCTGCCGGTGAATCCAGCAACCGGAACTCCGGCCGCCACCGCCCAGCCGACCGGGCCACGCACTCTCAGGCCCTGGGGCACGCGCTCGGTGACGATGGCCTCCCAGGTTCGCACCAGGGTGACCGGCTCGATGCTGTCGTCGCGTGACAGTCCGCTGCCATCGCTGATTGACAGCCCTTCGGTGGGAATACCGTAGGCCTTCAGCACGCGCCGGGCAGCGTTCGCTCCTCCCGTGAACGAGGCAGCGCCGCCGAGGGCCTCTCCGGCTAGGCGAGCCAGTGCCTCAGCAACATCGTTGTCGGACTCGGTCAGGGTGTAGTTGACGATGACCGAGATCTCAGGCGATAGCACCATCGCGAGGTCGGCAACTCCGGCCGGCGCCAACTGCCTCGACACATCACCCCTGACCCTGATGCCCTCAGCAGCGAGGCGTGCGGCGAAGTAGCTCGCTGCCGACTCCGCCGGATCGGTGACCCGGTCGTCGGAGCCCACCGACTCTCGGCCCTGGTCGACCGACAGGGCCGAGACGGGGGCCACGACACCCGACTCGACCAGCGATGGGTTCCACGCTGGCGAAATACTCGGCCCGCTGAAGAGACTGTCGTCGTAGCGCGCGCTGACCGACGTGATTCCCTTGCTGCGCAGAGCGGCAGCCGTCTTCTCGGCGAGGCTGTCGACCGAGGCCGTCGCCGTTCCGGCAATCGTAGAACTGCTGCGCGTGAGGGTTGCGTCACCGCCACCGATGAGCACCACGCGAGATCCGTCGAGCACCACACGGGTGCGCAGTCGGGTGTCAGGACCGACCGCGGTGAGCACTGAGAGCGATGTCACGATCTTGAGGGTCGACGCCGGGGTTACCGAGAGGCTTCCCAACGAGTCGTAGAGCACCCGTCCGTTGGCGGGGTCAAGCACCATCGCCGATACCGAGTCCCACGCCCCCGAGTCCATCGATGGTGCCACCGCCGCGGCCACCTTGGCTGATACCGGCGCTTTTGCGGTGGAGCCCTCGACCGCCACGGGAGTCAGCACCACGGGTGCGCCAATCGGCGGGACCAGAATCCCGGGGGCAGCCGACGCCGAATTTGCGGCCGCACCGGTCAGTGACGTCGAGCCCACCACGGCCACGGCGACCAGCCCCACAAGAAGTGAGACAGCACGACGAACTGCTGCGGCGGGACGACGGGTCACCTCCTGAGAGTACGCCAGAAAGGGCCGATCGCCGGGCAGCGCGGGTGGCGCTGAGGCGGAAGCGGCGCCGTTGCTACAGAATGCGAGAGCAATCGTTGCACGCCATTGACCTCTCGAGGAGATCCACATGGAACCCATGGAATTCGACGTGCTGGTCGAGATCCCCGCGGGCAGTCGTAACAAGTACGAGGTCGACCACACCACCGGGCGCATCCGGCTCGACCGCATGCTGTTCACCTCGACCCGCTACCCGCATGACTACGGCTTCGTCGACGGCACGCTCGGCCTCGACGGCGACCCCCTCGACGCGTTCGTGCTACTCGACGAGCCGACCTTTCCCGGCTGCCTGATCCGCTGCCGCGCCGTGGGAATGTTCCGCATGACCGACGAGGCCGGTGGCGATGACAAGGTCATGTGTGTGCCCGCGGGCGACCCGCGCAAGGAGCACATCCGAGACATCCATCACATGCCCGAGTTCGACCGGCTCGAGGTGCAGCACTTCCTCGAGGTGTACAAGGACCTCGAGCCCGGAAAGTCGGTCGAGGGCGCCACGTGGACCGGCCGGGTCGAGGCCGAGGCCGAGATCATGGCCTCACGTCAGCGGTTCGCCGCTGCGGGCGCTCACTAACGATCACGGGTCGAGGCCGCCCACTCGCCTCCTCACCTCGAAACCTCCACCGAGGCAGGGGTTCGGCTCCCCGAACAGCTCGTTCGGTGGCATTCCCCTCATGGAACGGACCCACTCTGCCGATGAGAGGTGATGGATAGTTGTCGACTCAGTGAGGTGTGCAATGGGTGACCCCGACGCCACTGGCCGCGGTGCGGCGTCAGACCTCACCCTCGTGCCATCAACTCCAGAGGCTGAGTGGAAGGGCGATCTGGCCCAGTCGGTGCTCAACGCACTCCCCAGCCTGACCCTCGTCATCGATGCCACCGGAACTGTGCTGGCGACGAACGCCGCCTGGAAGGAATTCCACGAGTCCCACTCCGATGACGTTGTCGCGATTGCAGTGGGTGACAACTACATCGAGCAGATGCGAAATGCCTCTCTGAACCACCGCTGGGCCCACCAAACTCTGGCGGGAGTCAGCAGTGTGCTGGCCGGGCGCATGCAGTCGTTCGAGATGGACTACGACATGATGCTGGCCCACACCGACCGCTCCTTCAGCCTCAGTGCCGTTCCGCTCCCCCACGGCGGAGCGCTCGTGAGCCAGGTCGACATCAGTTGGCGCACCGCACTTGAGCGGCAACTGTCGCACCGGGCGACACACGACGCTCTCACGGGACTGCCCAACCGAATGCTGCTCACCGACAGACTCGCCCTCGCGCTCCAGCGGGCCGCCCGCTCGGGCACGAAGGTCGGAGTGCTGTTCTGCGACCTCGACCAGTTCAAGGTGCTCAACGACACACTCGGCCACGCCGCGGGTGACCAGGTCATCGTGTCGGTGGCCAGACGCCTGCAGTCAGTGAGCCGGGCCACCGACAGCGTCACCCGGTTCGGAGGAGACGAGTTTGTGGTGGTGCTCGAGGACATCCATGGCGAGGCCGACGCGAGTGAGGTGGCCGATCGGCTCCGCGAGGCTGTCAACGCGCCCATGCAGGTCGGCGGCGTCGACATGTGGTTCGGGGCGAGCATCGGAGTGGTGGTCAGTTCGGGCAACGTGAGGGCCTCCAACCGCGATGCCGATGACCTCCTGCGAGACGCAGATACCGCGATGTATCGGGCCAAGGACCTCGGGCGCAACCGCATCGCGGTGTTCGACAGTTCCATGCGCGACGAGGTAGCAGGTCGGCTCGAGCTCAGCATGTCACTGCGCACCGCGGTGATCAGGAATGAGCTCCGCCTGCTCTACCAGCCTCAACTCAGTTGCGAAAGCAACCGGGTCATCGGCGTCGAGGCGCTGGTGCGGTGGCAGCACCCCCAGCGCGGGCTCATCGGACCGCTCGAGTTCATCGACGCCGCCGAGGAGAGTGGGGCCATCGTCGAGATCGGCGCGTGGGTTCTCGAGGAGGCCTGTCGCCAGGCCGCCGAGTGGAGCGCCATCACCGGGCCGGGTTTCAGCATGGCAGTCAACCTCTCGACCCGGCAGCTCACCGATCCGGCTCTCGCCCTTCACGTCGCTGAGTGCCTCGCCACCAACCAGCTCGAACCCTCACGCCTCGTGCTCGAGCTCACCGAGAGCTCGCTGATGCGCGAGCCCGAGGCCGCAACCCTCATGCTGCAGGAGCTCAGCCGCCTAGGAGTGTGGATCAGCGTCGACGACTTCGGAACCGGATACTCCTCACTCGCCTACCTGCAGCGTTTTCCCGTCGACATCCTCAAGATCGACAAGTCGTTCATCGCCCGAATCCTCGATACGCCCAAGAGCAACTCACTCGTCCACGGCATCGTCGACCTCGCCCATGCATTGGGCCTACTCACCGTCGCTGAGGGAATTGAGGTCGAGGAGCAGCGGCTGGCCGTGATCCGCGCCGGGTGCGACGCCTATCAGGGCTACCTCTCCGGGGCGCCCGAGTCGGCCGAGGAGATCACCGCTTTGCTGCGGCGCCAGAACGACGCCACGGTAATGACGGGCTGAGTCGCTCGACGCCTCGCACCCCTGGAACGCCTGGCACCCCTGCCACACCTCGACCAGCGGGTCGGTCCTCAGCGATTTCCTAGGCGAGGGATACCGGAATGCATGGGGCCGAGGCGTAGCCTGTGGAGTGACAAACAAACTCGGAGGAATGATGAAGCGAGTCTTCACCGTGCTACTCCTCCTCATCGTGACAACTTGCGCGCTCCTGTTGCCGGTGCTCGCTAGCTCGGGCTCCTCCTCGTCCGACGTTGAGATCGACCCAGTGACCATCACGAACTACCGCGCCGACCTCACCCTTGACGCAGACGGGCTGCTCAGCGCGCGCGAAACGATCACCGCCGACTTTCCCGCGCTGCGACACGGCCTGTTTCGCTTCTTCGACGTGTCCGACGCGTCCGACCCGAGCGCCCGCCTTCGGCCCACC